>JBHIAT010000023.1:0-30525 GCA_046758705.1 Bipolaricaulia bacterium
CTTTGGCAAAGTTTCCTCTGCTGGTTACTTTATAGATATCACTGACGATCTTCCGGGCCTCTCCCCAGGCTCTGATATCTTCAAATCGCTCGATTTTTGCCATTCTGTTCTAGACTCTTGATACCCAACTCTGGGCCCTCTGACTCTCTATATGCGCTGAAGCCAAAGGCCCGTATGGGCAACTGAGGCTAAGCATAGTTGTACGCCCTACAGTATGATGTGGATGGGGGTTTACCGACAACGATCCCTAAGGGTCTTCCGTTCCATAGACCTGCCGCAGTGCTTCCCGCCAGCGCTCCGGAGGCGCTAGCCGCACCGCCCTCGCTAGACCTTCGTTCGTTAATAGCAAAGCCAGCAATCGCTCTCTCATCCCGTGACGATACGGGGGATCAAAGAGATAGCCGTCCACCCATTCAAACTTCTCCGGCACCAACGCTAAGAACTGTTCATAGGTGATCGGTGCCGGTGACACATCAGGTATCGGCCAGGTTTCTTCCATGGTATATCTGTTAGCCTCCTCCTATCAGCTCTCTGAAGCACTCAGCGACGGACGGAAGGGGATCCTGAAACAGCCAGCTGGCTTCCACCCAGAAGCCGGAGACAGAACGGCTTTCGACCTTCCCCGAGGTGACACGCTCCACCTCAAACCTCTCCTCCTTGAGCCGATGCACCAAGATCTCTTTCCGCTCCATGTCCACCGCCCAATACTCTGAGATCCCAGCCTCACGATAGTCCTCTGCCTTCTCTTTGAGATCGATCGTCCGGGTGGACGGGCTGATGACCTCCACCACCAGGGCGGGCCGGACCTCTAGCGGCACCCCTTTTGCCTTCGGGACCTCCTCGGGCGGCAACACAAACAGGTCCGGCTCCCGGATCACATCTGGAAGGACCTGAACCGCCGCCGGACCAGTCAACACCTTCCCCCATCCCCGCGCCTCGCAGTATCCAGCCAAAAGTCGATAAAGGAAACCTACAAGATCCTGATGCTCAGCAGTCGCCGGCGAATACATCACCACCTCCCCCTGCACGAACTCCCAGATCAGATGCTCCGGCGCCTCCTTCAGGTAGCGCTCCAGGGACCAGCCTCCAAGGCGCACCACATAGGGCTCGCGAAGGAGTTCCTTCCGCTCGTCCACCACCATCACCTTCATCACACCTCACCTCCGCTCGACCATGAAAACCTTGCAAACTTCCCAGAATTTAGCGGTCCCAAGGGACATTTGCCTTCCTCGCCGCATATCGCTTCGCTTCCTTGTCCCGTCCCTTCAGACAGGTTCAGATCAAAAGACCTCCTGGAGATCGATCTCTAACCCTTTGAGTAGAGGAGAGTTGAGCACTTCGCTGCGTTGATACACCCTGACCGTTTCGAACCCTTGCTCCCCCTGTGCGAACACCTCGACCGTCTTCGCTTCAGGATCGACGAGCCAATACTCCACTACGCCATGGCGGGCATATAAGGTCTTCTTGTATCCTCGATCCCGCTCCGCGGTCCCTGGGGAGAGAATCTCCACCACTAAGTCTGGTGCTCCCCGAATCTCTTCTTCGGTAATCACATGGGAACGTTCCTTCGAGACATAGAGGATATCCGGCTGGGCAACCTTGTCTTCCCCCTCCTCGATGAAGTGGACGTCAAAGGGAGCATCAAGGACAATCCCAAGGTCGTTCTGTTGCACGAAGTTTCTCAGCAAAAATTCAAGGTTACCTGAAATTCGTTGGTGTTCAAAACTGGGTGACGGAACCATGACTAACTCTCCTTCCAACAGCTCGTAGCGTTCGGCCTCAGATTCGGGCAGGCTTTTATAGTCCTGGTAGGTGTACTTGATCTTGGTCCTCGGCTTGGCCATTGTCTCCACCCCTATTTGCCAAGTTATAATTTCTTGGGCTTCCAGATTGTCTGACTTGTGATTTATCATAAGGAGATTACCTGTGGGTTGTCAAACAGAACTCAAACGATACTTACTATCAGGGTGAGGATATGCTGATCTTGACCTTCTTATCCTTCAAAATCTGGACGTACTCTGGTCTCCTTATCTCGCATTGGATAAGCTTTCCGAACTGTTCTTCGTTAAGCCTGAGCTGTTGCCGAATGTAATGAGGGAGCCTGCCTTTAAGCTCCCCTCGTCCGTGGGGGACCTTGGTCCAGAGGACAAGGCGCTCTCCGCACCGGAAGAAGGCTAACGTATCCCTTCCCTCACGGATCCGCATCCCAAGCTTCTCAAAGGCACGGAGCACCTCGCTGACCTTCATGGCTTTTGGGTGCTTTGAACCACTTGAGAGAGATATCGCCAGATGGCTAGGGCCTCACCGGTCAGGTGATCCTGACTTTCTTGCAATTCAAGGTAGAGATCAGCCACAGTTCGTCGCAGATCGCTCAAGGCCGCAAGCTCGGTCTCTCCATAGCCGAAGAGTTCTAGATCATAAGCGTAGGCCACCACCTGATCCGCATCCGGATCGTACTCTAGGGAGATGGCAATAGGAGCGGTCAAGGACAGATCTGGCTGATGAAGGCTGTAGAGAAGCACCGGCTTGCTGGCAATCGTCGCACCCTCCCTCTTTCTCATAAGCCCACCTCCTTATTCATTCTCATTCTGTTGGATAGCCTGTTTGCCGTTCCCTTCGGGTCGGTTTGGCTCATCCTCCGGCCATCCCATGATCAGTTCCCGACCCACCACCCGCAACATCGTCATCCGATCCGTAGTCCATAGTCAGCTATCCATAGTCGGTTGGTCCATCGTCGAGAGTTCAGAGTCAAAAACACAGCCAGGGAGTCGTGAGTCATCAGTCGAAAATCCAAAGAGCTGATCCCGTAGCAATGAATGCTGCCCAGCTAAAGTCTGGACCTGGGGCAGCCATAATTTGGTCACCCATGAATCCTTGACTCACGACCCCAGACTCTGTCGCCTCACTCACCAAGAGCACCACCCTGTGCCGGTAATACTTCAAGAGTGTGGCCCATTAATAGCACAAATGTTAGGATTTTGCAAACGCAAACGCAGGGTTCGTAGGGTTCATGGAGTTTGTTGGGTTCATAGGGTTCTTCAATCTATTCACCGTTTTCTTCGAGCAACTCTTTTAAGGACTGAATCGGAGAAAGGTCATGAGTCCAGAGTCGAGAGTCCTGGGTCATGAGTCATTTGCTCATCACGTCTTCTCTCCCTAGTCGGAATTCCTTTCGATACGCACTCTGTTAGCTTTATAGTCTAACTCAACTACATACCCCTTCAGGAATGCAGTCCCAATAAGGACATCTTCTGATCTGGTCAACAGAATATCTACGTCCATTGTGACCCCGTCCCATTCTGCTCGTCCGGCGAAGAGTAGCTCGTCCTCCACAATCGTCCCATCAGCCAATTCCGTGTGGGTCACGTCGATGAGCTCCAGACCCAAGGAGACCGCTAAGGGGATCGGCAGACACAGAAAGCCATCAAAACCGGTGTCCAGGATCCCTTCGACCGTGACTTCCTCACCACCTCTACCGATGACCTTAATTGCTAAGACGGGTGTTCCCGCCCCCCGAATGGTCCCCTCGATCATCGACGCCCCTTAAAAGTATAAGCGGTTCGATAGCCGATCCTGCCCAGGAAAAAGATCTTATCCGGATGCTTGGCTCGGGCCTTTTGGGTGGCCTCAATCGCCGTATCACCCATGAAATAATCCCCGGAGTCAACCTCAATAGTGATGAATTGGCCAAAATGCTCCTCTGCCAACTCCTTAGGGATGGCCTCCAAGATCCTTTGACCCTTCTTAGAGATCTCATGGATATCGGGCAGCTCTTGGACCTGCTGCGTCATTAGAAACACCACCTCTCACCTTCCGTGGACGCTCTAGACTGTGAGCAATCACGCCGGCCCAATAACCGGGATCGAATCGCTTCCAGTATATCTTTTGCCAGCTCCTGAGGCAAAGCCCCTCTTAAGTCCAGAGTCATGAGTCCAAAGTCATGCGCCCAGAGTCGTGAGTCAAAAACACAGTCAGGAAGTCGTGAGTCATCAGTCAAGAGTCCGAGTTCCTTAGTCATCCGTCTGCTCCTTTCAAATAGCGTATGAAACCGGAGATCAACCTGGCCACCTCATCAGCTTCGTTGTACAAGTCCCTGAATTCTTCATCGCTTAGCGATTATGGGGAGCACGAGGGGCTATAAGCCTCCTGGATTGATCCATGGGGATACAAGGGATTCGTGGATCCCTCGTAACCGCCGTTAGTCGGTTGATCTCTTCACCTGACTGACCTGCTAAGAATCGAGGGATCATTGTGACAACGTTCACCCTTCGCTGACGACATCTGTCGTGGCACGGGGTAGCCGGTTCGATTACGATGTAATAAGGCACAGGATGGGGTTGTGGGGTCTTGTTGAAAGACAGCCCTGCCGAGAGTAGAGGACTAGGAAAAGATAAGATCCAGATCCATGCGAAAGACCTTCAAATACAGACTCTACCCAACACCTAAGCAAGTTGAGATCCTCCAAGCCTGGCTCGGTATCTGTAGAGAGATCTACAACGCGGGTCTGCAAGAGCGACGCACCGCCTGGAAACAGTTTGGCCGTTCGGTCTGTCTCTCGGTTCAGAAAGTTCAGCTTCTTGGGTTGAAGCAGGATATCCCGCCGGCAGATCGGGCCCCGTCTTCATCTGGAACGGCGCGCTCAGCAGCATCCCCAAATCCCGGACTTCGACAAAGATACCCAGGACCCTGGTGAGAAAGTCCGCCAACTCTTGATGCCTCTTTGATGCAGGTGATAGCACGATAACCTCCCCATCGACCCACTCCGCCCAGGTGTCCTCATCACACCAGGCCAAAAACTCTTCATAAGTCAGCCTCTCAGTCGGTACTTCGAGCTTAGCCATCTTTACCAACCTCCCAAGGATCTATTCGCTGCTCAATTATACAACTTCTTGACCCTGTGCCCAAACGGTTCATCGGTTCGTGGAGTTCGTGGGGTTTATTGGGTTCGTGGGGTTTATTGGGTTCGTGGGGTTTATTGGGTTCGTGGGGTTTATTGGGTTCGTGGGGTTCATCGGGTTCGTGGGGTTCATCGGGTTCGTGGGGTTCATCGGGTTCGTGGGGTTAGTCGGCGTTCTTGAGGTAGGTGATGAATCGGGAGATCTGTTTGGAGACGACCTCCAGCTTCTTAATAGATGTTATCAAATTCTTCCTGGGAGATGTACCCTTGATCAAGGGCGGTGTACCGTTGGCTTTGAACTTCCGCCGCCGAGCCCTTGGCTACGAACAGAAATTGGATAAATTCCTTGTTGGAATGCCGGGAGAAGCCTTCTGCTATGTTTGAAGGGATAGAAATTGCCGCCCTCCTGATCTGATCTTTCAAGCTGAAATCCTGGGCGAAACTTCCTCGGCCGGTGACGTTATAAATGTTGTTGACAACCTCCCGAGCCTCCCCCCACGCGCGGATGTCCTCAAATCGTTCAATTTTCGACATGCAGGCAGTTCTACCCGAACCCTATGAACCCTAAGAACTCAACGAACCCCACGAACCTTAAAGTCCGGATCATATTCGATTTTCATTGCGTTTCACCTCTCGGGAAATCTTTACCATATCTGGCTTTGACAGTGAGTAATAATTAGCTTCTGAGTCTCTTTCAGGTCCATGGCAACTTTAACTTAGTCCACCCGCACCTCAAGACCGGCCAGAAGTTTGGAGTGGACTCTTTCGCTTGGCTCCTGAGTGTTCTGCTTCACGGTGAGGTCTGGCTGAGCGATACACGGGTTTTCCTCACCACTCGCACGTCATGGGATCACGCTCCTCGGCGGTTGAATTCACGGCCTGTTCTTCGGTATGATACCTAACAGATCTTTTCCCGAAAGGCACGAACTGTGGGACGAGTGGAGCAGCTCGGCTGGGGTCTCCTGTTCTTCGGTCTCCCCTGGGGCAACGGAACGATCGGGCTCCTGCTTCTGATGATCTCCCGGGCGATCGGACGTTTGAGACGGAGGGCAGGGGTCCAGGAGGCGGACGGAGGGAGCGCCGCGGCGGGCACCCTGGCAGGATTGAGAAAGCTTTTGTATGTGATGATCCTGTTCATGGGGATCTCGGCACTGCTTTCTTCAAACCCTCTAATCGCAAGTCTCAACACGTTAGCCTTCTATTTAGTGATCCGGTTCGCATTCCTGGCGATCCCACGGTTGATCGCCGCGGCACGGTTCTTCAGGGGGATGCTCTGGGTCTTTGCGGCTTCGGCGTTCCTGTCATCTCTATACAGCTTGTATCGCCACTTCTTCGAGGGCACGATCCAGGCGAGAACCCTGCTGAAGGAGCAGAATGCCTTTGGAACGTTAATGATCGCCGGATTTTTCATCGCCCTCGGGCTGTTCTTCACGCTCAGGGGAAATCGCTGGCGGTATCTGCTGCTCCCAGTCTGGGGGGCGACGCTCACCGGGCTGATCTTCTCGCTCAGTCGCGGATCCTGGGCCGGTTTTATCGCCGGTGGGCTTGCGTTCGTGTTCGCTGTGGTGAAGAGGTTTCCGACCAAAAGAGCGCTGGCGATCACCGCCGTCTTCCTGGTGCTGCTCTCCCTGGCCGTCTCCCTGGTCATGTGGCAGGTTACACCGTTGCGCAACCGGATGAACAGTGTCCTCGACCTGAACTCAGGCGAGGGGAGATTCTACTTGTGGACGAGCACGTTACGCATGTCCACAGAATCGTTCTTCTTCGGTGTGGGAACCGGGCTCTACCCGTTCGTGTATCCGCTGTATCGGCTTCCTGAAGGTCCTCCCGATAATCCCCCACCCCCCTTCGCCCACAACCTGTTCCTCCAGCAGCTGGCCGAGCAGGGACTCATCGGGGCAGCGCTGTTTGTTGCGATCGTTCTCGCTATCCTCTACCGAGGGATCCAGGGGTTGCGGTTCCGTGCCCCTTGGGCCTGGGGGGGGCTGGCCGCGTTCATCGGTTACCTCGTCCACGACCAGGTGGACAACATCCTCTATGACTATGACATGCTCATCCTCTTCTGGCTACTTGCCGGGATGTTCCTGTTTGCCCCTTCGATTGCTGAGGAATGACGATTGATATAGCACCCTAACCTGACAAGGTTCTCCCCTGCCTCATGACGGATGTCGTTGCCCGATCTCGGAACCGGGGGTAAGCTTGACATACAACGATAAGGAGGTAGATGGGAATGCGGAAACGACTTCTCCTATGGGGCACATGTGGGGAGGTGTTGCTGATGCTCGTCCTCGCCACTCCGGCGCTGGCCGAGCGGGAGGTGGTAATCAACGAGATCGCCTGGATGGGAACGGCAGCCAGCCCGTTTGACGAATGGATCGAGCTCAAGAACAACACGGATCAAGAGATCGACCTGACAGGTTGGAGACTGGTGGCGGACGATGCGAGCCCGGAGATTATGCTTGAAGGGACGATCCCGGCAGATAGTTTCTACTTGCTGGAGCGATCCGACGATCTGACCGTCGGCGATATCGAGGCCGATTTGATCTATGCCGGAGGGTTGTCGAATGCCGGAGAGGTATTGCGGTTGTTCGACGGAGATGGCCACCTGATCGATACGGCCAACTTGGGCGGCCGAGCGTGGTATGCTGGGGCCGTGGACGGTTACGTAACGATGGAACGAGTCGATCCCGAAGCAGCGGACATTCCGGAGAACTGGGCAAGCAACGACGGTGCGTGGACGACCGGTCTGGACACCCAAGAGAGATCGCTCCGGGGGACACCGAAGGCGGAAAACTCGGCAACGGTAAACAACTAGAGGATCGGGGAGGGAACGGATTTAGGCGTCTGCGGAGAGCCGGCGGCTGTGAGTGGCGATCATCTCCTGAATCGCCGCTATATGCCGCTCTGCTTCCCGCCTGCCCGCTTCGATAATCGGAGCGATCTCGCGTAACGACGACCAGCTGGCCTGTTGGACATCCGGATGCAGGATCCACAACCGCTCCCCCAAGCTCTGCTTGGCCAGCTCGGTCTTCACCCGGGTGAGCTCTCTGGAGGTGATGAGCTGGGCCTGAATGAGCACATCGAAGCTGGTCTTCACCTTCGAAGCGATCGCGGCGCTGACATCGACGGCGATCACCACGTCGGCACCTCGATCGACCGCCACGTCGATCGGGAGGTTGTTGACGCTGCCGCCGTCCACCAAGCAGTGTCCCCCACACCAGACCGGATAGAAGAACTCAGGGATGGCTGAACTGGCGGCGATCGCCCGATAGAGCTTCCCCGTCTCGATGATCACCTCCTTACCGGTGTCGATATCGACAGCGACCACCGCGAAATCGCTCGTCAGATCCTCAAACCCCTGGTTCTTGGTGAACAGCGAGTAGAACTCGAACAGCTTGCTGAGCCTGCTGCTCCCGAAGCGGACGCTCCGCCATCGGGCCTCCTTGCGGAAATACTCCGCAGTTGTCCGGCTCAGGAGATCCTCGATCTCCCTGAAAATACTGGTCGGAATGCCGAGCAATTCGTTGAGATCGAGTGTCTTCAGGACCTTGCCCAGCATATCGAGGTCGATGCCGCAGACGAGCGCTCCGCCGATGGCCGCCCCCATGCTCGTGCCGACGACGATATCGATGGGAATCCTATGCTGCTGGAGAACCTGAGCAACGCCGATGTGGGCATACCCTCGGGCCCCGCCACCCCCTAATACCAAACCCACGTTCATAGGCCACCTCAGATAAAGATAAACACAGCACACCCCACATCGTTGTGGGATGTGCTGTGCAGAGGTCAGGTTTGTATGCTGTGACTGACCCTGGTTACGCTACATGTATGGGGACGGCGGCATCGGTGGCTGCTCTTCCTGCTCTTGGAACTCCGCCACTAGCGCGTCGGTCGTCAGGACCATCCCGGCAATGCTTGCCGCGTTCTGAAGGGCAGAGCGGGTCACCTTGGTCGGGTCGATGATCCCCACCTTCATCAGGTCCTCGTACTTCTCAGTGACCACGTTGAAGCCGACCCCCAGCTCCTTCTCCTTGACCTTCTCGGCGACGAGTGCTCCCTCGTATCCGGCGTTGTCCGCCAGTTGGCGAATCGGCGACTCGAGCGCCCGATTGAGGATGGTCACACCGACCTGCTGATCGCCATCCAACTTCAGATTATCGAGCGCCTTGGTGGCGTTGATCAGGGCAACCCCGCCACCGGGCAGGATTCCTTCGTCGACCGCCGCCTTGGTGGCCTCCAACGCGTCCTCCATCCGATGCTTCTTGTTTTTTAACTCGGTCTCGGTTGCGGCGCCGACCTTGATGACCGCGACTCCACCGACCAGCTTGGCCTTGCGCTCTTCGAGCTTCTCCCGATCGTAGTCGGAGTCGGTTGTCTCGATCTGGGCGTTGATCTGCTCGATCCGCCCCTTGATCTCCTTCTCGGAGCCTTTGCCACCGATGATCGTGGTATCGTCACCGGTCACGATCACCTTCTCAGCCCGACCGAGCATGTCCATGGTGGTGTTCTCCACCTTCATGCCCACATCCTCGGCAACGACCTGTCCGCCGGTGAGGATGGCGATGTCCTGGAGCATCTCTTTGCGACGATCCCCGAACCCCGGGGCCTTGACAGCCACACAGCTGACCGTCCCCTTCAGTTTGTTCAGGACCATCGTCGTCAACGCTTCACCCTCGACATCGTCGGCGATAAGCACCAGGGGTCTGTTCGCCTGGGCGACCTTCTCGAGGAGCGGGATGATGTCCCGGGCTTTCTTGACCTCCTGGTCGGTGACCAACAGGTAGGGATCGTTCAACTCGACGCGCATCTTCTCAGAGTTGGTAACGAAGTATGGGGAGAGATACTCCCGATCGAACTGCATCCCCTCGACGACTTCGAAGTAGGTCTCGATGGTATCGGAATCCTCGACGGTGATGACCCCTTCATCCCCGACCTTCTCCATCGCGTCGGCGATGGTCTGGCCGATCTCCTCATCATCTGCGGAGATGGTCGCCACCTGAGCCGTCTCCTCTTTGGTGGTCAGCTTATTGCTCATCTTCTGCAATTCCTCGACGATCACCTCGACGCCCTGGTCGATCCCGCGCTTGATATCCATCGGGTTGGCTCCAGCAGCCACGTTCTTCAACCCTTGGGTGATCAACTCGTGGGCCAAGATCGTGGCCGTCGTCGTCCCATCTCCGGCGATATCGTTGGTCTTTCTGGCCACCTCCTTCAGGAGCTGGGCCCCGATGTTCTCGAACTCGTCCTCGTACTCCTGCTCCTCGGCAATCGTCACCCCGTCGTTGGTGATGACCGGCGACCCGAACTCCTTGTCAAGCACTACGTTCCTTCCCTTCGGGCCCAGGGTGATCCGCACCACTTTCGTCAGCTTGTCGATGCCCCGCTTCAGACTCTCCCTGGCATCGGCACCGTACTTCACCTGCTTGTACTTCTTGGCCATCTTGTCTGAACCTCCTTATTCTTCTTGAGGGTTGAGTTGAAGTTGACCTGGCCTAACCCGCCTAGTCGACCACAGCGAGGATGTCGTTGTGCTTGACCAGGATCAGTTCCTCCCCGTCGACCTCGATCTCGGTCCCGGAATACCCGGAGAGGATAACGATGTCGCCCTCCTTCACCTCGATCGTCTTGCCGGTTCCTACGGCCAGCACCTCCGCCTGACGGTAGTCCTTATCCCCGACACCCTCGGGAAGGACAATACCCCCTTCGGCTTCGGTCGCCAACTCAACCTGCTTGACCAACACCCGATCTCCTAACGGTTTGACCGTGGTCTTCGTCTTCTGGGCCATCGTGCCCTCCTTTGCTTTGTTTCTTTCTTTTTTTGATTACAACTCTGGATCCGCTCTTGGGGTTCTTAGCACTCTAAGAGCTTGACTGCTAAATATGTATTTTATCGTATTGGCTCCCGATAGTCAAGTCTCGATTTTAGGCCCCCTGATCTCACCCGTTGACTTCGAGCCGGTGATGCGCTAAAGTGGAGCCGAATATGCCCTCAGGCAAGCAACATCTGCACACCGAGCTGATTCTGCTTCCGGTGGTGATTGCCGGCCTCTATCTGCTTGGAGAGCGGTTCCCATCGGTCATGCTCAGATCCACCGACCTGCTGTTCGTCGCCGGGGCGTATCTGCTTTCCAGCCTGTTGTTGAGCCCGGATCTCGATCTGCGGTATAATCTGGCGAGGCGCCGCTGGGGGCTCCTTGGAGTCATCTGGATCCCCTATATCAAGCTATTCAAACACCGTCACCTGAGCCATCATCTGTTCTTCGGTCCCCTCTCCCGGATCGTCTATCTGCTGCTCGTCGCCGGGCTGGTCCTCTTCGGGCTATATCGGGGCCACGTCATCGAACGGCCCGACGGCATCCAGTTCATCGATTACCTTGCCATCCACCGAAGATCTCTCCTGTGGATCGTCCTCGGTCTTTACCTTCCTAACGCCCTCCACATCCTGTATGATCGCATCCATTCATGGTTGTCGTGGTTGCCGCGTAGGGTTCGACGACACCGTCACCAGTAGGTGCCGCGGTTGCTACACGGACATGATCCGAATTATAGTCATTATACTGGTAATACAATGATCTGGCATTCTGCTCATTCGATCCATCTGATGCTCCTGGGCCTGTGCTTGGGGGTGCTGACGGGTTGCACCACCGCGACCGACGAGTTGCGTTACCGCCCGGTGGAACCTGGCTTTGAGCGCAGTTTCTATCAGGTCGGAGTCGCTTCCTGGTACGGAGAGGCATTCCACGGACGGCCGACCGCTTCCGGGGAGCCGTTCAACATGTTCGCGATGACCGCGGCTCACAAGGCCCTGCCGCTGGGAACGATCATCGCGGTGACCGATCTGAAGACCGGCATGCGAGTTCAGGTCCGGGTGAACGACCGCGGCCCGTTCCATCGGGATCGGATCCTTGATCTGAGCTACGCGGCCGCCAAGACGCTCGGGCTCCTGGAGTCGGGGGTGAGCACCGTCGGGATCCGGGTGGTTGACATGCCCCGACTTCCCCACTACTATACGTTGCGGATAGGGATTTACGAACATCTGTATCGCGCGAAACAACAGGTGGACGTGTTGCGACAGGCAGGTTATCACGCTGAGATCTTCGCGGCCGGCCTCGGGGCCGAGGAACGCTATGCGGTCACCCTCGGCTACTACCTTAGCCGGGCGGCGGCGGAGAGGATGCGCCGGTTCCTTGCCGAAGGGGGGATCGTCGGCGCCGAGATCGTGAGCCGATGAACCCGATCGAAACGATAGATCGTCCAGAGTCTGACTCCTGATGATTAAATTTCAAACCGAACCCCACAGCGATAAAGAGATCTTTGCGGTGCTGCATCCACTGGTCGCCGCGTGGTTCAGACGTCAGTTTGCAACGTTCAGTCCTCCACAACGGTATGCAGTGCTGAACATCCATCGCGGCGAGAACTGCCTCATTTCAGCACCCACTGGATCAGGCAAGACGTTCTCCTTTGCCCTGGCGATCCTCAGTGAGTTGCTGACCCTGGCCGATCGCGGCGCCCTCGAGGATCGCATCTACTGCGTCTACATCTCCCCGCTAAAGGCGTTGGGGAACGATATCGAACGCAATCTCTATGATCCACTGGGTGAGATCCGATCGCTGGCCCAGGAGGAACAGAAGGACGTCGAGATCCGGGTGGCGGTCCGAACCGGGGATACTCCCGCTCACCGCCGCCAGCAGATGTTGACGCGACCTCCGCATATCCTGATCACCACGCCCGAATCGCTCGCGATCGCCCTGGCGTCCAAGCGGTTCTCCGAGCAGTTCAACGATCTGAACTGGGTCGTCATCGATGAGATCCACGCGCTTGCCGCCTCAAAGCGCGGTGCCCATCTGTCTTTATCGCTGGAGCGCCTCCAAGAGATGACCGACTTCATCCGGATCGGGCTGTCGGCGACGATCAGCCCGCTGGAGGAGGTCGCCCGGTTCCTGGTAGGTCGCAAGTACGGCCGGATCCTCGCAGGGGCCGCCGACGATGAGGATCTGTACCGAGACTGCAGGGTCGTCGACGTACGGTTCATCAAGGACCTTGACCTTAAGGTCCTGAGCCCGGTCGCCGACTTCATCCGTGTCTCGGCCGAGGAGAAGCGCGCCCGGATGTATGCGCTCCTCGATCGATTGATCCAGCAGCATCGGACGACCCTGATCTTCACCAACACCCGGGCAGGGACGGAGAGCATCGTCCACAACCTGAAGATTCGGTTCCCGGACCGTTACACCAACGAGACCATCGCCGCCCACCACGGATCACTCTCCCGACGTCACCGGCTCGACGTCGAACGCCGGCTCAAGGAGGGGGAACTCCAGGTCGTGGCCTGTTCCACCAGTTTGGAACTCGGGATCGACATCGGCTACATCGACTTGGTGGTCCTGCTTGGATCGCCGAAGAGCGTCGCTCGAGCGCTGCAGCGGGTCGGCCGCTCAGGGCACAAGCTTCACGATCGGATCACGGGCCGGATTATGGTCATGGATCAGGATGACCTCGTCGAGTGCGCCGTGCTGCTCAAAAGTGCCCTTGAGGATCGCATCGACCGCATCCAGATCCCCAGGAACGCCCTCGATGTCTTGGCCCAACAGATCTTCGGAACGCTGATCGGCGGGAAGGTCCACGTCGATGACCTGTGGGAGCTTGTCACACGAAGCCACAACTACGAAGACCTGTCCGAGGCGGACTTTGAGGCGGTGCTCGACTATCTGGCCGGAGAGTACACCTCCTTAGAGGACCGAAACGTCTATGCCAAGATCTGGTACGATCGGGAGCGGGGGATGCTCGGCAAGCGGGGGAGGTTGGCCCGGGTCATCTACATGACCAACGTAGGCACGATCCCCGATGAGTCTTACGTGACGGTCAAACGAGGCCGGGAGACGATCGGGCGGATCGAGGAGTCGTTCCTGGCGATGCTGCGTAAAAACGACGTCTTCGTCCTGGGAGGGAATACCTATCGGTTCCGCTACGCGCGGGGGATGACCGCTCAAGTCGAATCGGCCATTGGTCACTCCCCGACGGTTCCGTCATGGTTCTCGGAGATGCTGCCGCTCAGCTTCGAGCTCGCTCTCAATATCCAGCAGTTCCGCCAGGAGATGGCCAGGAGGTTCGAAGCCGGTCGCACTCAGCAGGAGATCGAGGCATTCATCGAGCGCTCCCTGTTCGTCGACCAGCGCAGCACCCATTCGCTCTATCGCTACTTTGCCGAGCAGTTCCGCCACGCCCCTATTCCTCACCGGGAGAAGATCCTGGTGGAGTCCTGCCGGGAGGGAGACAAGAGATGGGTGGTGTTTCACGCCCTGTTCGGCAGACGGACCAACGACGCCCTGAGTCGAGCGATTGCCTGGCTTATCGCCCGGCGGGAGAACAAGGATGTGAAGATCAGCATCACCGATCACGGTTTTTACCTCGCTTATCAGGGGACCGTGCGGGTGATGGATGCGTTCAACGAACTCTGCCATCGTCGGTTGCGTCAGGTTCTGGAGGACGCACTCGAGGAGACCGAGCTGTTGAAACGGCGGTTCCGCCACTGTGCGACCCGGGGGCTGATGATCTTACGCCACTACCAAGGTCAAAGACGATCGGTCGGTCGCCAACAGTTCAAGTCGACCCTGTTGAAGCGGGCCGTCGAGGATCTGGATGACTACTTTCCGATCCTGAAGGAGGCATATCGGGAGGTTCTGGAGGATGCGATGGACGTGGCCGCGGCCGAACGTGTCCTCGATGAGATCCGGGCGGGACGGATCGAGATCGAGGGGATGGAGACCGACCGGGTCAGCCCGTTCGCCTTCCACATCATGATGCAGGGTCGCGCCGACATCATCAAGGCCGAGGATCGTCAGCGGTTCCTGCAGCGGATGTATGCACAGTTGGTCGCCGATCGAAGATCGCCGGCCGCGAAGGTGTCATAGCCAGCGGTGCGCCCGAGAGGTTGCCAAACTCCGTTTGTTTTTTACGGCTTAGATCGTATATGATATGAAAGATGTGAAATGTCCGATGACAAGAAGATGACCCTGGTCGAACACCTGGATGAGTTGCGCGGCCGCATCATCTACTCGGTGGCCTCGGTCATCGTCGTCGCCCTGGTCGCCTACTTCTTCCGGCAGGAACTTTTGGAGATCCTGGCCCGACCGCTGCAGATAGGGACCGGGTTCTCCACCTCGGATATCCCTGCGATCCTCCAAGCATTGGAAGATTTCTTCAGAGAGAGCGGCCAGTTCACCGAAGATCAGATTACCGCTCTGGTGGCCACGTTTCGCCGGCTCCTGTTCCAGTCCATCGGGTTGATCTTCATCCATCCGACGGAGGCGTTCTTCACCTTTATCAAACTTTCATTGTTCACCGGCCTAGTGTTCTCGATGCCATTCATCATCTACCAGATCTGGGAGTTCGTCGTCCCGGCGCTCTTCGATCAAGAACGCCGATTTCTGTTCGGCACGTTCTTCTTCGGGACGCTGTTGTTCTTTGCCGGGACGGCGTTTGCTTTCTTAATCGTACTGCCGATCGCGATCAGCTTCCTGATCCGGATCAGCGGACCACAACTCTCTGCAGTCTTCACCGTCGGCAACTACGTCTCGTTCACGATGCTGTTCATCCTCGTCTTCGGGATCCTGTTCGAGTTGCCGGTGGTCATCTTCATGTTGGTGCGGGTCGGGATCACGTCGCGGGCGTTTTTGATCAGGCAACGGAAGTACATGGTCCTGATCGCGTTCATCGTCGGGGCGGCCTTGACACCGCCCGATGTGATCACTCAAGCGTTCTTAGCGATTCCGCTCATTTTGCTATTCGAGGTGAGCCTGATCGTGGCCCGGTTCGCCGAGCGCCGGAGACGACGGGAGGCGGAAGAGATAGCGGGTGAAGCAGAGACGGTGGCCGACGAGGCCAGAGGCGGGTCATAATCAGCCATGGGCGTACCGGTCAGCGACCTGAGGAAAGGGATGTCGATCGAATACAACGGGGCAGTCTACGAGATTGTGGCGTATGAGCATTCGAAGCGTGGACGCGGCGGGGCGCTCGCACGCACGAAGCTCAAGCACCTCGGGACCGGCCGGGTGATCTCGGAAACCTTCAAGGGAACCGCGAACGTGACGCCCATCTACCTGGAGGACCGGGGGTTGAAGTTCCTGTATCATACCGGGACCGGGGACGAATATTGGTTCATGGACACGGAGAGCTTCGAGCAACTTCGACTCACTCGGGATCAAATCGGCGACCTGATCAACTACCTGGTGGAGAATCTGGAGCTGACCGGCCGGTTCCATCAAGAGACGTTGATCCAGGTGAAATCGCCCACGTTCGTGGATCTGGAGGTGGCGGAAACCCGGCCAAGTGTGAAGGGGGATACCGTCTCGGGAGGGAACAAGCCCGCCCGATTGACCACCGGGCTGGTGGTGAAGGTTCCGTTGTTCATCGCTGAGGGTGATCGGATCCGGGTAGACACCCGGACGGGTACGTATGTGGAACGGGTAAGGTGATCGGCAGCGCCCGGACGCTTAGCCGTGGGAAGGTGACCGTATGAAACAGCGAAACGAGCTGGAGGAAGAGCAGGAAGGGCATATCGTCAGCGGTGAGGGCCGCATCAACATATCGGAGGAGGTCGTTGCGGCGATCGCCGGTCTGGCCGCCTCCGAGGTCGAAGGGTTGGGAGCAATGCGCGGTAACGTTGCCGATGGGCTCTCAGCCATATTCGGGGGGGAGAGTCTGAAGCGGGGGGTGACCACCGAGGTCGACGCGGGGAACGTGCGCATCACCCTCAAAGTGGCGGTCAAGTACGGCTATCCCGTCCATGAAGTGGCGCGGAAGATTCAGCAGAACGTTAAACAGGAGGTCGAGGATATGACCGGCCTTCAGGTCAGTGCTGTGGATATCTACGTTCAAAAGCTCCAGCTCCCTGAGGAGGAGACGGTGCTAGACGAGGAGGAGCCAGAACCGGAGGAGGAGATCGAGGAATGGACCGAGGGATAAAAAGCTACCTTTCCGAATTCGCCTATCTGATCGCTGCCCTCTTCTTGCTGTTTAACACCGGGTGGATGATTGCTCTGAAGTTTGACTGGTTCGACTTTACCACGGAGACGCTGGCTACCTTCCTCACCGGGACGGGTGGCGGGATCACCCTGTATTTGTTTGCCTCGATCTCGGCTCTGATCGGCCTCTATTCCATCCTGATGATCGTCGTGCTCCATCAACAGAGACGAAGATTCACCGAGAGTGGGCCGGTAGGGCTGATCCAGATCGCTCCGTCCGCGATTCAGCGGTTCGCCCAGGAGACGCTGCTCCAGGAGATGACGCTGTCAAACTTCGTCGTGCGCGTACGACGCGGAAGTTCCGGGGTCCAGCTGATCGTGAACGCCTCCCTGTCCTCCAATCAAGAGGCAATCAGCACCAGCGCACGCATCCAAAAGATCCTGAAGGCACGAGTAGAGGGACTGATGGGCGTGAGTGTAGATGGGGTCGATGTGATCATCCGCCGAATTGAAAAACAGCCACAACCGGCAGTGCTCCGGAATCGGGACAAAGCGATAGAGACTGAGAAGCCGGAGGTGCTCCGCGGGATGATAGAGGCAGAGGAGGAGGCGCGTCAAGGAGGCTCCTGATGAATCGGATCAACGTCACCCCACGGTTTTTGGGGGTGGCATTCGGGGTGGTCATCGGGGTGCTGTTCATCGTTCTCGGCTTCTGGAAGACGGTGTTGATCGCCCTACTCGCCATCCTGGGTTATTATATCGGCAAGTACTGGGAATCGGAGACCGAGATGAGAGAGCGGCTTAAAAAGCTCCTGTCATTCTTCCGATGAAGCGGCGCACGGCGCGGGAGAGCGCGCTGAAGATCCTTTTCCAGAAGGAGTTTTGTGACGTCGACCTCAATGAGGTTCGCGGGTTGGAGGACCAAGCGGAGTACGTGCGCAATGTCATCACCGCAATCGATGAACATCGAATCTTTATCGATAAACTTATCTCCCAGACGTCGATCAACTGGCGGCTGGACAGGATGGCGATCGTCGACCGTAACATCCTGCGCCTCGGCGTCTGTGAGATCCTGTTCATCGAGGGTGTGCCAATCGAGGTGGCCATCAACGAAGCCGTCAACTTGGCGAAGAAGTACAGCACTGACGAAGCTGCTAAGTTCGTCAACGGCATCCTCGACCGGATCTGGCGTGAGCATGCACCCGCCGAGAAGCAAAGGGAACTCCACGAGCATGAGCATCGTCATTGATGGGACCGTGCCCGGTTATCATCTACGCTCACGCCATCAGACCTTGAGTTCCATCCTTCAGATCGGATCCGTCATGCTATGCGTCGGTCTCATTCTGTTCCTGGGCGCTCATCCGGCAGCCGGCGGTGTGTCCCCCGATGAAGAGCTGGTCAACCAGCTCAAAAACAGGTTAAACCTGGGGGTGGCCGAAGAGGAGGGTGCCTTGCTCCGGTTTATCCAACTGGGCAATCTCGACATCCTCATCGAGGGCCGTCAGGCGCTGTTAGGGGTTCCAGCGCCGCTGCTGATCGAGAGGCTCTGGATCTACATCGAGGATGTGGAGTTAAACCGCCGAGGCCGAATCATCGGGGCGCACCGGGGAGAAGCTTATCTGCAGATCCGCACCGAGGATCTGAGCACCTTTCTGCTCAACGCGAATGAGACCCTGGATCCCAAGGTCAGAGATGCCAAGGTCACCTTTGAGGGCAACAGCATCATTCTCCAAGGGTCCTATCCGCTGATCCGGGTGCCGGTCTCCTTCTGGCTGCGCGGCCATTTCGCCCTGAACGGAACGACCAAGGTCGACTTCAAGGGCGAACGGCTGCGGGTGGGATTTCTGCCGATCAGTCTCTTATTGGGGCGCCTGGAGCGGGATATGAATCCGATCCTCGATTTTTCGGATTTCTTCTTTCCGATCATGTTGGCCCCGATCGAGATGAACGAGGAGGTTCTGATCCTGAGAACGCCAGGGATAGAAGAGATGATCGACCTCGATGAGCCGGAGCACGAACATGAGGAACAGGAATGATCGGAGTCGGAGGCGATGAGGATCTTGGTCACCGGGGGTGCCGGGTTTATCGGTTCCCACGTCGTCGCTCGCTATATCGAGATGGGCCATCGGGTCACCGTCCTCGATGACTTGTCGATCGGCAGGTCGGAGAATCTGATCGAGGGGGCGGAACTCGTCCAGCTGGATATCAGAGACGATGATGGACTGCGACAACTCTTCCACCGTGAGCGCTTCGATCTGGTGAATCATCACGCAGCTCAGATGGACGTCAGACGCTCGGTGGCTGATCCAGCTTTCGACGCCGCGGTCAACATCCTCGGTAGCTTGAATCTCCTCCAGAACTGCATCCAACACGAGGTGAACCAGTTCATCTTCACCTCCTCCGGCGGAGTGATCTACGGCGAAGCCGACCCCGAAAAGATTCCACTGACAGAGCGTGCGGTGAAACGGCCGATCAGCCCCTATGGGGTGTCGAAGTTGGCGGTGGAACATTATCTTTACCACTACCGGATCAACCACGGGTTGCGATATGTGTCGTTGCGCTACGCCAACGTGTACGGACCCAGACAGGATCCTCACGGCGAGGCCGGCGTAGTCGCTATCTTCATCGGACAGATGCTCAACGGAGCGCGGCCGACGATCTTCGGCAACGGCGAACAACTTCGAGATTATATCTATGTGAAGGATGTCGTCGCCACCAACATGCTGGCGACCGCGCGGCTCGACGCGCTGAACGAAGATCCAGTCAACTCGATCGATGACCTCGCCTTCAATATTGGCACGGGCCGGGCAACCTCGGTGAACGGACTCTTCGAAACGGTAAGTCGCATCCTGAGTTATCGGGACCCGCCTCGGTACGGCAACCCGCGATCGGGAGAGATTCAACGAAATGCCCTAAACATCACCAAGGCGAAGCAACAACTGGGGTATCGGCCCGAATACGATCTCGAGACAGGGTTGAGGGAGACGGTCAGGTGGGTTCAGGCCCATAAGATATCCGTCGAGCGGTGATCGTAGATGACCGAGCGATCAGAAAGACCCGAGAGACGCAGACCTTACCTGCTGTGGCTTCTCATCGGGATCCTCGTCACGCTCGGTGTGTCGTTCGCCGTCTCCCCAGGCTTCCAGGATACGGTGCGCACCCAGTTCAGAATTCTGTTCGGTAAACAGGGATTTGCCTTGGAGACTTTGGCGGTCTCCCCAGAGCACCCGATGGTCGGCGATGTGGTGGTCTTTTCCGCCCGGGTCCGCAACCGTGGGGCCGGCGGAACCGACAACCTGTCCCTGCGCGTGGATGGGGAGCTGACCCGCATCCGAGAGATCTCGCTTGAGGCCCGAGAAGAGGCGGTCGTCCCATTCCGTGTCTCCTTCGACCACGACGGTGATCACCAGGTCGAGATCCGCGGACAGCATGCGGAGGGGATCTTGAGGAAGCGGGTGGATGTCGGACCGCTGATCCTGGTCGAGGGCCTGGAGGTTCCCAAATCGGCGATCACGGGAGAGACGGTAGAGATCGGCGTGCGGTTGCGAAATCGAGGGCTCACGGATGGCTCCTTGCCGCTGACGCTCACCGTGGATGGACAGGAGATGGGGACGAAGGCGTTTTCGGTGAACTCCGGTGCGTCGGTGATCGGTCGCTTTGCTGCGACGTTCCCGGAGCCGGGTAGATTCCAGGTCACGATCGACAGGGCAACGGCCGAGATCGAAGTCTGGTCGGCCACTGTATCGGCCAATGTCAACCGCCAGGCCCTGGAGATCGCCAGCCGAGAGGTCCAAGGACAGAACAGCTTTGGCGCCGAGTACCTCCGGACGGTGACGGTGTTCAGCGGAACGGATGGCACCTATCGCGTGGTCGTCGACTACAACGCCGACAATGATCGATCGGCCGGGGAGATCAAACTGGAGATGGAACGGGTGATGCGGCGGTTGTATCGGGCGTTCTACTCGAACGATCTGAATGTCAGCCAGGTGTCGGTGGCCGCATACCTGCCGGTGGAGGTTCAGGCTGGGGAGATCCGCACCCAGGTCGTCTACCGGACCATGCTCGATCGCGAGCGGGCCAGACAGATCGACTGGACAGGGGTGACGCTCGCAGATTTGCGCAATACCTGGGAGCTGGAGGCACTGAACCCGCAACTGTTCGGCGGAAGTTGAAATTTATCGGGAATTAGATCATAATAACGATTCAAATGTGAGAAAATCGAGAGAGAGTATCCTTCAGACAGCCAATATGCTCTATCGGTCAGTTGACCGATAGTTTTCCTCAGGATTAGGATATATAATATAACCGCTGTTCAAGTGTTCAAGCGGCCCAAGAACAGGAGATGAAGAAAACTCTTAATGCTTATTGATGGAGTGATCTTGGCGATTCTGCTGGCGTGGCTTTCCGGAGGTGATTTTCGGAAGCTGGCCGATATCCCGCTGAAGCGGGTTTTCCTGATCGTCATGGCATTCGGCATCCAGTTCGGGCTCATCTTCTCCCCTGGGAATTCCTTCCTCCACGCCTACAACCCGTATATCCACCTAGGAACCTACGGCTTGCTCTTCTGGGCGTTGTGGGAGAACCGGCGAGTAGTCGGGATGAAGCTGGTCGGCCTGGGGCTTGCGCTGAACTTCCTCGTCATCGCGGCCAATGGTGGGAAGATGCCGGTCTCACTCTCGGCGATGCAGAAGACAGAACTCGACACACCCCAAACCATGGACTCGCTCCAAAGCGGCCGTGCCTTCAAACACAAGTTGATGACCGAGAAGACACGGCTCGATTTTCTGGGGGATGTGTTCTACATCCCGAAGCTCTATCCGGAGATGCGGGTGTTCAGCATTGGAGATGTCTTGCTTTTGGGAGGCATTGTCCAGATGATCTTCTACTATATGAGACAGGGAAAGAAAGTGACGGGTCCTTTCCGATGGATAAGTCGATAAGATATCGGGAATGGAGTCGTTAAACCTGTTGCTGTTCGGCGGGGGTTGAAATTTAGATTGAATTAGGTTAAAATCGAACGATAACTACGCAACTGTTGATCTGTGTCATTGTACCCTTTGATGGGCTCAATTAAGGTGGGTGTTGAAGGAGCAACGGCCAGCCAGAAGCCACGACATACAACGCCGTCCTATTCCACGTGAGTACCTTCGAGAGCGGAGCGGAGCTCGTTCATCCCTTCTAGCGGACGGATGGAACAGGTCTCTAAGAAGGTGGAATCAATGAAGGCTCGGCTGGTAAAGGCAATCCTGACCTTGCTCGGCCTGCTGCTCGCAGGTGGGGCTGGTGCAGGTTGGACTGGTGGTTAAATACTTTACCCATTCTGGCTGGCTGGCTCCTAAATTAATCTTTACGCGGAGCGGATCGTGAAGCTTCCCTTAACAGCTCGCCTCTATATCGCTCTCCTCGGCTCCCTTAGCCTTCTCGCTCTAGTCTGGTCTGGAATCAGGCTACCCTGGGAGGATTCCTGGAAAGTCCTTATCTTATTCTCCGCTCTTTATATGAGTGCAGAACTATTACAGGTAAGAATTCCGAAAACACCAGGTTTTCTTACCGTAGGGCCTGCTATAGCATTGGCGATGATCTATATCGGCGGGCCGTGGCTGGCAACATGGGGGGGCGCAGTAGGCAGCTTAATCGGTGAAATACTTGCTCGAAAAACTAACAAACTCAGAGCTAGAGGGATTGCTTTTAATGTTTTTCAATTCAGCATTGCCTCTTTCCTGGGGGGGATCTTCTTTATTGCAACCGGGGGCGTGGCAGGAGAGATCTCCTTACCTAATATTTTATCCGCTGTTGCTGCCGGTGTCATCTATTTCGTTGTAAACATTTTTCTTCTCTCCATGATCTTCTCTCTTACCACCGAGAAATCCTTTGTTACCGTCTGGAAGTTGAATCTCCGAAATTTAACGGCGAACTATCTGGCCCTCACCCCGCTGGGCATTTTGCTCGGTATTATTTATATCCAAATCGGTATTGTCGGTGTCATCCTTATAGCCGGACCGTTGCTGCTTGCCCGATATGGATTCAAGCTCTACATGGAGACGCAGGAGGAGCACATCGCCGTGCTACGCAGCCTGGTCAACACCCTCGAAGCCAAGGACGAATACACCAAGGGTCACTCAGAACGGGTCGCCTTCTATGCAGTGAGGCTCGCCCAGGTCCTCGACCTTCCCCCCCAGAAGATCGCCGAGATCATGAGGGCCGGCTACCTGCACGACATCGGCAAGATCGCCATCGATGATACCATCTTGCGCAAGCCCGGAAAATTGAGCCAACACGAGCTCGACCTCATTCGGGAACACCCGGAACGCGGTGCCAGGATGGTCTCCAGTCTGCGGTTCCTAGGGGAGACCGTTGACATCATCCGTTACCACCAGGAGAAGTACGATGGGACCGGCTATCCCGAACGCCTGAAGGCGACACAGATCCCCATGGGTGCGCGAATTCTGCGGATCGCCGACACCTACGATGCGATGACTTCGAATCGCCCCTATCGACCCGCCCTGGGCGATTCCCAGGCGCTCGCTGAGCTACAGCGGTGTGCAGGAACGGATTTCGATCCCCAGCTCGTCAAGCCGTTCGTCACGATGATCAACGCCAATCATAAACCACTACGTCGGTACAATGTTCAGGAGATCGAGGAGGTCCTCAGTGCTTATTGACGGAGCGATCCTGGTGATTCTGCTCGCTTGGGCTCTAAGGAAGAGAGGTGGATAGCCTCTTCCAATTCCAATGGAGGAGAAAGAGGTTCAACGGTTAGAGACAGAGCTTCAGAAGATTGAAGATATCCTGCGTGCCCGTGTCGTCACCGGCCGGGTGGGGGAGATTATCGCAATTCACATCCTGGCACGGGCCAAGCGCAGCCCGCATCAGGTCGTCCGGGATGTGGAAACCCTGATAAACACGCTCGTTGACAAGCCGATCGACCACCGCAAGATCAGCGTGGCCCAGATCGCTGGGGAGGGGGAGGAGGTCTCCGACAGGCTCCAAGTCACCGCGGGGATCCGTCTGGTCATCTCGGCCGTGAACGTCTCGACGATGAAAGACCGGGTCTGGTGTGAGGTCCGGTTCTCCGTGGACGATAAGGAGCTTATCGGAGAGGCAGAGGGAAAACGCCTTGACCAGAATCTGCTGCGCGTCGCCGCCGAGGCGACCCTGAATGCATTCGAGGAGTACCTGAACAAGAGTTGGTCGTTCGCGGTCGAAGAGATCCGCACGATCCCCCTGATCAGTGGTCAGGCCATCATTGTCCGTGTCAGGCTATTGATCGCCGGTCGGGAGGAGGTATTGCTCGGCATCGCCCCGGTCGGGGATAGCCCATCGGAGGACGCGGTCAAGGCGACCCTGAATGCTGTCAACCGGCGGATCTCGACACTGATTACCAAGTAATCATATCTTAACTAGGTCGTCTCTAGGCGACAGGCAACGCATAGGTCGTCCTGCTCATCGTGGTAAATCCCGCACCGGAAGCAGCGCTTCCAACCCCACTGCTCCCGGATCCACTCCCGTTTAACCTCCGAGTGAATCATCTCCATCAGTGCCCGCTTCAACCGATCATCCTCAACTCCACGCACCATCTCCTCAATCCGCTGATCTTCCGCCTCATCCAGGGAGATTTGAGGGAGATCGTCCGACTTCCTTTCCGCCTGCCGTGCTTTCGTCCTTTCCTGTATCTGTCCCTTGATCACCTGAAACCGAACTCCTTTGATCCAGTTGGTTTCGCTCAAGCGCGCGTTGATCTTCTCCACGAATCGCTCCTCCATCATCGAGAGTTCCTGTTGAACGACGTGGTTGGTCACCTCTATATGGAGAACCCTGTTCTTGACGATCAGTGGAGTGGTGAGTCTCCCGATATTTGCATCCACCACTTCAGCCCATATCCAAAGCGGCTCCTGCTGCATATATTGCCGATAGAGCGCGTTCCGCCTGAAGATCCCGATGATCGCTTTCCGGTCCATAAGCCGGCTCCTCATCGATGGCCGTGCGTCATTCTTCCATCGATCATATAATAGATGTCCCCGTCGAGCCTTTGCAACAGGTCGTTGACTTCGGTGTGAGTCAGGAACACTTGCCCGTTCGTGGGCAGATTCTCGATCAGGAGCTTTGCCCGGTTCTGATCGAACTCCGAGATCACATCGTCGATGATCAGGATCGGTGAATCGGTAAACTGCTCCTGAATCAACTCGACCTGGGCCACCTTAATCGAGATGATGAACAGCTTCTGCTGTCCTTGAGAGCCATAGCGCTCCATATCCACCCCATCCCAGATGAACCGCAGATCGTCCCGATGCGGTCCGACGAGCGAAAAATGCCGTTCCCGTTCCTCCGCCTTGACTGCCTCGATCCGTGTCGCATAGCGCTCCCGTATCTCGTTCATCCCGATCCCGATATTCAGATCCTGGTACGGCTCATCCAGTGAACAGAGGTACTTCAGTCTGAGGGTCCCCTTCTTTCTCATCAATCGTTCATAGATCTGGGGAAGTCTGTCATTGAGTTCGTTAAGATAATGGACCCGTCGATGGAGGAGCCTTGATCCCGTCTCGACCAAACTTTCGTTCAACACCTCCAGAAGCCGGTGATCGATTCGCTCCTTCTTCAACAGGGCGTTCTTTCTGCTCAATTCTTTGCGATATTTTTCCAGATAATAACTATATTCGCGATCCAAAGCTGTTATACTTCGATTCAAAAACCTTCTTCTCCCTTGAGGGCTTCCCTTGATGATCTGCAGCTCATCGGGGACGAAGATGAACGATCTTAAGTAACGATCCATATCGCCCGTCGTACTGACCGATTGGTAGTTCACCTCAACCCGCTTCATCTGGCTCTCACGATCCAACACCAACTTGATATGATCTTTCTCCGTTTCGATCTCGATGCGCGTGTAGTTCTCTTCCCAGTTAATCAGCTCTCTCTGCCGTTTTCCTTTAAGCAGTCGTCCCTGCGCGGTATAGTAGATTGCCTCACAGAAGTTGGTCTTCCCAGAGGCGTTTTCTCCCACGATGAGGTTGACTCCTTGATTCGGCTTGATTTCTAACGTTTGGATGTTACGGAAATGTTCCAAGCGGATCCGTTCGATGTGCATAGACCGACCTCTCTATGACGTATTGGTACTTGAAGCCCCAATTAACAACTTACAGTTCCTACTCTATAAGATTATATCTCTTAAGTAGTAGTAGTAGGGGGAACCAAAACCTGTAGAAAACTATATCAAACACAGAATAAAAGCATATTACAGGCTGTAGAAATAGCTGTATAAAGCCTGTAGAGGGTTTGTAGAAAACTCTCTTTGGTAAATAACTTGAAACAAGTTTTCTACAGGTTCTTAGGGTTTTCTACAACCTTTCTACACAGTTTTATACAGGGTTTTCTACAGGGATGAAACCCCCTACTATTGGGTATTTGATGGAGAGAAGCACGGGAATACTGTTCAAAACAAGGTTTTCGGGACAAGTTGGTTCTCACAAAAAATTTTTCACTAATTAAAAAGTTCCAGACAGATAACGGACAATAAAGCGACTAATAACGAGGTTCATTCTAACTAACCTGTCTTAATCGCTTGATAGTTTTTTAAACTTCGTAAGAAGATTCTCCCTGATCTCTTCGGTCTCGGTTTGGAACAGGGGGATCTCCTTCAACAACTTTTTGGTCGTTTTATAGGAGTGCATGATCGTTGTATGGGCACGATCACCGAACTCCCTGCCGATCTCCGGGAACGAGCTGTCAGTCAGCTCCCGGGACAGATAGATGGCAATATGTCTGGGATGAGTTATCCCCTCCTTTCGGCTTTCTCCTTCCAGGTCAGCGATGGAGACTCCATAGAACCGGGAAACCTCCTCCTTGATAGCGGCGGTGTTGAGCACTCGCTCCTCCTCTTCGGGCAGGAGGTCTTCGACCGTTTGTGTATCGATTTCGCCGTTCTGGAGGCCCATCTGGGCGACGACACGAAGCAGAGCCCCCTCCAGTGCCCGGATGTTTGAGGCGACCCGGGTTGCGATCATATTTAAGATCTCGTCTTTGATCTCCAACCCGTTCTGCCGTGCCTTATGTTTGAGGATAGCGACCCGAGTCTCAAAGTTCGGGGGTTGGATATCGGCAACTAGACCCCATCTGAAACGGGATACCAGTCGATCTTGAAGGTAGGTCAACTCGCGTGGCGACCGATCGGAAGACAGCACGATCTGTCGGTTCCTCTGGTAGAGTTCGTTGAAGGTGTGAAACAGCTCCTCTTGGGTCCCTTCCTTGTCCTTAAGAAAGTGGACATCATCGATGAGCAGAACATCTGTTACGCGATATTTGTTACGAAAGGCGGCCGTCCGATCCCGCTGAATCGCGTCGATCATCTCGATGGTAAACCGTTCTGAGCTTGTGTAGATGACGTTGTAGTGACCGTGGTCAGCGAGGTAGTTGCCGATCGCCTGAAGCAGGTGGGTCTTCCCCAGGCCCACGTTTCCATGGATGAACAGCGGATTATAAATCTCTCCAGGGGATTTGGCCACGGCCATGGCGGCGGCGAACGCCAGCTGATTGTTCTTCCCGCGGATGAAATTCTCGAAAATATATTCCTTCTTGAGATGGAGTTCACCGGAAACGTCCTTGGTCTGGAAGCTGTTGATCTCTTCTTTGCTCAGCCGCGTGGGGGTAGCCGAGATCGAGGAGGGTCGGCCGGAGGTGATGATGTGGAGTTCGAGTTCCTTCCCGGTGAGATCGGTCAACACGGACGTGATCAGATCCCTATACCTGCGGGTGAGTCCGCTTTTGATGAACTCGTTGGGAACTTCGATAATCAACTGCTCCCCGTCCAACTTCGTTCCTGCCGTGTCCCCGAACCAAGTCTCGAAGCTCGCCTGGGAGATCTTATCAGCGATCTCCTTTTTTGCCGTTTCCCATAAGGTTTTCGGTTCCATTGACAACCCCCACCTGAGGCAACCTAAACATACCCCGTCTCTCCCGCGACTGTCAAGTCGGGGAAAAGCACTGAAAAGCGCATAATATCGGCTTTTCAGTGCTTTTATCCATCAAAAATCGTCAAAGTTGATGAGTGGAGGACACCCAAGGATCCGATCCCCAACGCTTGTGATCGCTCCACCGATAAGCGTTCAGTTCGGTTGAGTTGGTGCCGAGACCCGGAGTCGAACCGGGGACACCCGCCTTTTCAGAGCGGTGCTCTACCACCTGAGCTACCTCGGCGATAGTGGCGGGGGGTACGGGATTTGAACCCGCGTCACAGGAGTGACAGTCCTGCATCCTAGGCCACTGAACGAACCCCCCTCGATCCGGTATCTATTCTATCACCATCACTGGAGTCGGTCAACTTCGAAGGGCAGGTATAAAAATTCGGTTTTGGGGTACAATAGTGAGATGAAGCCCAAAGACACGCGTCCGCGACAAAGGCAAACCCATCGAAAGATGGGGGCGCAAAGCAACGGGTCCGCAAGGATAGCCGAGCTGCCGAAGGAGGTGTCCATCGGTCCCGAACGGGTAAACCTCCCGAAAGGGGAGGGGCACAAAGCCACAGACCCTAACGTAGAGCCGAGGGTGGCTGGGCCACCGAAGGACGATGCAAAGTTTAACGCTTGGGCACAACCAGATCTTCGCAGGCCAACGATACAGCCTACCTTTGCAGGTTCAGACCGATTTAACTCCTACGGCTGAGTTAGAACCAAACGCGCCCATGACAAAGGCAAACCCATTGAAAGATGGGAACGCAACGCTGTGGGTTCGCAAGGACAGTGACAGTCGGGCTGCTGAATAGAAGGAGGTGAGGCGGATGAGGAGGAGAGCGGTTGTTGTTGCAGTTTGGGCCCTCGCATTCGTGTTGGTGGTGGCCGTCCTCGCCACGCCGGTCGCATTCGCGAAGAAGAGGAGGAGTTGTAACTATGACGCGGCGTTGAAAGCGCTTATCACAGCCACCAACGAGGCGATCAACGCCAAGATTGAGGATATTAAAAAAGCGGCGGCCACCAAGAGCACTAGAAGAGAACTGCGGCGTCTCGTCAGACAGCTGAAAAGATTTGCGAATAGGCAGATCAGACAGCTGAGGAGGGTGGCAAAAAGAGAGTACGGCTGCCGGCTCAAAAAGAGTCGGGTGTCGATCACCCTCGTATCGTCGAACAGAGACAGAATCATTAGAACGGTCGATCCAATACGGATCGCAGGAGGGTGAAGGGTACATAGCCGTTGTAGTCGTGTTCCTTGGAGGTCGGGATGAGTGTCCCAGCCTCCCCGCTTTGGAACGGTGAAAGATCGTTTTTGGCAACCAGCTCATGAAAGGATTAAGTCTCCATCGCGCGGATGATGTTATCGATAGAGTACAGAAAGCAGGGGCGAAGTTCTGTCTCCTCGCTCACGGGGATGACCTGGAAGTTAGCAAGATCACCATCGCTCCAGAGAAACGGGTTTGCCTTTACCCGACCACGCCCGAGGATGGCAAGGGTTATGAGTTCCTCTATATCTTGGCCGGAGAGTTGACCTGGGCGGGAGAGGATGAAAGTAAGCAAATCGTTCTCCGCGCAGGGGATTACGTATTTTTTCATGCTTTGCAAGAGGAAGCCCATTTCAAGACTGATACAGAGACGACCCTTCTCCATGTGGCATCTAAGCCATCCTTTCATATAGCGCGAGAGGAGATCAAAGACCTGATCGCCCTGGCACAGGAGGTCGAGCGCAAGGACAAGTACACCGAAGAACATTGTCGGAGAATCGAGAGGCTCTCGATAAAGGCAGGGGAGCAGCTCGGTCTGTCTGCCGACCGGCTAGAGGATCTGGCGTTCGCGGCCTTCCTCCATGATCTGGGGAAGGCCGGGATCCCTGAGCACATTCTCGGCAAAGCGGGCAAGCTCACCGAGGCAGAGTGGGAGGAGATCCGCAAGCATCCGTCCATCGGCAGGTGGATGGCTGAGCGGAAGTCTTTCCTGAAGGAGGCGGCCCGGATCATCGAGCAGCATCACGAGCGGGTCGATGGAAAAGGTTATCCGAAGGGGCTGAGCGGAGAAGAGATCAGTCTGGAGGCCCGGATCGTCGCGGTAGTGGATGCCTATGACGCGATGACGACGGATCGTCCGTACCGAGACGCACTCTCTGAAGCAGAGGCGATCGCAGAGCTGCGCAAGAATGCGGGGACCCAGTTTGATGAGCAGGTGGTGGAGACGTTCCTCAATGTCTTGAGCGAGAGCGAACGCCAGGAGGAATTAGGGATCACCGATCGGAGATCGGAGCGGCGACTCGAGAGGAAGTTGCTGAGAGTGGGCGAGGGACTCCTGTCGCTACAGGACGTGAACGAGATCCTGGATCGGGCGACCGAGGTCATCACCCAGCACAGCCGGTTCCGACGGGCGGTAATCTCGCTCTATGAGCAACCGATCCCCCTGTTGCGGATCGAGGAGGCACAGGTGGTGAAGGTCGCCACCTCCGGACTGACTCAGGAGGAGGAGGAGAAGATCAAGCGGAGCCCGGTCGCTCCAGAGGATCGCAAGCAGATCGTTAACGATCGGTTCAAGTTCAGCCGTTCTTATTACATCCCTCAGGGTCGGTTCGCCTGGGATCCTGAAATGGTCGTGAGGGAGAGTCGCATGTCGGTCGAGGAGATCGAGGACTGGTACCCGGGCGATGCGTTATTCATCCCCCTGTATGTGGGAGATCGGATCCTGGGGTTCATCTCGGTCGACGATC
>JBHIAT010000024.1:0-30211 GCA_046758705.1 Bipolaricaulia bacterium
TGAGACATGCTTTCCTCCCTTTCCTGCAAAAATCTGAAAAGATAATGTTTTTATATTAATCTCGATCTCGACGCAGACGTCGCAAGGTATCGTGGGCGATGATCACCGCCTCATCGACTGGGATGACATAGGCGTGGATCTTCGCATCGTCGGCGCTGATCTTGCCTTCGGATCCCATCGTTGCCGCATTACGCTCTGGGTCAAGGGTCAGCCCGAACCAATCCATGCCCTCACAGACCAGGGTTCGCACCGAGGGCGCGTTCTCGCCAATACCGCCGCCGAAAAGGACCGCATCCGCTCCGCCGAGGGCTACCAGATATGCCCCGATGTACTTGCGGACTCTATAACAAAACATATCGATCGCCAGGGCGGCACGGGCGTCTCCCCGACGTTCCGCCTCCAACAGATCTCGCATGTCCTGGGAGCGTCCTGACACCCCGAGAAGCCCCGACCTCCTGTTGAGCCAGTCCTCTACCTCCTCGAGCTCTACACCCTCGCGGCGGGCCAGGTAGCCCACCAGGGAGGGGTCAACATCTCCTGATCGCGTCCCCATCATCAGTCCTTCCAGTGGAGTGAATCCCATAGAGGTGTCCAACGAGCGCCCACCCGCAATCGCCGTGGCCGAACATCCGTTGCCCAGTTGCAGTGTTATCAGCATCAGATCCTCCATAGGAGTGGAGGTGACGGCCGCGTAGCGTTCGGCCATGTAGCGATGTGCCAACCCATGGAAACCGAAGCGCTGGATGTGGTGCTTCTCAGCCAATTCCTGTGAGATAGGATATCGAGACGCTCTCTCTGGCAAGGTCCGGTGAAACAGGGTGTCAAAAGTCGCCACCATCGGGATGGCGGCACCTAGCTCCGCCCTGGCAGCGTGGATGGCCTCTATAGAAGGTCCGTTGTGTAGCGGGGCCAGATCGCTTAGCGCCTCGATGGCACCTATGATATCCTCATCGATGAGCGTGGGTTCATAGAAACGGTCGCCGCCGTGCACCACCCTGTGACCAACCGCCTGAATCCCGTCAGGTTCGAGGAAGCCAATGGAGTCCAGCCAAGTGAGTACCCGGCGCATGGCCTCACCGTGGTCGGAAACGACCGCCGCCTCTCGCCGGCGTTCGCCGTTCTCTGCAATGAACCTGATGGACCCTCGGCCGCCGATACGCTCTACGGTGCCTCGGGCGAGCTGTCGCTCCTTGCCGAGGATTTCCCCTTCCTCTCCTCGTTCCACCTCGACGACGTGAAACTTCAAGGTTGAACTGCCACAGTTGATAACCAGTACCCTCATCGAATCGGTTGCCATTGCATTTCATGCGAACGTGACCAAATTATACGCCTACGAGTAGCGAAAGCACTGTAAGACGACTTACAGACAGACGCCACGAATTCGGCGCATAATGACATCATGTTGAACGATCTATCACCGAATTGTCAAACCATCCGAGGGAGGAAGACCCGAATCGAGATGGCCTGAACCGGACGCCGGAACGTGTGGCTCGTATGTACGATGAACTCCTTATCGGGTATACCATCGATCCTGATAAGTTCATGGCCCATCTGGAACGCGGCACAGCGAGTCACCTGTTTTAGCCGCGCTTTGGGGGTGTGGTGCGCGGCCAGCAAATTTCTGATATCATAGGAGAGACCGATGGTGGCCCGACTAAAAGGAGGTTGAAGAGAACCATGTCCACCAAAACGTCCACCCAAGTCGATAGGATTGTAGCGCTTCTCGGTTCGGAGGCTGACAGTTTACTGAGCCATGAATGCAAGACGGTCTCCAAAGAGCGATTGAACCTACCTGGCCCGGACTTCGTCGACCGGCTGGTCGTGGCCTCAGACCGCCCGACGCCGGTTCTAAGGAGCTTCCAGACTCTGTTCGACCACGGACGGCTGAGCGGCACCGGGTACGTTTCCATCCTTCCCATCGATCAGGGTATCGAGCACTCAGCCGGGGCTTCGTTCGCTCCTAATCCGATCTTTTTCGATCCGGAGAACATTGTCAGATTGGCAATCGAGGGCGGTTGCAATGGGGTGGCCTCCACCCTGGGTGTCCTCGGATCCGTGGCCAGAAAGTACGCTCACAAGATCCCGTTCATCGTCAAAATCAACCACAATGAGCTGCTGAGTTACCCGAACAAATACGACCAGATCCTATTTGCGACCGTCAAACAGGCCAAAGACTTAGGGGCGATCGGGGTCGGGGCGACCGTCTATTACGGCTCTCCCGAATCGAATCGCCAGATCACCGAGATCAGCGAAGCGTTTCAAATCGCGCACGAGATGGGCATGATCACCATCCTGTGGTGCTACCTGCGCAACGCTGTGTTCAAGGTAGATGGCGTCGATTATCACGCCAGCGCAGACCTGACCGGACAGGCCAACCACCTCGGGGTGACGATTGAGGCTGACATCATAAAACAAAAGCAGGCCACCAACAATAATGGTTACCCCGCGGTGAGTCGCGCGCAGGGGCCCCCCTTCGGCGTGACCAGCGATCGGGTTTATACGGAACTGACCTCGGATCATCCCATCGACCTGGTTCGCTATCAGATCGTTAACTGCTACATGGGCAGGGCTGGATTGATCAATTCGGGAGGGGCCTCAGGTGAGAATGACCTGGCGCAAGCCGTCAGGACGGCCGTCATCAATAAGCGTGCCGGTGGGATGGGGTTGATCAGCGGCAGGAAAGCCTTCCAGAAACCGTTCGAGCAAGGCATCGAAATCCTGAATGCGATTCAGGATGTCTATCTGCGCTCTGAAGTCACCGTCGCCTAGCTCCTACTAGGGACTGATCGAAGGGCGAAGCATCATGAGCGATGAGTACGAACTGATCGTTTTCGATCTGGATGGCACGTTACTGGGCCCGGATCTGAAGATCGATCCACGCGTGGTCGAGCAACTCCACAGGCTCCGTGCCCACGGTGTCCAGACCACCCTGGCCACCGGCAGGATTCTCAAGGCGGCCGCCCCGTTCATCGAACAACTCGACATCGACATCCCGGTCATCTTGTACAACGGGGCGGTGATCATCGACCCCGAGACGCGGAAGATCCTGTACCAGCAGCGCCTCCCCCGTGAGAGTGCCGCATTGGCGCTTCGGCTGGTGAAAGACTACGACCTTCACCCGGAACTCTATGTTGAACCGACCGATGACGTCTTCTACGTAGAGAAGATCACCGAGCCGATCGCGCGGTTTATCGCCAACGATCGGATCGCCGGTGTCGAGGTCGAAGATCTCGAGGCGCTGCTGACAGTCGATCCGATCAAGATCCTGATCGTCGGCGATCGCGCCACGGAGTTGCGGTTCCGTGACCGATACCTGGCACACCGGCCGGTGGCGACGATCACCCTGTCCGGCGCACCGGGATTGCCCCTGCTCGAGGTCCTGCCGCCAAAGGCCTCCAAGGGCACGGCACTTATCGAGCTCTGTCAACGATTGGGGGTCCCACTCGAACGGACCGTCGCCTTTGGGGATAATATGAACGACGCCGAGATGCTCACGGCCGCCGGCCTGGGGGTCGCGATGGCCGATGCCCCCGAAGCGTTGCGCACCCAGGCCGGACTCATCGCCGAAGATGGCATCCACCAAATACTTGAGGCGATTTTCAGCGCCTGATGCAACCTATTACCCCTACTGTAACTCCGATTACAGACAGCTACCACACCGCCTGAGATAATTTATGTAAGGTTATACCAAGGAACTGTATTTAGGAGGGAATCCATACATGAGTTTGAGTTACGGGTTCACACGGCGAGAATTTCTCAGGCGTTCAGCGGGGTTGGTAGCGTTCCTCGGGCTGGGTCCGGTCAGCGTCGTCACGAAAATCGCTCAGGCACAGACGGCGTTCGATTGGCAGGTGGAAGTGGTCGACGAAGGTGCGTCCAAACCGGTGCTGGCTCTGGACGTCGAAGGCAGACCCCATATCGCCTATATGCTGGAAGCGCAGCGAGGCTTCCTGAAGCATGCGGTCAAACAAGGATCCGAATGGAACATCTCCACGATCACCGTGGATTATCTCTATGGACCACCGGCGATCACCGTGGACGGTGTCACCCCACACATTACCTACCATAACCACACATTCGAGGATCAGATCCACGCCAGCTTTGACGGTTCCCGGTGGGTCAACACACGGATCTCCCACTCCGGTCACGACGGCTGGGACAACTCCCTCATCGTCGACAGCCAGGGGAAGATTCACGCGAGCAGTGTCGATCCGAGCGGGTTCGGAGGCGCCGGGATCGAATATGCGGTCTTCGACGGTGAGAGGTGGCAGGTGGAGAGGGTCGGAACAAGGGTCATGTATGCGTTCGGAACCTCGATCGCGCTGAACCCCCAGGGCGAACCCCGGATCACTTTCTTCAATGATCAGGGTGGAGCCCTGTTCTACGCGTCTCGTGAGGCAGGACGTTGGCGTACACAGATCGTGGACGGGGATCTCAACGATCGCGCCCGGGGCACCGGCATGTTCTCATCGCTGCGTTTCGATAGCCGGGGCGAACCGGTGATCAGCTACTACGAACACACCAGCCGAAGTGGCGGCATGATCAAATTGGCAACTCGTGTGGGTGATGTCTGGGAGATCCAAGAGATCGATCGGTTGAATAACGTAAGCCTGGGATTCGTCGGGGCACGCAACCTGACCTCTCTCGTCCTGGACGAAGCGGATCGCCCTCGGATCAGTTACTCAGACGAGCGTATGCTGAAACTGGCACTCTATGACGGAACGGCCTGGAACATCGAAACAGCGATATCGAACCCCGAACGACCGCTCGGTCAGATGACGTCACTCGACTACAATGGCGAGGCGTTCCACATCGCTACCTTCGATGTCGCGTCCCAAAGCCCGTTGAACGGACGAATCCTCTACATTCGCGGTGTTCCAAGATAATACGGAGGTAGAAGCAGAATGCGCTTAAGACGCATCCTCATCGTGACCTCTATCATCGCTGTGATCATCGTCGGGGTCATCTTCCTTCAGAACAACCTGCTGGATCGCGGACTGCGGATCTCGGCCGACACCCCGGCGGTCGTCGACCCGCGTGAGCTGATCCTGGGATGCCTGGCGGGGAAGGACTGTATCCCGTCGATCGACAACCCCCAATTCACTTCGGTCAAACAGGCGGATCAGTGGGTTCACAACGAGAATCTCGTCCTGGTTGCGATCCACAACGGCATTACCAAGGCGTATCCGATCCGGATCCTCAACTGGCATGAGATCGTCAACGATGATTTCAACGGGGTTCCAGTGGCAGTCACCTATTGCCCGTTGTGCAACAGCGGAGCTGCCTTCATCCGTATACTCAACGGGGCGCCGGTGGAGTTTGGCGTCTCTGGACGGTTGCGCAATTCGGACTTGGTGATGTTCGATCGCACGACCGAAACTCTCTGGCAGCAGATTACTGGGGAGGGGCTCATCGGGTCACTCGCCGGAGAGTTGCTGGAAAAGATTCCCGTTGACATGGTCCTTTGGGGTGACTGGAAGGAAGCTAATCCCGACGCCCAAGTCCTGTCGCGTCAGACAGGATTCGCTCGGGACTACAACGCCGATCCGTACGACGGTTACAAGGTAAGCGACGATGTTTCGTTCGGAACCCGGTTCACCGATCAGCGCCTCCGGCCTAAAGAGAACGTGATCGGTGTGGTCGTCAACGGTCAGGCTAAAGCCTACACCGTCGAGGCACTGAACCGGCTTAAGCTGGTGAACGACGAGCTCGGCGGTGAGCCGATCCTGCTGGTTGTCGATTCCGATTCCGGGGTGAAGCGGGTCTTCAAGCGCGAGTTCGACGGCACGGCCCTGGAGTTCACCCTGAAGGACGGAGCGTTGATCGATCTGGGGACGAACAGCGTCTGGAACTTCACCGGGCAGGCGGTCTCAGGAGAGCTGAGCGGGGTACAGTTGGAAGAGATCATCAGCGATCCAGGCTTCTGGTTCGCCTGGGCTGCCTTCTTCCCGGAGACCGATCTGTTCAACGGGTGACGCCTCTCGGCAGCTTGAGCACCAGCAGAACGCCGAGAACGGGAATCGCGGCGACGAGATACAGAGCGCCGGTCACACCGATCGCATCGGCGAGTATCCCGATCAACGGCAGCATGAGTCCGCCCGTCCCGAACGCGAACCCCATCATCAACGATGACACCGTCCCGGCACTTTGAGGGACCAGCTCCTGAGCCATCACGATGTTCACCGGGATTGAGGAGAGCAAGGTCATCCCCGCCAGTGCCAGCAGGATGAGCGCCCCTGTCCCGCTCCCATGCAGGAACAGATAGAGCAACGGAACCGGAAAGACGAGAGAGAGCAGCACCACCCACCATCCACCGAGGCGATCGGAAAGGTAACCGCCCAGTGGCCCACCGACCGCGCCAGAGGCGAGGAAGACGGTGATCGCCGCTCCTCCGATCATGAGCGACGCGCCTCGTTCCTCGAAGAGCAGCGCCAGGAAGGTGGCAAACCCCATGGCCGTCATCGAGCGGAGTGCCGCGATCGCCCACAACAACAGCAACGACTTGAGGTGAGGTCGAACGACGACCCGCAGCCGAAACGACCCATCTTCCTCTCCCTCAGCAACGGAGGCGGGCGTTGTAGACGGGGCGAATCGGTAGAGCAGGACGGCGATGATCACGCCGGGCAGAATCGCCAGGTAAGTGCGATCCAACCCGTAAGCAAAGACGATCGGGAGAATGATCATCGGCCCGGTGGCATAGCCGACGGTTCCCCCGGCGCTGAAGATCGACAGCCCCAGCCCCCGCTGACTGCCGCTCCGCTGTCCGGCCATCACCGCCGCCTGAGGATGGAACGCGGCGATCCCCACGCCCCCAAGCAGAACAACACCTATCAGCCAGGGATAGCTGGGAGCCAGGCCGATGGTGCTCAGCGACAGGGCGGCCAACAGCGGCCCGAACACCACGAACGACCGCGTTCTCGATCGATCGGCCAGATACCCGTACACCGGCTGGATCAGCGACGAGGAGAAGCTCAGGGTCGAGGCCAGCGCCCCTGACAGGGCCAACGACAGATCGAATTTGACCACCAGGAGCGGCAGCAGCGGCGCCAAGAACCCCCCGTAGGAGTCGGTGATAAAATGACCTACAGCCAGCAGTGCCACACTGTGTTTCTCAAGTTTGAGCTTGCCGATAGGCTGATACATTATCGGATCGTTGTCCGGTATAATGACAACATAGCAGTTTAAAATCTCACGACAAAGAATTCAAGCGCAAGCGAGGCGATTCCCAATGAGCGATGCAAAGACAGCCCTGGTGACCGGAGGTTCCCGGGGGATCGGCGCCGCGACGGCGATCCAGCTGGCCGAACAGGGGTACAACGTGGTCGTCAACTATCTCAATGATGAAGCGGCCGCCGCCCGGACCGCCGAGCGGATCGGAGCGGTGACCGACGCGATCGCGGTTCGGACCGACATCGCCGACCCGGATCAGGTGTGGGCAATGGTTGACCGCGCGACAACGACGTTCGGTGGGGTCCACGTCCTGGTGAACAACGCCGGTTTCTCCCAGCACGCGAATGTGGATGATCTGTCCCGATCCGATTGGCAACGCATGATCGACGTTGGACTGACCGGCGCGTTCCACTGCGTTCAGGCCGTGTTGTCGAGCATGCGGGAATCGAGGTGGGGGCGGATCGTCAACGTTTCGTCGCTGCGGGCGATGACCGGCTCGGATCACGGGGTCCACTATACCGCAGCCAAGGCTGGGATCATCGGACTGACCAAGGCGCTCGCCTTGGAGCTCGCCCCGGAGATCACCGTCAACGCCGTCTCTCCCGGCTATACCGCCACCGATATGAATCGTGCCGCGCTCGCCGATCCCGAGAAGCGTGCGACGATCGAGGCGAAGATCCCGCTCAAACGAATCGCTGAACCCCAAGAGGTCGCGGCGGTGATCGCCTTCTTGGCCTCAGAACAGGCGAGCTACATCACCGGAGAGACGATCAACGTCAACGGAGGAATCTACATCCGCTGATATATTTGAGAAACCCGGATTCAACATATGAGAACCAGATTTAAGAGGCCGTACACCATCCTTCTTCTGGTCAGTGTCGCCGAGTTCATGGCCATGTCCATCTGGTTCTCCTTCTCAGCGATTAAGCCACTTATCGCCGACCAGTGGAACATCACCAACACCGACACCGGTCTCATCCTGGCCGCCTTCCAGACAGGGTACATCCTGGCCGTTCCTGTTATCGGCTACCTGACAGACCTGTTCAACGTTCGCAGGGTGTTCGCTGTTTCCGCACTGCTGGCTGCTGGCCTCAATTTGGCCTTTGCACTTCTAGCCACCGGCATGACCTCCGCTCTTTTACTACGGTTTCTGGTGGGCATGGCGATGGCCGGTGTCTATACCCCCGGCATTAAGTTTCTTTCCTCCTGGTTCGAGCCACACCAGCGGGGACGAGCGGTAGGCATCTTCGTGGGCGCCTTGGTGGCCGGCTCGGCCTCACCCTACCTTCTGGTTTCTCTGGCGGATGCCTGGGGTTGGCAGTCGCTGGTATTCGTGACCGTAGGAGGTGCGGTGGCGGCGGCCTTGCTTATGGGCTTGGTCGTACCCGATGCCGATACCAAAGAGCTTCCTGCCAGCCGCCGCTACAACTTCCGCATCCTGACCAACAAGCCCATGACCTTGATGAATGCCGGCTACGTCTCCCACATGTGGGAGCTGTATGCCATGTGGGCGTGGATCGGACCTTTCCTGGTCTTCGCGTTCCTGAAGCAGGGCCACTCCATGGCGTCGGCCAATGCACTAGGCGGCCTGATCGCCTTTTTGATTGTGGCGGTCGGAGCCCCTGCCAGCGCCTTTGCCGGCATCCTCAGTGACAAGCTGGGTCGGACGCTGGTGGCCGGCCTATTTCTGGTCGTCAGTGGAGTCATCTCCCTGATATACGGGTTCCTGGCCCTGGCGCCCCTGGCGGTCATCGTGATCATCGGCCTGATATACGGCTTTGCCATCGTCGGCGACTCACCGGTGTTCTCCACCGGCATCACCGAGTTGGCACCTGAGGAGAACGTGGGCGCCGTTCTCGGTGTGCAGTCGGTGCTAGGCTTTGGGATCACCATTGTGTCCACCTTCCTCTTCGGTGTGATCGTGGATCACAGCGGCTGGGAGATGGCGTTTCTGACCCTGGGAATCGGCGCCCTGATTGGCCCACTGGCCATGGTCTGGCTACGCCGCCTCCCAGAGGCCCAAAAACTGGCAGGCGGCCGGCGTTAACGCCCACGGGAGAGAGACCGGCAACGTTGCAGTCATGCAGACTTGGAGTCTATACTTACATTATGGATTTATATGTCGGTCAAAAAGCTACCCGTAGCATCACGCTCACAGTCGATCATGTGAAAAAATATGCCGAGATAACGGGTGATTACAACCCCCTCCATTTTGATGAAGCATTTGCCTCTAAGACTCAATTTAAAAAGTTAGTGGTTCAGGGAGGTTTAACCACCGGTCTTCTGCACGCATTGGTGGCCATGGAGGTTCCCGGGCCGGGCACGGTATTTCTCAGCCAAAACTGGCAATTTCCCGCCCCGGTCTACATTGGCGACACCATTACAGCCGAAGCGGAAATTGTGAAAATTCATGAGACCAAGCCCGTCATCCAGCTTAAAGTTAAAGTTGCCCGCCAAACCGGCGAAACCGTGCTCGAGGGAGAGGCCTGGTGCTATACGTTCCCGCCCGAAACTTAGTCTAATATGCCGGTTGCATATGTGAACGGAACCGAATGAACAAAATACCGAATAGACTGATTAAGTGGGCATTGTTTACCGCAGGAACCTTTTTTACAGGACTCGGAATCCTTGGGATATTTCTGCCTCTTTTGCCTACCGCTCCCTTTCTGTTGCTTGCCGCTGCATGCTATGCTAGAAGTTCAGAAAGATTTTACAACTGGCTCTTAAATAATAAATGGTTTGGCAATCAAATTAGAAATTATCTGGAAGGAAAGGGGGTTTCATTGAGATCAAAGGTCTCATTCATCTCTTTATTATGGATTACAACGACATTTTCGGCTGTTTTTATAGCTCCCATTTTTTTTGTCAAGATCATCCTGATTCTAGTCGCTTTTGGCGTTACCCTGCATCTTCTCTCCATTCCAACTTTAAAACGATGAACCGGGAGTGATCAAAGATGCTTGAATTTGCGACCTGTTCCAGGGCGGGATATCATATCGAAGCAAAGGATTGCAACCATGCAGCCGGAGACCAAGTACACAAGGAGTGGTGACGTCAACATCGCCTATCAGGTGATCGGGGACGGTCCGCGGCTCGAATCGCCCAACTGAAACTGATCGACGAAGCTAAGACAAAGCAACAGAGCATCTGAAATGGCCACCCCGTATCTGCACACGCTACGTCTGTTCAGCCGAGACGTGCGCCTGTATCTGATCACCACGGTGCTGCTCGGTTTCACCATCTTTGGTGGCATCTATAGTGTGCTGCTCAACCTTTACCTGCTGCGCTTAGGCTACGGCCCAGAATTCGTCGGCCTGTTCAACGCGGTCGGTCTGCTGACCTTCGCTGTCTTTAGCCTGCCCGCCGGTGCGCTGGGCGGACGCTGGGGCAGCCGACGCACACTGATTGCCGGTCTGGGCCTGACCTCAGTGGGTTTAGGCGTGTTACCCCTAGCCGAGTTCATACCAAGCACCTTGCAGGCGGCCTGACTGCTGGCCACCGCTTTACCCAGAAATCTTGGTCTGGCCCTGTACATTGTCAATTCCAACCCGTTTTTGATGGGCGCCACCAGCCCGGAGGAGCGCAACCACGTCTATTCGATGCGAGACGCGCTTGTGCTCCTGGCCGCATTCGCCGGCAGCCTGGTCGGCGGCCTGATGCCGGGACTGTTCGCGACAGCATTGGGCGTTTCCCCGGATCATCCGGCGGCTTACCGCTATCCGCTGGTTATCGCCGCTGTGCTGCTCATCCCCGCTGTGCTGGCGATGTGGGCCACGCGTGAGGTCAGTGTCAGTGTCAGCACCAGTACCAGCGCCAATGCCGGAGACATGCAAGAGCCTGCACCTGAGGCAGATACGGCCCCGTTCGACCTGATCACTCTCCTGGCGTTGGTCGTACTGCTCCAGGTGGCGGGTGGGGGAGTGGCCCGCATCTTCTTCAACGTTTACCTGGACGCAGGCCTGCATATACCCACGGCCCAGATCGGCGCACTGGCGGCCGCTGGCCAACTGCTGGCCGTGCCGGCTGCGCTGACCATGCCCCTGCTGGTGACACGCTGGGGTAAGAGCCGCACCTACGTTTTGGCGTCGTTTGGCATGGTCTTCAGTCTGCTGCCGCTGGCGCTCGTTCCCCATTGGGGCGCTGCAGGTCTCGGTTACATGGGCATCATCGCCCTGGCCGCGATCACGGGTCCGGCTTTTGGTGTCTATCACATGGAGATCGTGGCGCCGCGCTGGCGGGCGACCACGTCCGGGGCCACCACGATGGCGTTTGGACTGAGCTGGTCGGCGATGGCCCTGGGTGGCGGCTACATCATCACGGCTCTTGGCTATCGCAGTCTGTTCCTGATAGGCACAGGTCTAACAGCAGCCGGCGCACTGCTCTTTTGGGTCTACTTCCACATGCCGCGCGGGGACCAAGCCCGTCGTTCTACTCAAGACAAACCCAAGTAGGCCAAACGGGCCTATAGCTCCAGGTCGATCGGCCTCATAGTTGAAATCAAGGGCTTTCTTGGTTTAGTATGAAGTGAGAAAACAGCGTCCTGAAACGTAGGAAGGGCAGGCAGTAGTGAGGAATTCCTATCAAGATGCGCCCTCCTTACTGAGGATGTGTCTTGGGCTTCAGCCCCACTACCCTGCCCTTCCTATGTCAGTTATCCTTCTCTCGATATTATGCCCAAATGTAGAGACCTTTCTTCTATGTGTTAAAACTCTAACAATCTATCCGTGAGAAGCATTGCGGCACTCCGACTTATCTATCCCTACGCCAAAATTTGCAGCCTCCCTTAAGAATAGGATATACTTGAGGTCAAAAGGGGGTAAAGAGAGATGCCTAAGGGGGACGAAGAGATCATTAAATTCATGCAACAGACTCCGCTTTTCTCCCTTTGCAGCGAAAAGGAACTCAGAGGCCTCATCAAGACCGCCAAAGAGAAGGAGTTCACAGCGGGATCTCCCATCGTCAAGCAGGGGGATCGCGGAGTCGGGTTCTACCTCATCCTTGAGGGACAAGTGGATATCAAGCGTGGCGACCGACTCCTGACCCAACGCGGAGCGGGGGACTTCTTCGGAGAGATGGCCCTGTTGGACGGGGGACCCCGTTCCGCCGATGTGATCGCCACCGAACCGACGAGATGTTTGGCATTGACCAAATGGGATCTGAGAGCCATCGTCAAATCCTACCCTGACGTCGCGTTGCACATGCTGGAGGAGTTATCTCGTCGTCTGCGGGCAACGGATCAGACGCTGACCGAATAAGAGTAGCCCTGGGACCAGAAATGGCCTTCTCCAGGGGCACGGCATGCCGTACCCCTACTTCCATTCTATCGATACATCGCCTCAATCACGTCCTTGTATTCCTCCATCACCACACGCCGCTTGACTTTGAGCGTCGGCGTCATCATGCCGTTCTCAACGGTGAACTCGTCATCCACTAATTTGAAGCAACTGATCTTCTCATAGTCGGCGAGTTCGCTGTAGTCGGCGAGTCTGCCGGAGAGCCGCTGAATCTCGTCGCGGAACAGGCGGTTCACCTCGAGGTGCTCGGCAAGCTCGCCGGTGTCTTTGGAGTTGACACCGATGCCGTGGTTCTCGACCCAGTCCTTCACTTGTCCGAAGGCGGGCACGATCAGGGCACCGACATGCTTCTGATTGTCACCCACCAGGATGACTTGCGAGATGTACAGGCTTTCCTTGAATCGGTTCTCAATCGGCTGCGGTGCGACCTTCTTACCGCCGGATAAAACAATGAGGTCTTTCATGCGGTCGGTGATCTTGAGGTAGCCGTCCTCATCGAACTTACCGATATCTCCGGTGTGAAACCAGCCGTCGTCGTCAATCGCTTCGGCGGTCTTGTCGGGCTTGTTGTAGTATCCCTGCATGACGTTGGGACCGCGTACCAGGATCTCGCCGTCGTCCCTCTCCTTATCAAACTCGACGATATTCACTTCGACGTCTTTGACCGGCGGCCCGACGGTGCCAAACTTAATTCGGTGGGGACGGTTGACGGCGACCAGGGGCGAGGTCTCAGTGAGTCCGTAACCTTCCAGAATCTTCAGCCCGATCGCGTCGAAAAACTCCGCGGTATCCACCGGCAGCGGCGCACTGCCGCTGAGGAACAACTTGAGCCGGATTAAGCCCAGTTGCTCTCGTACTTTGCTGAAGACGAGCCTATCGACAAGCCTCTCCTGGAGGGCAAGCAGAGGTGAAACACCCCGTCCCGTCTGCGTCCACCTGGAGCGTCGCTTGCCAACCCACAGCGCCCAATGGAAGATCCCTTTCTTAATGGGTGACTCTTTGGCGATGTTGGCCAGAATCCCTGCCTGAAACAGCTCAAAGAAGCGCGGCACGAGTGTCATGTAGTGCGGCTTCACCTCGGTCATATTCTGCTTCACCCGACGCAAGTTCTGCACGTAAGCCACCATCGCACCGCAGCTGAGCGGCAAGTAGTGGTCCCCCAGTCGCCCCATGACGTGGTTGAGCGGAGCGATCGACAACAGCACATCGCCCGGTTGGTGGGTGAGAACATCCTGAGCGGCTTCGACGTTGGAGGCGAAGTTATGGTGAGACAGAATCGCACCCTTGGGGTCACCTGTCGTGCCCGAGGTGTAGATGATGCTGGCCCAATCGTCGGGTTGAACGCTGCGCCATCGTTGCTCATAGTCCGCATCACTGAGGGGTGAATCTTCGCCGTGCTGGATCACATCGTCGAAGGTTATCACGTCGTTGTCGGCATCAGCGGGGCAATCCATCGTGATAATGCGCAACGCGGGCACCGCCTTCTTCACCTCAAGCGCCTTGGCCAACTGTCCTTTGCTGGAGACAAATACGATCTTCGATTCGGAATCCTCAACGATATACTGCACCTGTCCCGGGGGAAGCGTGGGGAAGATCGCCACGTTGATCGCGCCGATGTGCACCATACCGATGTCGGCGATCGCCCATTCGGGACGGTTCTCGGAGATGAGTGCGATGCGGTCGCCTTTCTCCACGCCCAATGCCACCAGTCCGCTGGCGAGCGCGCGTACCTTCTCACCCATCTCGCGATAGGTGATAGCCTGATACTCACCCGCGCTTTTATTCTTCTTGCTGGAGAGCGCAGGGCTGTCGGCAAATTTCTGCACGCTCTTCTGGAACATCCAATTAAGCGTATCTGACATGGGTATCATTCCCTCCTTTCTTGATCATTTCAGCACTCACCCCAATGACTCTATCGCCATCGTCAGATGTGACATCTCATCCAGCATCTGCTGGACCGAAGACTCCAGTGATGTTGTCACCTGTTGAAGAGCGCCTCGCTTGTCGGTCTGGTAGTGGGGGAAGTAATCGCCCAGGTTGAGTGGCTTCCCGATTTTCATAACGGCCTTCCTTGGACCCCAGACCCTTCTCTTTTTGAATACTTCCACCTCTATCCTGCCTAGTACATCCAAAAACCTCTCTGCCGTCATCGTCTCCCGGACGTAGCCGTCATAGATGGCGACAAAGTGTAGCACCCGCACAAGATCATCATAGAACGTTTGGGCTTCCTGCTGGCGGTCCTCGTATAACTCCCGCTCATACTCGGGGCCTTCCGACTCGCCATAGTTAATCCGGTCAAAGGCGTTAAACAGATCCCGAATGCGCCAGAGCATTGGCTGCTCAGGGCGCGTGAAAACGCCAAGCACCTCCTCGACCCGGGAGAGAATTACCTCCCGCACATGTTGGATCCGGTCATTTAAATCGGCATCCTGGGGTGGACGGACGCTGAATTTCTTCTCATTCGCGATCACTACGGCTTCGCCGATGCGACGGAGGCGGGCATAGCGGGTTAAGGGTTGAGATGGAGATGGGGAGGCGGATTTTGAAACCTTTGACAACAGTTTGTTCTCGAGGCGCTTAAGTGAACGCTCAATTTCGGGGCGCATGTCACGAAGGTAAACGTATTTGATGGCAATCGGTACAAAGTAGAGCGGAGGCAGTTCGCCCTGCTTGACCAGATCGGCACACGTCCAAAATCCAAACTGCGCCACACCTTGCTGGAATGGCATGACGGTGTCGTTCTGCCAACAGATATCGCCTTCCGGGAAGATGACCAACCAGCGCTTGCCCTCCTTAAGCAGTTGGCAGGTCGCGCGGCAACAATCTCTGTCCACCGTGCCCCGTACAATGGAATATACCCCAAGTCGCTGCATGAGCCAGCCCCATGGGAATGGATGCTCAAAAACCTCCTTGGCCGCAAGGTAGTTGAACTCCTGGTCCAACAGCTTAGACAGGTGAAACAGAATGAGCGGCTCGGTCCCCGCCGAGTGGTTTGGCGTGAGGATGACCCGTTGCCCCTCAAGCTCTCTGAGACGTTCAAGATCCTCCTCGCTCACCTCCACCTCCACAACCTTTCGCGACCGCCGCATGATCAGCGGCAGCAGCCGCTTTGTCAGCCGGATAAGGAGCCGGTTGTTCTTAGGAGGGCGGAACGTGAACGGCTTGGACTTATCGGCAAGAAATTGTCTTCTCAGAGCCGACATGGCAATCCCCCCCGTTTTGATATGGTGCTCTGTGAGGACATAAGTCAGAGTGTATGATGACGAAAGTCAACCGAAGAGTTGATTTTTACCACATTAGCATCTTTAACATCTATTTGTCAATCGGCCAACTGACCGATAGGGTGGCATTTACCATGAGCCTCCTCCTTGCCTTCACACAGGCTGGAGAAAGTATACCTTGCGAATGTTGCAAAATTGTTGACGCAATTGTTGATCGTGAAGGCCCCATGGGGCAGAGCTTCTCGAAATACAAAACTCTTGAAACCGACATCAAGATAAACTACCATAACCACAGGAGATAGAAAGGCAATCCGCCGATGGGCCAACAGGAACACACGTTTGAGGCAAACATCCCGAAAAAGGTTCGCTTGAACTATCTCCTCTTCCTGCCCAAAAGCTATGGGGCAAACCCCCAGAAGAAATGGCCCCTGATCCTCTTCCTTCATGGAATACGAGAATGGGGTAACAACTTGGAGCTCGTGAAGCGGTACGGCATCGCGAAGGTGGCAGAAGGACAACAGGACTTTCCATTTATCACCGTCTCTCCACAGTGTCCCAAATACTCATGGTGGACCACCAAGGTCGAAGCACTGAATGCGTTGCTGGATGAGGTCGTGACCACATACGCGGTGGATACAGACCGTCTCTACTTGACGGGGTTTAGTATGGGAGGATATGGCACGTGGCATCTCGCGACGGCCTATCCGGAGCGGTTTGCCGCGATCGCGCCCGTCTGTGGCGGCGGTGACTCTAAGCAGGCATGCGCTCTCAAAGACCTCCCCGTATGGGCGTTTCACGGTGCGAAAGATCGCGTCGTCCGTCTCAGAGTGTCCCAAAAGATGGTCAGTGCACTGAAAGCCTGCGGTGGCAACGTTCGCTTCACCGTCTATACCGACATCGGTCATGACGACGCTTCGACACAGACATACGAAAACCCGGAGCTCTACGAATGGTTTCTCAAATACACACGGCAAAGGAGGCAGATGATGCGAACAAGAAAATTAGGCTGGACCGATCTGAACCTATCGACGATTGGATTGGGCACGTGGGCAATCGGAGGTGGCGATTGGGAGTTCGGTTGGGGACCCCAAGATGATCAAGAGTCGATTGCGACCATCCGACGTACTCTGGAACTGGGAATCAACTGGATAGACACCGCTCCCGCCTACGGACTCGGTCACTCTGAAGAAGTGGTGGGCAAAGCGATCAAAGGATTAAAGGATAAACCGATCATTGCAACCAAGTGCGGCCTGGTTTGGGACCAAGATGGGGAGATATTCAATCGCCTGAAGCAAGCGAGCATCCGTTCTGAGGTCGAGGCCAGCTTGAGGAGGCTCCAAATCGATGTGATTGACCTCTACCAGATCCATTGGCCGGATCCTGATGAAGACGTTGAGGAAGCCTGGGGGACCATCGCCGATTTGGTCAAAGAAGGCAAGGTTCGCTACGCTGGGGCATCCAATTTTAGTGTGGAACAACTCAAACGGGTCCAATCGATCCATCCAGTTGCCTCGCTGCAATCCCCGTACAGCATGCTCAGGCGCGGCATCGAAGCAGAGCTTCTCGATTACTGTGCGGCAAACGATATCGGGGTCATCCCCTACAGTCCCATGCAAAAGGGGCTGCTCACCGGAAAATTTACCCGGGAACGTGCGCAGAATTTGCCTGAGAATGACCACCGACGTGAAGACCCGCGCTTTCATGAACCTGAGTTAAGTGCCAATCTCGAACTGGTGGAAAACTTGAGCGCGATGGCCGAAAAGCACGGTCGAACGGTAGCCCAGTTGGCAATAGCGTGGGTGTTGCAGCGTCCTGAGATCACAGCGGCGATCGTGGGAGCAAGACGTCCATCCCAGATTGAGGAGACCGTCGTTGCCGGAGATTGGATGCTCACTCAGGAGGATCTTGACGCCATCGAAAAGCTCCTGGCCAAACGTCAATAAGATGGAACATTTGAAATGAAAAAGACATTAGCATTAGTTTTTACATTGGCCTTTCTGTTGATCTTCCCATTCATCGGTTATGCCGATTCGCCGATTACGTCCACCCCTTTTTCTGATGCTTATTTGGATATTGGGATAGTTAAAAAGGCAAAGACAGACGGGGTCATGAGTTTAGAAATTGCAGAGTATCTTTCTTCTCCAGCCAATCCGGTGGATATCAAGGCGGCCGTGATCAATGCGCTTTCTTGGCAATTCGAGGGGAAGAACAATGCGACCCTATACAGTTACTATTTAGCCTTAAAGTACCGCAGGCCTTTAGAAGGTTTAGACATGGATATGCTCACTGGTGACGAGATATTCAGTTTGGGGTATTTGACGGTCATGGACGACTACTTCCATCCCGAGAAGGCGGTACCGTTACTTGAGAGGGCCAAGGAGAGGCTAAGAGATAGCTTGACGGTTTCGATGATTCTAGCGCTTGCCAAGGCGCAAGCGGCCATGTCTTCTGACTGGTGTGAAGTGTGGGAGCTTACCGAGGAAGTCACACGCAACGAGAAGCTCAAGCAGGATTTACGTTGGCGGGCACGGAAGATCATTTTAGCCTACATGGTCTTATACAGAGATTACTGCTAACAGTGCCCGGTTAGCCCGGATCGGATCGGCTATCATAGCTCTGGAGAAAGGAGGAATCCCATTGAGTGCGCACGCAGATCGAGATCAAGCCATCGATGAGCTTATCGAGGCCCTGCGTGATGAGGACAAGCGCATGCGCGAACAAGCCGCTCGAGCACTTATTGAAATCGGTTCTGACGCAACCCCTGACCTGATCAAAACACTCCGGGATGAGAACTGGCGCGTGCGGCATAACGCCACCTGGGTGCTGGGGGAGATCAGAGATTCCAGAGCAGTCCCTGCCTTGACCAAAATGCTGGAGGATAAGGAGCCATCCGTGCGCCGAGCCGCCGATAAAGCCCTGAAGAAGATCCCTGCTGATAAGGTGCTATCGACTTCTTCTCAATGGGAACCCAGTTCTCCAGAGCCATCCACCCCGGATTTGGGGAGGATGGATGTTTTGACCCTCATGCTTCTCACATTTGTCACTCTAGGCTTTTATATTCCCGTTTGGTTCCTTACGAAGAAGCGAGTGATAAACTCATTATCTTCGACAGAAAAATTGGGTTCAGGCGCACCTATATTTGCCCTCGTGCTTTATGGCATAGCCCCGATTGTTTCGATTGCTTTTGCAACTACAGATCCCTCTGCCCTCAATGCACTCGGTTCGCTCCTCTCTCTGGTCGGGGAAATTATAACGATTGTACTTACATTTAAAGTTCGTCGCATATTCAACGCACATTTCAACACTTTTCTGGAAAGAAACATAAGATTTTCACGTTTATGGACATTGTCCTTCACAATACTTTATTTACAATACAAGATCAACAGATTTTGATTGATGTAGTAGACCGTTCCGTCCGGTGGGGTAGGACGTTTGTCTTACGGAAAGAGAAACCTACCGAGAAAGTTGCGTTCCAGGTGGTTCTGGGTATATCCTGAGACAAAAGAACAAAGGAAGGACAGCCCAATGTTAACAGAAGAAAACAAAGCCAAGGCCCGTCGTTTCTACGAGGAGGTTTTTAACCAGAGGAATGTGGATGCAGTAGATGAGTTTGTCGCCGCTGACTTTGTCGACCACAATCCCGGTCCCGAACAGGCGCCCGGCCGCGAGGGCCTCAAACGAAGCTTTGCGCGGACCATCACCACCTTCCCCGACCTACATGTCACGGTTGAGGACATGGTTACTGAAGGGGACAAGATCACGACTCGCGTGACATTTCGCGGCACACATGACGGTGAGTTCGAGGGCACTCCCGCGACCGGCAAGCCGATGACGATAACAGGGATCGACATCGTCCGCATCGAGGACGACAAGACCGTGGAACGCTGGGGCAACTTTGACGAGTTGGGCATGCTGCAACAGCTCGGCATTATTCCTCTGCCAGGAGAAGGCGGGGGGTAATCCTTGGAATCCACTCTATACGATGAAAAACTGGTGTAGGAGGCAATTCCGATGAAAGCAGTGCGTGTGCACGAGTACGGTGGCCCCGAAGTCCTAAACTACGAGGAAGCCCCGCTTCCCGAACCCGACGAAGGCCAAGCCCGGGTGAAGATCGAGGCGGCGGGCGTCAACTTTATCGACATCTATCACCGCACCGGCCAATACCCCACTGACCCACCGGTTACGATCGGCATGGAAGCCGCGGGTGTGGTGGATGCCGTCGCCCCCGGAGTTTCAGAAGTTAACGAAGGAGACCGCGTCGCTTATGCGATGCAACTGGGTTCCTACGCGGAGTATGCCGTCGTCCCGGCCTGGAAACTCGTGCCCATATCGGAGCACCTGGACACTCAGCAAGCGGCGGCAGTGATACTGCAGGGGCTGACCGCCCACTATCTCACCCAAAGCACTTACCCGATCCAATCGGGAGAGGTGGCCTTGATTCACGCGGCCGCCGGTGGCGTCGGTCAGTTACTGGTCCAAATGGCAAAGCGGAACGGGGCACGGGTCATCGGCACGGTCTCGACCGAGGAGAAGGCGCGCCTGACCAGAGAGGTCGGTGCCGACGAGGTGATCCTTTATACTCAGAACGACTTTGAACAGGAAACCAAATATCTGACCAATGGACGGGGAGTCGACGTCGTCTATGAATCCGTCGGCAAGGCGACCTTCGACAAGAGCTTGAACTGTCTGAGACCTCGGGGATACCTGGTTCTCTACGGTCAGGCGAGTGGAGCCGTGCCGCCGCTCGATCCACAAACTCTCAACAGAAAGGGTTCGCTGTTTCTGACCCGTCCTAACCTGTCCGATTATGCGGTTGACCGAACGGAGTTGTTAAAGCGGGCCAACGACCTATTCGATTGGATGGCCGCCGGTGAACTCCAGGTGCGGATCGATCAGACCTTCCCGCTTGCCGAGGCCGCCGAAGCGCACCGATACCTGGAAGATCGCAAGACAAAAGGAAAAGTCCTGTTGATCCCTTAAAACCGAACACGCTAATTAGTAGTCAATTCACGGGATGACCAACCACTCCCCGACGCGTAGGAATCTCGGGTTGTTTACATCGATCCCATTCGCCTGAGCGATCTCCATCCACCTTGTTCCGTTTCCGTAGAACTGCTGTGCGATCTCCCACAGCGTATCGTCCGCTTGCACCGTATAGACCGTGGGCAGCGTTCTGCCTTTGATACCGACCTCCTTTTTCAGCACGCCGGGATTGGGCTGGCCACCCGCCTGAGCCGACCCGAGAGCAAAGTTGGTGATGTACAGTGTGCTATCATCTGTCGTGCTCACACCGAAGTCCAAGCTGGCAGGAAAGTCCAGAAGCTTTCCTGAGTCCATGACGGTGACCCGCTTGTTTCGACCCACCCTCACCAGCATGTTGAGGGCGTTGACCGCCGCGTAGAGGTTGCCCCGACTATCGATGGTAAGGCCATCGGCCCCTTTCAGGATGGTGCAGTTCGGCCCTACGAAGACCTCCGGCGTCCCTGCCGTCCCGTCGCGCATCACCGGGATGCGCACCACGGTGCCATGGTCGGTATTGAGCACGAAAAGACTTCCTCGACCATCGAAGGCCAGCCCATTGGCGCCAATATCAAAATCCAGCCCTGCCGGCGGGCAGGCGTTGCGATCCCCCTGAAGCAGGGGAGACTGCACCCACGGACTGACACTTCCATCGGAACTCACCTTGAACACCGTCGCCGCGAACGTGTCGGTGACGAACAGGTTTCCACGGTCGTCAAAGACCAAGTCGTTGGGGAAGAGCATCGCCTCGTCCGAGGCGAACAGGGCCGCCGAACCGCCCCCGGCGGGCACGCGGTAGATGCCGGTCCGGACCTGTGGTGTGAATGAGGCCAGGTTCACGTACAGGTTGCCGTTGGCGTCCAACGCCATGCCGACCATGAACCCCTCACCCGGCGGAGCTTGAGGCAATTGTCCGTAGAGGCTGGCCTGTCCATCATCGAGGTTGATGCGGAAGACCTGGCTGGTGGGAGCCATGCCCACGTAGATGGCATCCTCAGCCACGGCGATCCCCTCAGGGAGCTGCCCTTGTGCGGGATCGAGCTCTATGACAAAGCTCAACGGGCCGACCTGCGCTGCGGTGTAAGCAGAGGTCACCGCAAGACCTGCCACCAGGAGCAAACCGACGAGACACAATCGGGTGAAAAACTGAAACTGATCCATCTTTAATAACCTCCTTCAGGTTTTGACTCCTGAAAATCATGATATCCGGATTACCGTCCAAAGTACAAGAAAAAGACCAAGTAACAATCCCTGCAGAGATCCGCTTTCAGCCTTGAACAAATCATCAAGGGCCAGTTCGGCTACGATTCATAATAGTATTTTTACCAAACTTTACAAACTAGTTCTTACCATGTATAGTATTTATCGAATGACGATTGTAATACTAGAGGTGATACGATGAAGACGATCACGGTGAAAGTCAACGATGCACTCGCTGAACAGATTGAACGACTCCAGCAAGAGGCTCACTATTCCAGCAAGAGTGAAGTCATACGTGAGGCGGTAAGAGCCTTGGTGATCGAGTTTCAGAAACAGAAACTGGAAACCAATCTGCAAAGGTATCTTGAGGATGAAGAAGCTTTAGCGGAGGCTGCGGATGTTGTAGAGGGACGTATCGCTGCCACGGAGGAAGCTCTGAAGCGAGCGGAGCATGAGGCAGGTTAGGCATAATGCAGATGCCCACGGTGAGACGTGGCGATGTTTATCACATCTACTTCGGTTCGAGGAAGGGACACGAACAAGAGGGCTTGCGATCCGCCATCGTTGTTCAGGCCGATCTGTATTGTGAATTATCTATACTATGGGTTATCCCTACCTCTTCCAGTGTCCGAGGTGATATCGACTTTCATGTCCCGGTCACAATCCAGGGACAGCACACCTTCGCCCTAATTGAGCAACTGACCACCGTGGATAAAGAGCGACGCATCAGGGCCAACCGCTATCTCGATCACCTCTCGCAAGCGGAAATGGAAGAGATCGATAGGATGATGCGCATCTTCGCAGGGCTTGATCCCGACCTCGGAGTACATTTCTGAATATTTAGGGATGCAGAACGCATAAAGATACTGTCATCCTAGGGGTGATCCTTCGGGAGAGGATGAAGATGAGGCGGTATTCCTTATGGGCAAAAATGATCCTGGGCTCTGTGTTTGGAGCTTCCCTCGGTTTTGTGGGTGCGCTCGTTCTTTCTCGTGCTCTCTCCGTCGTGGCACCGTCAGCGGGTCCTAGCGCCCTGGATTTATGGGGGATAGTGGTTGCGAGTACAGTTGTTGGAATGTTTCTGGCAGTGTGGCTTTCGCGACCTTAAGTCAAACCGAGGAACTAGTAGCTGTTGTAAAACAACCACTCCTTTTCGGTGTTGCTGTAACGGAACGCCACCGTTATTTTTAGCACTTCCTGGACGTATCGTTCTTGATGGGAAGAGTGGTTGTAATAGGCAATTCCCTCCAGGAGCCCGTAATTATCGATGTTGTATTGGAGCCACGTGCCCGCGAACAGGAACTGAAATTTGATGTCGCGATGGAACGCATCAGGTTCGACAGAGATGTTGAGCAGCCGGCTGACCACCTGGATCGTCTCCGGCATCATCTGACAGTAGCCGACTTCGCCGGCGGCACCCGGACGATTCCTGAATTCGTTCTCCCGGGCACAGACGGCGGCCAGCAGCCAAGGATCGATCCCCGCTTGCTCCCAGGCTTCCCAGATCCCCTGGATGATCTCAATCGGCCGGACAGGGTTCAAGCGGAATAGATCGGGGTAGTAGGCGTAGATGACAATTGTCATACGGGATTCAAACTCTTCGTAGTCGTAGCCGTAACCAGAGACGGAGGCGATGATTGTGACGGCCATCATCATCACGATGAAGCGGATAGCATAAATGGAGCAAAAAATCTTCGCATCAATCACCTGGGGAAGCATCATGATCAACCCACGGGGCCACTTCCGGACACGGCTCCGGCGTCCATTCCGACTGCTGCAAAGGTGGGACTCATCGGGCGCAGGTTACGACAGCAATAGCACCGTTATAAGTCTTTTCACCTTTTGTGACCTCTCGTCTTTTTTGTGAATATAGAGCAAGGGAGGGAACACCTCCTACCATTTTGGGCTTCTTTTTTATTTTTAACTATTAAATATACCACAAAAAGTAGGTAGCTGTCAAATCGATCAGATAGACTGCAGTTTGCCATAATAGTATTTTTACTATATACCCGTGATGTGAATTATGACATACCTATACCCTGAAATAGACAGAAGGTGTCCACCGACGTATCCTGTTTATCAAACCGTTCAAGGAGATGATAAACATGAACTACGTTCAGTTGGACACCTTCCTGACCACATTGTACGTCATCACAGACGACCTTTACAACTGCTGTTGTTTGTCGATGAAAGCGCGCTGGTGAAAGCGCGCTGATGGAGGTGGCGCTCTAATCACCGACCGTGGATGACCCCCTGGGCCAGGGCATCAAAATCAAGACCTGAGACCACTATCAGGGCAACCAAACCAGCAACGGTCATCACCATCGAGCTTATCCAGGCGAAGCTCGGTCACTCAGCACCCAGCATCACCCGGCGGTATATCGGCATCACCCAGGATGAGATAATGAGATAAGCGATGTGGAGGAGCAGGTCGTGTTATGACAGGCCGACAAGTGGAGGGGCCATGTGATCCACTTGGATACTGAAGACGGGCAGTCCGCTCAGTCAGCAGGAGACGCCCCTTGCTCCTGCTCGTCCTTCCGTTCCCTCTTCCCAAAGACACATAAGAGGCCATAGAGGCTTTCCAGCTGGATCTCGTGACGTGCCCAAAGTTCCTTGGCACGCTCGGTGTGAAACGTCTCGAAGTCATTAGAAAGCACGATATAGGTTCCTTGAGGCTCCTCATGTTCGTTATTAGGCTCGACGTCCGGCTTGCTCAGGATGGCCGCAGCGATGATTGGTGTATCGTCTGGATCTGTACAGTAGGGCAGAACCTCATCGACTTCCTCCCGCGTTGGCCAGCGCGTGAACTGGTCCTCAAAGGGTTTGAGGAAGTGCTCGACGAGCTCCCGGTGCTCGGGCAAATCGCGGGCCACGACTTTGCGAAGTTCCTCACCGGTGACTTGACTGAGGATCAACTCGAAGGCCCCTTGGTCATAGAGCTCCTTGACCTCCCCGGCCAAGGTGGGTCTCCCTCCACGATCGGTGGGGAAGATGATCATGGCCAGCAGGGCATTGGTATCCGGAAACACCGAGATGGGTTCTATTGTTTCAGAACTCACCGTTGATCAAGTGTAGCGTTCTTCCCTGAGCTGTTTACGGGCCGCCTTCACCGAGCGTTGGAGATCCTCCTCGGTGAGCCCCTTGGCCCGGACGGCCGGGGCCAGCAGTTCGCTCAGCAGCGATAGGGGGAAGCGGCCAGCCTGACGGGCTGACTTGAGTTCTTCGAGGTTAACCAAGCTCACATGGAGCAACATGCGGGCCAACACGGACGGTCCAATATCGAGGTCCTGGGCCAGCGCTCTGAGCTTCTGTTCGTCTTCCTCGCTCAGTTGCACGCTTAACACTTTGCTCATGGAAATTCACCGTTTGTACAGCTTGAGATGCGAGTATATTCAGTGTATACATTGTATGACACAAGCGGGTAAACTTCAACGGGGCATATGTCAGTTGGCCGAGCCCGTGCGTGCTGGGCAGGAAAGCCGATCAGAGTACCAGTACGAGATAATGCTGCAATTCTTGACGTGAATCTACTTGGTACTCGAGTTTGGGTAGTTTTGAAGAAAATAATACCAAATATGTCAACACTCGAGGATGAATATGATATAGAGTACCGAGAAGATTGAAACTCGGTACTCTATTCCTGACACCTTACACCCTTCAATCCTGGAAATTGACACCATTCTGATAAACCCAATAGTATGAACAAAGATGGGTAAGAAGTTGATGGAATGGGCTGCCTTACACCAGGACGAATTGATGCAAAATTGGACGCTTGCCCGACGGCAAGCACCCTTGAACAAGATTAAACCATTGGAGTGATGTCATGCTGAAAGATATTGTCGAAGTAAGACCATTAGAGGGCTATCGACTCTTTCTCCGCTTCGAGGATGACGTACAAGGGGAGATCGATCTTGCGGAGGTCATCAAGTTCGAGGGGGTGTTTGCCCCGCTAAAGGAGCGGGCTATCTTCGAACAGGTACAAATCCACTCGGAACTGGGTACCATTTGCTGGCCGAATGGAGCCGATCTCGACCCAGACGTCCTCTATGCTCGGATCACCGGAAAGTCGCTCCCGGCGTTTGCGCAGAAGGTGAGCTAGATACAGGTGGCGAATTGGCCTGCCTCCTGTCTCCTAAGGCTTGACAGCACCACCCTGGGTAGTGGTATCGGTGACGACTCCCCATGAATGAATTCAGGGGCTTCTCAGTTCATCGCCCCAACCTCCATCGGGACTCCCTGAAGGCTCCGCCCGAGCCTCTGGATATTCACCGCCGCACTGTGATCATCGTCGGTGGGAATGGTCTTCTGCTGACCGGTGCGCAAGGTGTAAACAGGGTTTCCAAGAAGATCGTTGTTTTTTGCTCTGTTGCTATCGGGAACCCTGTAAACACAAATCTTAGGGATTCCTCGTCGCAAGCTCCTTGAATTGACAACAACTGCGCAAGTCCTACAAGATTTACCTACTAAGCGACATCAGTGAAAGGAGTCTTGATTATGACAGTCAACCAAAAATATGATGCGATCATCATCGGATCCAGCCGGGCTACCATCTTTCTTAGCCAGGCGTTGGCCCAAGCAGGGCAGCGTACCGCTCTGATAGAACGGGAATACTTGGGAGGAACCTGCATTAATGTGGGTTGCACCCCAACCAAAACAATGGTTGCCAGCGCTCGGGTGGCTTATCTAGCCCACCGGGCCGCCGATTATGGTGTTCACACCGGCCCGGTCACCGTTAACCTGGCCGAAGTCAAGCAGCGGAAGGATGGTCTGGTAGAAATGCTTCGGAACTTCCCCCAGGGTTTGATTGAACAGACCGAAGGATTGGACTTTATCATGGGTGAGGCCAGTTTCACCGCTCCAAAGTCGGTCCAGGTGCAGCTGAACGATGGCCGCGTGACCCATCTCACCGCAGATACAATTATCATTGCCACGGGTGGCAGACCGGCTGTGCCTCCAGTACCTGGGCTGGATAAGGTGCCCATCTTGAACTCCTCCTCCGTTATGGAACTTGACACGCTTCCAGAACACTTGTTGGTGCTTGGTGGGGGGTACATTGGATTGGAATTTGGTCAAATGTTCCGTCGCTTTGGCAGCCAGGTGACCATTGTGGAGCTAGGCAAGCAGTTATTGAACCTGGAAGACCCCGACGTAGCCGAAGCGGTGGCCAAAATCCTGCGTGAAGACGGCATCGAGATACTGCTGGAAGCCAATACACTGCAGGCAGAACAGACCGAGGCCGGACAGGTCCAACTGGCCATCAAAACCCTGGAAGGGGAACGTATGCTTACTGGGTCGCATTTGCTGGTGGCAGCAAGTCGTGTCCCCAACACCGACAGGCTAAACCTGGAGGCAGCTGGCGTTCAGACAGATGAACGCGGCTTTATCCGGGTCACCGAGCGACTGGAGACCAATGTGCCAGGCATCTACGCTCTAGGTGATGTCAAGGGGGGACCAGCCTTCACCCACATCGCTTTCGATGACTTTCGCATCCTTCGAACTAACCTGGTTATGGGAGGAAAGGCCACCACAACGGGACGGTTGGTGCCCTACACTGTCTTTATTGACCCCCAATTGGGTCGAGTAGGACTGACCGAGACGGAGGCTCGGACCCGAGGACAAAATATTCGAGTGGCCAAATTGCCGATGAACTACATGGGTCCGACTCGAGCCCGAGAAGTGGATGAGACTCGGGGTTTTATGAAGGTCGTTGTAGACGCCGATACCCATCAGATTTTAGGAGCCGCAATTTTGGGCCTCGACGGGGGTGAAATAATGACGGTCTTGGAGGTAGCGATGATGGGGAACCTGCCCTACACCGCTATTCGCGATGGAGTCTTTGCCCATCCGACCCTGGCCGAGTCGCTGAATGATCTATTTATGATGATGGATATGCAAATGCCAGAAGAAAGCTAATGACGACAGAATTTAGAAAGGAGTTAATAAATTATAAGCAGTGAGGCACTTCTTCAAAACCTCTTTAGGAATACCGGGCAGATTTGCGCGGAAATATACGATAAGGACTTCAGGTTCGCTGGAAGTGGCTTTTCAAATTGGAGTAGCTCGTTTCTTCGAGGTGCCATCGCAATACATTCTCGGAGATAAAATTTGGTGTTAAATCCTTCACTTTCTCATCCAGGACGAACTCAAGCAGCTCCTAAGCTATATACTCACCGAGAATGAACCTTTTCCTCTTGGCCTGCTCGCAAAACCAGGGCGGTTCAACCGCAGCGCCATCGGCTCCCTGTGGTAAGCCTTATATGCTCAACCGGAAGTTCTCTGGTAAGGTTGCTGGAGTCGGTTGTTCGTTGGATGAGCTTTACCCTGCCGCTCGCAGTGCAATTTGCTACCCTTTACAGTGTGGTATATCATGATGACGAGTATCAGACGAAGACAACTTCGTCTTGTGGTAGAATTAGTCGGATGATACAAATCCAAGTTTAGACAAGTGTTTGACTTTCCAACGGGGTGAACAATGATTCCACGTATCCGTCAGGTCCAAATTAGAAACTACAAAAGCATTGCGCAGGCTTCAGTCACTCTTGAACCCTTTACGGCCTTTGTTGGACCCAACGGGGCTGGAAAGGGCAATTTTATCGATGCACTTGCTTTTGTTCAGGAGTGCCTCTCAGCATCTATAGAATTCGCCTTTAAGAACCGAGGTGGAATAGGAGTGGTTCGCCGTCACTCTGCCGGCCATCCGACTCACATTGGGATTCGCCTGATCCTGGATCTCGATGAACGTCTCTCTGCAGACTACGCCTTCGAGATCGCTGCTAAACCGACAGAAAGATTTCGCATAGCTCGGGAGCGCTGTGTTTTACAACACTTTATGAAAAAAGAGCACGTCTTCGAGGTCCGTAATGGAAAATTCTCCAAAGAGATTCCAGGGATTCGACCGAAAGTCTCTCCGGATCGCCTTGCACTTTTTGTTGCTTCTGCAACAGAAGAGTTCAGATCTGTGTATGATTTTCTGACCTCTATGCGATTCTATTCCATCTTTCCAGTTCGGCTTCGAGAATTGCAGGATCCCGATCCCGGTGATTATCTCAAGCGCGACGGAAGTAATGCTGCAGCTATGCTCAAACGCATCAGGGATGATGCAGATGGTGGTGAGCAGTATACGCGTCTTTGCCGACTTCTATCAAAAGTTGTAACTGGGCTTGAAACAGTTGAGTATCAGTCCATCGGGCAGAAAGAAACACTTCAGTTCAAGCAAGATGTAGGGACGAAACACCCGTGGACCTTTGATGCCTTGAATATGTCCGATGGGACTTTGCGTGTATTAGGCCTGCTTCTGGCAGTATACCAGCCAGGACGTCATAGTGTTGTGGCTATCGAAGAGCCGGAAGCCACCGTTCATCCAGCCGTCATTGAATTGGTCGTTGAGGTGCTTATGGACACCTCTCAAGAAAGACAGATCCTGTTAACAACCCACAGCCCAGATATTCTGGACTATAAGGAGTTGACAGATGCTCAGATTCGAGTGGTCACGATGGAACGTAATCGGACCTTGATCTCACCTGTCTCCGAATCCAGCCGTGATGCCATTCAGGAGCATTTATATACGGCAGGAGAACTCCTCCGATCAGACGAACTCAATCCGGATGTAGCCGTGGCTGAACAGGCGGCGCAACAGTTAAATTTGTTCGGACCACCTGTTGCGAGAGAAGTTGAAGAGACATGAGTGTTGCAATCGCTCCCATTGTCGAAGGTCAGGCGGAGGTGGAATCGGTCCCTATCTTATTGAGACGGATCATCCATGACCAGTTAGAAGCGTTCCATGTTCAGGTTGCTCGCCCGTTTCGCGTCAAGCGCAATCGCATCGTGCGAGAAGGTGAGCTGGAACGTGCTATTAAGCTAACAATTAAAGATCGGGGTAACGTGGGCTGCATCCTCGTGCTTTTGGATTCTGATGATGACTGCCCGGCCAAACTCGGCCCTTCTCTGCTAGAACGATGCAGACAAGCCACCCATTTGCCCATTGCCGTCATTCTTGCCAACAGGGAATTTGAGGGATGGTTCCTAGGCGCTAAAGAGTCTTTGAGAGGGTTCAGAGGTATCCGTGAGGACGTGACTGCCCCACTTGACCCTGAGAGTATCCGGGGGGCGAAAGGGCAACTGGCACAGAATATGCGCGGTGGGGGACGGTATCTTACGGTGGATGACCAACCAACATTTGCGGCGCGGATGGATTTGGAACTGGCTCGTAGGCGATGTCCATCTTTCGATAAACTCTTCCGGGATGTTGAAAATCTGATCTCCGAGATTCCTGATTAACTATCTTCTTTGACTCTGGGAGTCTTC
>JBHIAT010000025.1:0-29783 GCA_046758705.1 Bipolaricaulia bacterium
CCGAGTTTAAAGGTGAACTTGGACCTGGCAACTACAAGATTACGGGGATTCTGGTCGATCAACCGATACCGATATCAGCTAACATCGCTGTTTCGGTATCAAATCCTCAAAGACCTTAGAGACAGGGTAAAGTCGCAGTTTTACCGTGTAGGCGGCTATTCCAAACGCAACGGCGACATTGAGGGATTCTTTTTTGCCAAGCATTGGAATCGCTGCAATGAGATCGGCACGCTTCAGGAGCCCGTTCGTGAGCCCATTGACTTCATTGCCAAGCATGAGCAACAGCGGAAAGTGAAGTTGAGCGTCAAAGAGATTTTGACTTCCCGTCACGTTATTTTCCAGGGCAACGATGTAGAAGCCCTGTCGTTTTAATTCATCAACTCTCCGCCAGGCCTGCGTGACCTTCTCCCACGGCACCGATTCTTCTGCTCGGAGCGCCGTCTTTGATATTTGCGGGCGTGGTGGGTGTGCTGTATAGCCACCGAGAATGATTTTATCGACGCCCGCTCCATCGGCCGTTCTAAAAAAGGAGCCAACGTTGTACATCGAACGAATGTTATGTGCCAGGACCCAGAATTGGTTTTTTGATCTCTTGTGAGAAGAAACCATTGATTAAATATTCACCACTATTGTATTGAATGTCAAATTTGACCGGCTGGGACCGTCTCGGCTTACTTGCTCCTCATTACCAAATCGACTTCAAGTTCGGGTCATTTGTGGATTGCAACCAGAGGCGGTCGGCGTCATCGGTCCACAGGTGCTGGTGGTCGAGCGGTAGCGGTACAGGGTAACGTAGAGAACGGTCACAAACAGGCCCGGGGTCGATAGGGGCTCTGGGCCTTCTTCTTTTGAAAAACTGGCCATTGACCGTGAACGGGATCTTTGACTACAATCTGAAAAAAAGGCAAGGATATGTCAAACCAAACCATTCACATCGGGATCATCGGCACCGGGTTCGGCAGACGCGTGATGCTGCCCGCGTTCGCCGTCTGCGAGGGTGCAGAGGTTGTGGCCGTTTGCAGCGCGCGGCGCGAGAACGCGGAAGCCGCGGCGCGGGAGTACGGCATCTCCAGCATCTACACGGATTACGAAGCCATGATGGATCACGAAGACTTGGATCTAGTGGCGATCACCACGCCGCCGCATCTCCACTGGCCCATGACCAAATCCGCCTTGGAACACAAACTCCATGTATTATGCGAGAAGCCCACGGCTTTGAATCTCGAAGAGGCGCGCCAGATGTACAACAGGGCTCAGCAGGCGGAAGTGGTTCATCTCATCGACCACGAGCTGCGCTTCAACCCGACGCTTCTCAATCTGAAGCAGCTGATCGACTCGGGCTATTTGGGTGCACCGGGGAACGTGAGTTTTTCGATCCGGGGGCACTATCCCATGGTCATGGACCCCAAACGGCCTTGGGACTGGTGGTTTGACGCGGCACGGGGCGGTGGACTGCTCGGTGCGGCGGGCTCCCATTATATCGATTTGCTGCGCTGGCTCCTTGGAGAATTTCGGCGCGTGAGCGGCTGCCTGCACACGTTTGTCAAGGAACGTCCGTTGGCCGACTCTGACAAGATGAAGCCCGTTACCAGCGACGACTACTGCACGTTTATGGCAGAGCTGGAGTGCGGTGCGATCGGGACTATCACGCTGGACGCCACGGTGCGCATCCGTCCCCAGGACGGGCTCTGGCTCGTGGCCTTCCACGGCGAGGCCGGATCGCTCCTCTGGGACGGTCAGGCACGGCTTTGGGGCTTGCGGGACGATCAAGAGACTGAAGTTGAAGAGCTCACCCAACCGGACCCTGCAACTGAGATGCCTGGCCTGTCGGAAGGCGTCTTCCCCCCCTCGTTTGTGCACTTCAGCCGCCGCATCGTCGAGGCGTTGCAAAACGGGAAAAAGACCGTTGCGGGCGCGGCCACGTTCTACGACGGGATGCGCGTGCAGGCCGTGTTGGACGCTGTCCGCCGCTCTCACGAGCAAGGTGGCTGGGTCAAATGTTCGGTGCCGTAATGGAAGCCCTGACTTGACTGTTGAAGCCAAGGAGTCTACGCTGATGTACGGACGAAGCCTCATGAGATTAACTGTGGTGTTGCTGCTCATCTTTGGACTCGGGCTTGGGGTAACGGCCCACGCCCAGGTCATCGAATACAGCAGTGTCGCCGCCCTGTTTGAGATCGGTATGGGTGCCCGAGCCCTGGGCATGGGCGGCGCGTTCACCGCCCTCGCTGACGATGAGACCGCCCTGTTCTACAACCCGGCCGGCTTACCTGCCCTCGACCACGGGGGCCTGATGTCTCTCTACAGCAACCAGTTTGGCATCGCCAATTACGGTGCGCTGGGCCTGGCGTCGCGGGGAGTGGGACTAGGTGCTCTGTATCTGAATGCGATTGGAATCACCTATACCGACTTTGCTGGGATCGCTGCTTGGGGGAGGCCGGTGGGACCGTTGTCATTCGGGGTCAGGGGAAAGTACTACCAATCTCAGACAGACACAGTGAGCGGATCAGGCTGGTCCGTCGATATGAGCGGGTTGCTCAGGCTGGGACCGCTGCAGTTGGGGGCGATGGTCGAGAATCTGATAGCGGAGGACATTACTTACACAACCGAGACCATCATACCCTGGCCTCAGCAGGTCCGTCTCGGGGCGGCCCTGGCGCTTGGCGCACTCAACCTGGCGGTTGATCTGCAAGGGGTGACGTTCGCCGACCTTCAGGCAGGGCGGATCGGTGTCGCCGAAGCGGGACAGACGCTTCACTTCGGGGCGGAACTGAGGGTTGGTTCGTTCACCGTGCGGGCCGGGGAGTGGGCTCTGGTGGACCAGTTCCGGGGGGTGATCGACTTGCCCCTCAATCTGACCGTGGGAGCCAGCCTCAACCTGGGAACGTTCGTCCTGGACTATGCGCTCCTGCTGCCGCCGGAGCTCCCGGATACGCAGCGGGTATCGTTGACCATTCGATTCTGACCGGTCACCCTCCGACCGGCAGCTTAGACCCTGCGCTATTTGCGTTCCCTACGAATTTTAGGATAATATGAGTTGCAAAGGAGGTTACCGATGGAACGTTGTAAACGATTTGGACTGTTAGGGATTGTGATCGCAATCGCCATGATGGCGGTCGGGCCGCTCCCGGCTGTGGCACAGGAAGAGCCGGAGGTACCCCCGACACCATCCGTCGTCAATCTGCAGGAGACGGTGAACGATCTGACCGAACAGGTGGAGGCGCTGCAGCAGACCGTGGACCGCCTGAACGAACAGCTGTCGAACGTATTTCAGACCGTCGTCGGTCGCACCGACAAGATCGATGAACTCGATGACACCACCTCGACCAACTATACCATTGCGCTGGTGGCGGTGATCCTCGGAGGGGTTTCGCTGTTGGGGGTGGTGTTCGCCTTGGTCAGGCGACGGTAGCAAACTCGGGTGCTTGAGTAACTGAATGGAATGGTGAGAGGGGAGGGCGGGCACGCTTCCCGCCCTCCCTTCTGGGTGGGGGTGGCAACTGGGACAGAAATTAACCCTTATACTGGGCTTTCACCAGCTCTTCATGTTTCTTAAAATGCTTACGGAGCTTAGGATGTCTTAGCTTCTCCAACGCCTTGATCTCGATCTGACGGACCCGTTCCCCGCTCAGACCTACGATCTTTCCCACCTCCCTGAGCGTCTTTGATTGCCCGTCTCCCAACCCGTAGCGCAGCTCCAGGATCCTGCGCTCCTTGTCGCTCAACCGGCTGAGCGATCGATTCAGATCCCGCTTCAACAACTCCTCAGATCCGTGATCGCTTGGGGATGGAGTGTTGCGATCCTCGATGAACTCGACAAACAACTCGTCCCCATCGTCACCGACGGGTTGGTCGAGGGAGGCGATCTCACGGGGAATCCGTTCGATGGCCCACAGACGTTCCATCGGGATATCCAGCTCATCGGCGAGCCGATCAGAGTCGACAGGCTCTTGATACTCCTGCAGGTGAGCTTGTTTCGCCTGCTCCACCTTCTTGATATCCCCGGTGACGTGGGCCGGAATCCGGATCGTCCGTGACTGGTTATCGATTGCTCGGATGATTGCCTGACGGATCCACCACGTCGCATAGGTGCTGAACTTAAAGCCTTTACGCCAGTCAAACTTCTCGACCGCTCGGATGAGCCCGATATTCCCCTCCTGGATGAGATCCGAGAGGGGGAGATCGTGTCCGAGGTAGCCTTTAGCGATGCTGACGACCAGGCGGAGGTTGGCGAGGATGAGTTGCTGGCGGGCGTCGTCATCCCCTTGCTCCGCCTGTCTGGCGAGTTCCAGCTCCTCATCTCTGGAGAGGAGTGATACTCGACCGATTTCTTTGAAGTAGATAGTGATCGGATCCCTGGCCTTGGACCCCCCGTTTGAACCATTCGATTTGGATTTGGATCTGGTTCGAGCCTTCGTTTCCATGGCGTTCACCCCACTTCCACGGTTAGGATCACGATCCATGCTTTGGTTCCAGTTTATGTCGTAGCATAGTGGTCGTCTGTAACGTCTCTTACAGTTATGCCCGTTAATCGGTGGAAAGACCATAGAAGGAAGGTGAAAGGCGAGTGGAATTTTGGGGAAAAGTTCGAGAAAACCCGGCTGTTTCGACCCTTAAGGTTGATGAAGCTCCGTCGCGGGATAAAAGGCGGTCCAGGCGAACCAGAAGTGGCCCGGCGCGTTGATCGGTTCGAGGTTTGCCTCGCCCGAGATCGACTCCCCGGTGAACCGCCATTCCCTGTCCGAGCGATCGAACAGGCGTTCCTCGCGCAGTTCAAAGCTCAGGACCTCGCCGTCGAGCTCTCGCCGGAAGATCCGAACGCCTCCGGTCTCCGGATCCTGGACGATTAGGATGGGAACGCTGCCGACCTCGTCGTTGATCAACTTGACTCGCTGGATCGTCTCCTCCGCATAAGCCTTCGGAACCCCATCGACCAGTGCCCCGTAGACGATCGCCTTCGGATGGAGCTGGTTGTCGTTGAACCGGACCCCGAATCCGACCTGGGAATTGGTATCATAACTTCCATAGGGATTGCCCCGGTAGGCAAACGATGGGTAGATGCCGGTCTCCCGAGACAGCACCAACGAGTCAGGCCAAGCGCGCTTCCAGTTCTCCCACGGGACGATGTCGGTGGGCACGACGTCGAGCTTCACCCCGGTCAACGACCCGACGATCGCCCTGCCCAGCAACTGGCCCCAGTAGCTTTCTGTCTGGCGATCGTACATGACCAGATCGGAGTTGAAGAGCTTTCCCGAGACCCCGAACTCGAGCACGACATCTTCTACCGTCCGTTTGAAGGTGAGACCGGAGCGACACAGTGGGCAGTAGGTGACCGCGACCGGCTCCCCAGCGAAATCGTCGTTGACGATCTCATGGAGGTTCAAGATCTTAATGGGATAGGCCTTTACAACGCCGTTGAGGCGAACCCCGATCACCAATTCATCGTCCCCTATCCAGCGGTCTGCCTGCTGGATCGACACGAATTTCGGCCGGTCGATCGACGGAATGCAGTCCCGTCCCGGACACCCCTGCAGCAAATTTGAGGGATGGATCAGATACTTCGTTCCGTTGGGAAGCTGGTTGATCTCTGCGCTGTCGTCCACGCTGATCACCTCTCTAAGCGCTTCAAAGTTTTGCCCTTGGGAGCGGGCGGAGATCAAAGCGGCCGTCGCAACGGCGGCCGAGATTAAGATTACGGTTGCAACGATCTGTATCCTCTCTGACATCAGCCGCCCTGTCTCCTTGACCCCATTAACTTTCCAACTTTCTAACTTTTAAACTTTTAACTGTTATCCGGGTCAGCAGGGAAGCGATGAAATAGACCCACAGAACCTCAAAACCGATCTTAAACAGGCCAACCAGGAACCCGAGTGTCGGTAGGTTCAAGGTGTACCTATAGAACAGCTCCAGCTTGAAGGCCATTGGCCCCAAGCCACGCAATGGAAACAACAGGATCCAGCTGAAGACTCCCCCGATCCCCCCCACCGGCAGATAATACAGGAGGGCGGTCACCGCCAGGGCCACGGCGAAGACCACGATCAGCCGGGGACGCTCGTGAACGGATCGCTTCAGCCCGGCGACGACCTGCAGTCCGATCCCTCGGTCATAGGTGCTGAGACGCTTGACGATCCGATACAAATAGTTGGCAATGATTCCCGCTATCAGGATCAGGATGAAGCTGAACAGTGAGAGATCCTGCACCGCGACCCAGACGAAGCTCACCGCGAAGAAACCCATCACCCACAAAGCCGCGCCGATCAAGATCAGTAAGATCCGGTTGACAGCCTCGGCATGTCGGGAGATCGGCGCGCTTAGGTGCTGATGCTGATCTTCAGCGGCCTTCACGGTAGACATCGGTCTGCGGGAATGCGACAACCCAGGCGAACCAGAAGGTGTTAGATATCGGGATCCGCTCCAGGCGGTCCCCGGCCCGTGGGCCCGAGATCGCCTCTCCCCTGAGGTCCCAAGCGCTCCCCGTTTCCAGATCACGGATCTGACCGTCTTGGAGCGTGAACTCGATCCTCGTCCCGTTCAGGTGTGGATCGAAGACCGCACCTGAGAGCGCTGCCTCACGGACGAAGACCACCACGTCTCGTCCGCCGACGGTGTCATGGATCACCCGATCCCCCAGCTGGGTGATCGAGTACGCCTTCCACTGATCGCCGATCTCCAGACCGATGACGGTCTCCTTGGGCCGCAGCCGGTCATCCCGGATAGAGACCGGAAACGCCGGCCTGCTGTTCACTCGGTTGTACCCCTGAAACTCGTAGATATCGATGGCGTAAGGACGTTCGTAGCCGGTGCTCAGCGACAAGACCTGGGTATCCGGATAGAGTTCGAGCCAATCGCTCCAGAGCATCATATTGGACGGCAGCACCTTCATCCGCTTGCCGTGCAGTTTCCCGGTGATCGCCTCGCCACGGATCTGGAACCAGTAGCTTTCCGTCTCTCGATCATACATCACCATGTCACTCTCGAACAGCGCGCCGGTGTTCCCAAACGAGAGTAACTGTCCGTTGTTGAGATGGCGCTCAAAGACGATCCCCGACCGGCACAGCGGACAGTAGGTGACCACCACCTCCAGCCCGCCGATCGTGTCGTTGACGATCTCGTGCCAATTCATGATGCGGATCGGGTAGGCACGGGCGTCTTCGTTCCACTCGAACCCCAGTATGATGTCATCGTCGTCCAGCCAGCGATCCGCCTCGGCCGCCGTCACGTACTCCGGTGTGTCAAGCGGCGGGATGGCATCCTTGGGGACGTCGGGGATGATCTTACTCGGGTCGAGGTGGTTGGCCCGAGCCGGTCCCCGTCCAAACACCAGCCCAAACACCAGGGTCAAAGCGATCAAAAACAGCGGTACCATGATCTTCCTGTTTCTGCTTCTCCTGATCCGGTGTCTCATCTTCTACTGTGCACCTCCAAACAGCTCAGTCTCAGGATGGAACGCGACCCAGGCGAACCAGAACGCTGGAACCCCGACGATCTCCTCCAATTGTGTTCCTGAAAGCTCCCCGGAGATGCCTATGCCGGTGAAGTCCCAGGTCGAGCCGGTGGTTCGGTCGACCAGATTACCGTCGACGAGTTCGAACTCCAGGGGTTCTTCTCGTCCGGCGAGCTGACGGTCGAAGAACTTCAGTTCACCGGCCGGGGTCTTGACCACCAGGATCGGGGTCTCACCCACCTGGTCGTTCAACAGCGCCAGCTCAGCGAACGCCGTCTTGGCGTAGGCTTTCGCGCCCCCGTCGACGGCGATTCCGATCACATCGTCCTTCGCCTGGAGCCGTTCGTCAAAGAACGGCACCCCAAAGCTTGTGCTACTCCCAGCCTCAGGATTCTGCAATCGGTAGCTCGCGTACGGGTCGGTATCGTAATCGCGAGGGAACAGGCCAGCTCCCTCGATCGGTTGGGTCGGGGCCCCACCCAACACGTCACCGAACTGGGGCCGATCCAGCACAATCGTATTCGGATGCTCATCCCGCCACAGTCCCCACGGGACGAGGTCGACTGGGATTCGGTGCAGCACGCCGATCTCGCCCACCAGCGGACCGACGATCGTCTCCCCGGTGATCTGAGACCACAGCGAGAACGTCACCCGATCGTACATGATCAAGTCCGATTTGTACAGGCTTCCTGAGGTCCCGAACCGGGCGATTTGGAGTTCACCATCTGGGCCTTCGAGCTCCGGGGCGATAAACACCACCCCAGAGTTACATAGCGGACAGTAGGTGACCACGACCATCTCTCCGTCAAAATCGTCGTTGACGACCTCGTGCCAGTTGAGAATCCGAATCGGATAAACCTTCGTTGTTCCGTTGTGACGGACCCCCATCACCAGGTCAGCCAGGAACAGCCATTCATCCGCCTCAGCAGCCGATATAAACCTGGGTACATCGATCGACGGAATGGAATCCGGAGGAAGCAGCGACAGGAACTGATCCAGTTCCAGAGCCGAAAGATATTTGGTTCCACGCTCGGTGGTAGCAATCTGCTCCTCGGTGGCGATTCGTTGGTGGTCCGCCAGTCCGCTCCACGATAGGAGCATAACCAGCAGGACGACCCCAGTGATCAAAGCAAAACGGTTCGTCATTGCACCCCTTTTCTGAATCTCATCTTCAAATTAAACCAACTACATACTACCTATCCAGGTTTTCCAAATAATGTAAGCTAGCTTACGATCCCTCCCGTCGTCACTAACACTTGAGACAAACAGCGGATTGGCGTAATAATTATTACTGTAGGGGTGCTTACAGACGGGAGCCGGAGAACGCGATACCATCAGGGCAGTATGGAACTGAAGGGAGGGAGGAGGCCAAGGTGGAGATCCAAGCACCCTCGCTGTTGATCTCGTTTGGTGCCGGACTAACGCTGTTCTTCTCGCCGTGCATCGCCCCGATCATCCCGGCGTATCTGGCCAACATCGCCGGGGTCGACGCGACGGCGCTGAGCGGAGACGCTTCCCGGTCGGTCCGCCGCCAGATCCTGAAGAACGCGTTCGCATTCGTGATCGGATTCTCGGTCCTGTTCATTCTGCTCGGCTCGACGCTCGGATACCTGAGCGGTCTGCTCTCGGGGTTCCAGGTCTGGATGAACCGGATCGGCGGGACGCTGATCCTGATCCTGGCGCTGCACATGCTGGGGATCATCGAGATCCCTCTGTTGAACCGGAGCTTCGAGGTTGGAGCGGGCAAGGGAGGAGAGAAGCGCAAGAGCTACTTGGGTTCTACGATCATGGGCGCCTCGTTCGGGCTCGGCTGGACGCCGTGCACCGGGCCGATCCTGGCAGCGATCCTGGCGTTCGCCGCCACCACCGGTTCGACCTACCAAGGGACGATCCTGCTGATCGCCTTCTCGGCAGGGCTGGCGATTCCGTTCCTGGTCACCGGTCTGTTCACCTCGGCGATCGCCCGTTGGCTCAGATCTTCCCCGAAACTGATCGTTCGGATTAACCAGGCCGCCGGGGCGGTTCTGGTCGCTCTGGGCGTGATTATCTTCGCCGGTCGCATCCAGGCGCTGATCGGATTCATCCTGTGAGATATAGAAGATATGAAGAACAATGACACGATGAGGAAGGTGGTTGAGCTATGATACGTGTGCGTAGATGGAGAGTTCTGATCGTCACGGTGCTCCTGATCGCTACCTCAATTGTCTACCTGGATAATCCTTCACTGTTCCGGAGGGAGGATGTGCCGCTCGGGGTCATCGCCGCAGGCAGTATTAGGATTGGCGAAACGGCCCCGGACTTCGCCCTTAAGACCCTGGACGGACAGGTCGTCAAGCTCAGTGACTTCCAAGGGCAGAAGGTACTCGTCAACTTCTGGGCGACCTGGTGCGCACCGTGCAGGGCCGAGATACCGGACCTGGAAAAGGTGCACCGGCAAGGCGATGTGGTGGTTCTGGGCCTCGACCTTCAGGAACGGATCGGCGACATCGAGCAGTTCCTGGAGAATGATCTGGACGAGAATGTTCGGGTCACCTATACGATCCTGCTCGACAGCACCGGCGATGTTGCCAATGCCTACAACCTGTTCGCCCAGCCGAGCAGCTACCTGGTCGACACCGATGGGACGATCTGGGCCCGGAAATTCGGCGCGTTCACACCCGAGGAGCTGGAACAGCGGATCGCGGAATTCACGCGGTCTTAAAAGCGAGATATCAACAAATACAAACAACAGAGGGAGGAAAGCAGATGAAGTATCGGTACATAATCTCTATTTTCTTAACAGGAATCTTCCTGTTGGGAATTTCCACATCCGGATTCGCCACCCACCAGGGAATCGTGAGTCCGTCTGCGATCAGACAGGGAGCCTTGGGGATAAAGTACTTCCTCAGAGCCGAGCTCGAGAGGACCAACTTCGATGATGTCGACTTAAGCAACGTGAGGTACCTTGCCGAGCTGGACTTGAATCTGCTCGCCTCGGGCGGACCGCCCCGCGATGGGATTCCGTCGGTCGATTTGCCCCGATTGATATCTCCTGAGGAGGCAGCAACGTGGCTCGAGGACAACGATCTGGTCATCGGCCTCCGGTTCAACGGCGCGGTCCGTGCCTACCCGGTCAACATCCTCAACTGGCATGAGATCACCAACGACATCCTCAACGGGATTCCCGTCGTGGTCACCTATTGCCCGCTGTGCAACTCGGCGCTGGCGTTCGTCGCCCCGGAGATCAACGGACAGATCGCCCAGTTCGGAATCTCCGGGCGGCTGTTCAAGTCGGATCTGGTGATGTACGATCGGGTCACCGGCACCTTCTGGAGCCAGATCGAGGCGCTGCCGATCGTCGGGCCGCTCGTCGGTCGGGTCGGTAAGCTCCATCAGGTACCGGTCGATATTATCCCGTGGGGATTGTGGCAGGCCGAGAATCCAGAAACCATGGTCATGGATCGACCCGTGTTCGGTGATGTGTTGGGTGGGGTTCAAACCCGACCGATCTCAGGGATCCTGTTCCCCCGGGATTACGGCCGCGACCCCTACGCCGCCTACAAGCGGAGCAACTCTAACACGTTCGGCACCCCGTTCAGCGACACGCGTCTCAGGGCGAAGGACGATGTCATCGGCATCATCATCGACGGGGACACGAAAGCCTACGCCAGGAAAGCGTACGATGAACTGTCGCTGCTGAACGACCGGATCGGCAACACCCCGATTCTGGTGGTCAAGACTCCGGCTGATCAAGTCAGATTCTTCGTCCGCCGAGACGTGGAGCGCGATCGCGCCCTGGAGTTCGAGTTCATCGACGGCCGACTCATCGACAAGCAGACGCGATCCGTCTGGAACTTCCGGGGAGAAGCGGTCTCTGGAGAGTTTGCCGGGACACAGTTGGAGGAGATCAGTGCGATTCCGTCATTCTGGTTCGCCTGGGTCTCCTTCAACCCTGACACAGAGCTGTTTACAGGATAATTTCAGTCAACAGGAGGCAGGGAACAGCAGACAGGTAGATCCACCACCTCCTGCCTCCTATCTCCTATTCTCCTTTAAGGATCGTTTCGATGGCCTGCTGGACCTCCTCAAACGACGTGGTTTTGAAGTCCGCATACTTCGTCCCGTCCTGTTGATCTCCCAGGTAGAAGCCCACCTTGTAGATCACATACACCGGGAACGGAGATTTTTCTTGCAGGGAACGAGCCGGTTTGAGATCGTGTTCGGGGTTGTCCCCGAGAACGAACAGTGGCGGCTCTAACGCTCCCGCGTGTTTGAGTTGATCGATCGCCTCGCGATAGAGCCGCAGTTTGTCGCGCGTCCCGAGCGCAGCGGTGGTGATTGGCGGAATCGAGAGCAGGGGCTCGATATCGTGGTCGCGGAGTTTTTTGCGTTGCCCCGCCTCCCAGCCATGGGTGACGATGCAGAGCTGGAGTTCAGAGGCGGCAATGAAGTCGAGAAACTCGGGGAGCCCGTCGAGCGGCTCTGGGGCGTGAAGGATCTCGTAGAAGCGTTGTGCGGCTGCCCGATCCGAGAACGCCCCTTCCCGGTTGATCCGTGCCACCTCCCGATCCAAGATCTCCTCCACCGATTCGTCCGGGTTTCCCAGCTCCGGGTGCTGGGTGATCAAGGTGATGAACGTCTCGAAGAAGCGGATCGGGCTCTCAGGGCCGTAGCGGTTGAAGAGCGCATCTGCGAGGCGGATGATTGCCTCCCGGGCTTCGGTCTCATCGGCGAACCGATCGCGATACCGTGCGACGAGATAATCATAGCCACGAAGCCACTGCTGGTGGGTATTCACCAGTGTGTTGTCCAAATCCGAGATCAGGACAGCCATCGAATCCCCCCGATTATTTTCTACCCGGTTCGTCGATATTGTAGTCGGCGGAGTCGGTTCGAACAACCGACGATCCCCAATTCCGAGCGATGGACCGAGCTACGATGTCGGATCGCTGGTGGCAACCACCAACGTTGCCGGAACGTTTTGTGCGACTGGCATTTTCGGCCTATCAGAAAGGGAAGCTTTCCCGCTCTCGCCTTGCTCAGTTCAGCGAAGTTCCCTTGACGATGGCACTCGGCTTTCCCTATAATTTTTTAACGATCTGAGAGGAATCCAATCCTCTCTTTATGGCAAGCCGGTGTAGCTCAGTGGCAGAGCAGCGGTTTCGTAAACCGCAGGTCGGAGGTTCGAGTCCTCTCGCCGGCTCCAGCGGAGATCCAGGGAGAGGCGGGAATGGAAGAACATACCTATGCGATCCGGCCGAAGAACCTGTTGATCCTGGCTGCCGCCGGTGTGATCGTGGCGCTTGCGTTGCTCCTCCCGGCGCCGTCCGGCCTGAGCGAGGAAGGGAAGCGGATGCTCGGCATCTTGGTGGTCGCTGCCATCCTGTGGTTCACCGAGGCGATCCCGTTGGCGATCACCGGGCTGTTGATCATGGCGCTCCAACCGTTGATGGAGGTCGCCGAACCGGCCGAGGTGTTTGCCGCCTTCGGGAACAACGCCGTCTTCTTCCTCATCGGTGCGTTCGCCCTGGCCGCTGCCATTGAGAAGCACGGCCTGCACCAACGGGCTGCTCTCCGCTTCCTGAGGTTGTTCGAGCGTTCCCCTCGGTTCTTCTCTTTCGGCATTATGCTGAACAGTGCGCTCCTGTCGTTCATTATCCCGGAGCATGCCGTCGTCGCCCTGCTGCTACCGATCATTATGCATATCCTGGCGAATATGGCGCTAATTCCGAAACAGAGCAACTTCGGCAAGGTGACAACGATGGCGATCGCCTTCGGCGCCTCGATCGGCAGCCTGGGAACGCTGATCGGCGGTGCACGTAACCCGCTGATGATCGGGTTTCTTCAGGAGACACTCGGAATCCAGGTCGATTTCGTCGGCTGGATGCGGGTATCGATGCCGATCGTCTTCATTACACTGCCGATCGTCTGGCTGCTCCTGGTCCGCACATTTCCGATCGAGGTCAAGGACCTCACCGAGGTGAAGCGGACGATCGAAGAGGACGTGCGGAGTTTGGGGAAGATGGAGGCTGGCTCGAAGCGGACGATCATCATCTATGCGCTGACGATCCTCGCCTGGATCTTCTTTGCCCATGATATCGGTCTCGGCGTGATCGCCATCGCTGGCGGAATCGCGCTGTTCATAATGAACGTGTTGAGCTGGGAGGATTTAGAAGAGCGGATGAATTGGGGGATCATCCTGATGTACGGTGGCGCAATCACTATGGGCGTCCGCTTGGAGAAGACGGGGGCGGCGAAGTGGATCGCCGACCTGATGCTCAAGATCGGCGGAGGAAACCCCTATGTCATCATTTTGCTGCTGATCGTCCTTTCAATCCTGATCACCGAACTGATGAGCAACACCGGGGCGGTGGCGATGCTACTGCCGATCGGGATCGGGATCGCCCAGGCCGTCGACCGGATCTCGGTCGAGGTTGCGTCGTTCGCCATCGCGCTGTCGGCCGGTCTGGCGTTCATGCTGGTTGTCTCGACGCCCGGGAACCTGATCGCTTACTCGTCGGGTTACTTCTCTCCCCGAGACCTGTTACGGGTCGGTGTCTGGGCGGTGATCGTCTCGATTGTGGTGATCTTCACCGTGGCGATCAGTTACTGGCGACTGCTGGGGTTGTGGTGAGGGTGAGAGGATAGAGTATGCTGAAGATCAACATTTTGGTGACGGTCTCGTCCGAATACTTCTCAGAGGCGGCGATCCGACGGGCGGCCATGTTGAACCGACAGTTTGAGGGCGAACTCACCCTGCTCTATATCATTGAGGAGAAGATGCTGCGCTTGATCGATCGCGTCTCCGAGTATGCGATGACCACCGAGGAGCGCGTGCGCGCTGAGAGGAACCTCGTCAAGGAGATCAAGGGCCGGGCCGAGGGGATGCTGTTCGAGCGGGCGGCGGTGATCACCGCTGAGGAGAGGTCCGAGATCTCTTCGTGGCGGATCGAGCAGGGGGAGTATACGCGGACGATTCAGGAATACTGCAAGGCGAACCGGGTCGACTTGATCGTGATGAGCTTCGAACGGGCGACGCTGCTGAACTATGAGATCCTTAAATGGCCCTCCCCCTCGATCTGGATCGAGAAGGGAACCGCTAAGGCATTGGAGAAGATCCTTGCTCTCCCCTCCAACCTGACCCTCAACCGCACCCTGCCGGAGATGGCCGTCGAGTTCGCCAGGCGATTCGATGCCCAGTTACACATAGAATACGTGGTGGACAGAACCCACCCTCATACCATGACCAAGGAGGGAAAGATCAAGAAAGAGGAGCGGTCAGAGGCGCAGTTGATCGAGAAAGGAGAGGCGTTTCTTCGGGAGCGTCAAGAACGATATGAAAAGACGGTGAAGCTGTCCACCTCCCTCTCCACAGGGCGCTTGGAACGGAAGGCCATCATAACGGCACGGGAGTGGGGAGCCGACCTCATCATCTTGGGCAGAGAGCTGGAGGTGGAACGGACGGTCCTCGGACTGTTCCGCCGGGATATCCGTCGGGATATCCGCCGTGAGATCGTGAGCACATCCCCCTGTTCCGTCCTGCTGATCAAGTAGAGGCAAACAGCAACGGCAGATGAACATCGGCTTGATGTTCTCCCCTCTGACCATTACAATAGCAGAAGCGACAAACACACCGTCAGCCATGCTCGAAGGATTTTACGCAAGGATTAGCGAAGAGTTAGGGGCCATCGAGGAGCGGCTGACGGCGCTGCTCGCCTCCGAACTGGAGCTTATCCAGGAGATCAATCGCCATATGGTCAGTGGAAAGCGATACCGTCCGGCACTCGCTCTGTTCTTCTACAAGCTGTTCGGCGGCGAGGCGGATCGGGAGCAGATCGTGGAGGCGGCGGCCACCCTGGAGATGCTCCACTTGGCGACCCTGACCCACGACGATGTGATCGATCAAGCGGAGATGCGCCGCAACCGGCCGAGCCTGCGCGAACGGTGGAACAATCGCGTCTCCGTCCTCTATGGGGACTTCATATTAGCACGGGTGCTTCGTGCCCTCCATGGCATGGACGACCGGGTCCGTGCCGTATTCGTCGAGACCGTCGAGCGCATCAGTCGAGGGGAGATGCTCCAGGAGGCCCTGCGGGGCAAGATCCCGACCCGGCGTCAGTACTTCGAGGTGATCGCGAACAAGACGGGCGCTCTGATCGAGACCGCCTGTGTTATGGGGGCACTGCTTGGAGACCCTGAGATCGAGGAGGAACGGCTGAAGCCAATTGCGGCGGCCGGTTTGGCGCTTGGGATCGCCTACCAGATGGTCGACGACTTCCTCGATATATTCGGGGAAGCTGCCCGAATCGGGAAACCCACCTGGAAGGATCGGGGTGAAAGCTGGATCACCTTACCGTTCATCCAGTTGCTCGAGCGGGTTGAGGGCACCGAGCGCCAGTCCATCGAAAGCCTGTTGAACAGCCAGAAGGGTCTGAAGCCGGCGGAGCAGGAATACCTCATCCGGCAGCTCGACACCTGCGGGGTCAAAGCGTGGTTTCTGAGCGAGGTGCGGTCTCGGATAAACCATGCTAAGGTGCCTGTGGACGAGTTTGAGGATTCAGAGTACAAGCAGGGGCTCATCGCATCGATAGACTTTGTCGTCGCCAGAACAGAACGCTATCGTGCAAACTCGACAGACTCCGGGCGGGGAGCGGAGGCGGAGGTGATGGAGAAAAGATGGAGATTGAGATCCTGAAGATATCGGCTAACTCTAACCCGAACGCGATCGCCGGAGCGATCGCCGGAGCGCTACGCAAGATGGATCGGGTCGAAGCCCATGCCATCGGTGCAGGCGCGGTCAATCAGGTGGTGAAGGCGATCGCCATCGCTCGACGACTCATCGAAGGAGAGGGCGGGGATGAGATCAAGATGATCCCCGCATTCATGGATATTCGGATCGACGATCAGGAGAAGACCGCGATCCGGTTCATCATCGAGCGCCCGACGTGATCGTGCTCTACTTGGAATTCGGAGTGAAACATGCTCAAGGAACTGGTCCGAGGCCGGCTGCGAGCTGCACTGACCGACCTGGAGATCGATGGTTCTGATATCGAGATCGAGGTCGTTACCCCGTCTCGGGAGACATTTGGCGATCTCTCCTCAAACCTCGCGCTTGCCCTCAGCGCCCGGCTCAACTGCTCCCCCCGGGAGATCGGGGACCGGATCCTGAAAGCCATCAACCCTCAAGAGTTCGAGACGATCCATCTCGATGGTCCGGGGTTCCTCAACTTCACCTTGAAGCGGAAGACGGTGCTCCAGGTTCTGGAGCAGATCGTTCACGAACGGGAAGCCTACGGAACCGCCGACCTCGGGGGTGACAGGAAGGTGCAACTGGAGTTCGTGAGCAGCAATCCAACCGGACCGCTCACCGTCGGTCACGGACGCCAGGCGGCTCTGGGGGATGTGTTAAGCAATCTGTATGAGAACCTGGGATATCGGGTGACCCGGGAGTACTACTTCAACGACTCGGGCCATCAGATCGATCTGCTGGGCCGATCCTTATGGGTCCGATATCAGCAGGCGCTCGGCGAGGCGGCGGAGATCCCCGAAGGCGGCTATTCCGGGGATTATCTCGTCGAGCTGGCGCGTGGGCTGGTCGCCGAAATCGGTGATCGCTATCGGAATCGCTGGGACGGGACCATTGCCAGCACGTTCAGGGTGCAGGCCGTCTCCGCGATGATCGCCCGCATCCGGGACGACCTGAAGCGGTTCGGGGTCGAGTTCGACGTCTGGTTTAAAGAAACACAGCTCCATGAGCCCGGTCCCAGTAAGATCGACGACGTGTTGGAGGAACTCCGCGACGCCGGGGCGATCTACGAACAGGATGGAGCGCTGTGGTTAAAGACAACCGCCTACGGCGCCGATCAAGATCGGGTGGTACGCAAGCGAACCGGCGAATACACCTACCTGATGACCGACATTGCCTACCACGTGGACAAGTGGGAGCGGGGGTTCGATCGGGTGATCGACATCCACGGGGCCGATCACCATGGTCATATCCCGCCGATGCAGGCAGCGATGCGCGCTCTTGGCTATCCCGACGGTTTTTTGAACTACCTGCTTCACCAATTCGTCTCGTTGGAGCGGGGTGGACAGACGGTCCGGATGTCGACCCGCCGGGGGGAGTTCGTCGAGCTGCGCGAGTTGATCGAGGAGCTTGGCCGGGACGTGGTGCGCTACTTCATGATCATGCGCAAACCCGGCAGCCACCTCACCTTCGACTACGACCTTGCCAAAGAGCAGTCGATGGAGAACCCGGTCTACTACATCCAATACGCCCACACCCGGATCGCCGGGATCTTCCGCCAGCCGGAGATCGCGGGCTGGAGACTGGGGGAGGGGATCGGCCTGAATCCGCTCGTCGAGGCCGAAGAACTTGATCTGATCAAGAAACTGGACGAGTTTCCCAAGGTCGTGCTTACAGCGGCCGAGGACTTTGCACCACACCTGCTGGCCGAGTATGCTGGGGAACTCGCCGCCCGCTTTCACCACTTCTACAACCGTCATCGGGTCATCGGCGACGACGATCGGGTGACGGAGGCGCGGCTCGTCCTGGTCAAGGGAACTCAGATCGTGCTCCGGCGGGCATTGGAGCTCATGGGTGTCTCCGCGCCGGAGAGGATGTGAACGGATATGCCTTGGCTCGACCGATTGAGGCAGGGACTGGCAAAGACGCACGATCGGCTGGTTGACGGAATCGCAGCAGCGATCGGCAACAAGCGCCGCATCGACGATGTGACCCTGGAGGAACTCGAAGAGATCCTGATCACCGGGGATATCGGGGTGATGGCGACCACGGCGATCCTCACAGCGTTACAGGAGCGGGTGCGGGAGGACGGTCTGGAGTCCCGGTCGCCGTCACTGGAGATGGTCCTCGACCTGATGAAGGATGAGATCAGGGGGCGGCTCGCCCCCGCCGTGGGTCGGCTGCAGCTTCGCGACCGCGGCGAGCTGACCGTCATCCTGGTGATGGGGGTCAACGGCTCAGGGAAGACCACCACGATCGCCAAGCTGGCCAACCAGCTTATCCAGGAGGGACGAACCAAGATCACGTTCGCCGCTGCCGATACGTTCCGGGCGGCGGCGATCGAGCAACTCGGTGTCTGGGCCGATCGGGTGGGGGCGGAGTTGATCAAACATCGCCCCGGTGCCGACCCATCAGCGGTCGCTTATGACGCGGTGGAACATGCGCTGAAGCGCAAGCGAGATGTGCTGCTCATCGACACCGCTGGCAGGCTTCAGACGAGACATAACCTGATGGAGGAGCTCAAGAAGATCAATCGAGTGGTCAGCAAGCGGCTGGGACGGGAGATCGATGAACGGTTGTTGGTGATCGACGCGACCAACGGCCAGAACGCGATCTCCCAGGTCCAGAAGTTCAACGAGGCCGTCCCGCTTACCGGGATCGTGCTCACCAAACTGGATAGCACCGCCAAAGGGGGTGTCATCGTCCCGATCGCCGAATCGCTCGGAATCCCGGTCAAGCTGATCGGCGTCGGCGAGACGGCGGAGGATCTGCATCAGTTCGACGTCGATGAGTTTGTGGATGCACTGTTTGAAAGGAGTGAAACCAGGCAGTCATGACGGAGAAAAAACATGTTTATTTCTTCAGCGAGGGAAACGCAGACGGCAACACGGGAATGAAGGAGATACTCGGCGGCAAGGGTGCCAACCTGGCCGAGATGGGAAACTTGGGGATTCCGATACCCCCTGGATTCACCATCAGTGCCGAAATTTGCAGGTATTATCATCAACATGATAGCCAATATCCGCCGGGGCTTCGAGACGAGGTCCAACAGAGCTTAAACAAGCTTGAGGAAGCGACCGGGAAGCGGTTCGGTGATCCCGATAACCCGCTGCTGGTCTCCGTCCGATCTGGGGCCGCCATCTCAATGCCTGGAATGATGGATACCGTCCTGAACGTCGGCCTGAACGACCGGACGCTGGAGGGGTTGATCGAGAAAACCGACAATCCCAGGTTCGGCTGGGATGCCTATCGCCGGTTGCTCCAGATGTTCGGGAACGTCGTCAAAGGGATCGAGCATGAGCGGTTCGATGAGGTGATCCTGGAGGCGAAGCGAGAGCAGGGCGTCCAGCTCGACACCGAACTTGACGCCGACGACCTCAAAGCGATCACCGAGCAGTTCAAGACGATCTATCGTGAGGTGCTCAACGAGGATTTTCCGCAGGAGCCGGAGGAGCAACTCTGGCAGGCGATCGACGCCGTCTTCGAATCTTGGAACATCCCCCGGGCCATCAAATACCGGGAGATTCACCATATCCCTCACGATGCGATGGGGACCGCCGTCAATGTTCAGACGATGGTCTTCGGCAACGCCGGTGAGAACTCGGCAACCGGGGTCGCGTTCACCCGGAACCCGGCCACCGGTGAGCGGCACTACTACGGTGAATACCTGAGGAACGCTCAAGGGGAGGATGTGGTCGCCGGGATCCGTACGCCCCGGAGCATCGTGGAGCTGGAGACGGAGATGCCTCAGGCATACAAGGAACTCGTGGCGATCTTCGATAAGCTGGAGCAACACTACCAGGACATCCAGGATGTGGAGTTCACCATCGAGGACAGCAAGCTGTACATGCTCCAGACTCGGATCGGCAAGCGCACCGCCCAGGCGGCGGTCAAGATCGCCGTCGACATGGTGAACGAGGGGCTGATCCCGATCGAGGAGGTGCTCAAGCGCATCGAGCCCGAGCAACTCGACCAGCTGCTTCACCCGAGCTTCGATCCGAAGCAGCGGACGGAACCGATTGCTAAGGGGCTCAACGCCTCGCCTGGCGCGGCGGTCGGTCGGGTGGTGTTCAGTGCCGACGACGCGCAGGAATGGGCGAAGACCGGGGAGGAGGTCATCCTGGTGCGTAACTCGACCTCACCGGACGACATCCACGGCCTGGAGGCTGCTGAGGGTGTGCTCACCTCACGCGGCGGTCTCACCAGCCATGCCGCGATCGTGGCGCGGGGTATGGGCAAGCCGGGCGTGGTCGGCTCTGAGACGATCAGCATCGACTACCAACGCAAGCAGTTCACCGTCGATGGAACGGTGGTGCGTGAGGGCGATTATCTGTCGATCGATGGGACGACCGGCGAGGTGATGCTCGGCCAGGTTCCCCTGATCGAGCCTCAGCTGGACGAGAACTTTGAAACGCTGATGAATTGGACAGACGGGATCCGAAAGCTTGGCGTGTGGACAAACGCCGACACCCCGAAGGATGCACAGCTCGCCCGCCAACTCGGGGCGGAGGGGATCGGGCTCGCCCGGACCGAGCACATGTTCTTCGGCGAGGAACGACTGTCCCTGTTCCAGGAGGCGATCATCGCCAGGAGCCGGGAGGAGCGGGAGCGGTCTCTAAAACGGTTGGGTGAGATCCAGAAGGAAGATTTCAAAGGGTTGCTGAGCGCCATGGAGGGGTTACCGGTCATCATCCGGCTCCTGGATCCGCCACTCCACGAGTTCTTGCCCCACGAGGACGGTGAGATCGAGTGGTTGGCGAAATCGATCGGCGTCTCGGCGGACGAGCTGAGCCAGCGAATCCAGGGTCTGGAGGAGTTTAACCCGATGCTCGGTCATCGCGGCTGCCGACTGGGGATCACCACACCCGAGATCTACGATATGCAGGTCGAGGCGATCATCCGGGCAAGCTGCGAGCTGAAACAGGCGGACGTCGACGCCCGGTCCCGGATCATGGTCCCGCTCGTCGGTGTCGTTGAGGAGATTCGCATCATCAAAGACCGCATTCAGGAGATCGCCGATCGTGTCATGGAGGAAGTCGGTGTCCAAGTCGACTACCAGGTCGGGACGATGATCGAGCTGCCGCGGGCGTGTGTCACCGCCGACGAGATCGCCGAGGAGGCCGAGTTCTTCTCGTTCGGGACGAACGATCTGACTCAGATGACGTACGGCTACAGCCGTGACGATGTAGCCAAGTTCCTGCCGGCCTATGACGAACTGGGGATCCTGAAGGATGACCCGTTTGCGACGTTGGATACACCGGGAGTGGGCGAGCTGATGCGCATCGGCGTGGAGCGGGGTCGATCGGTCCAGGAGAATCTGAGTATCGGGATCTGCGGCGAGCACGGTGGCGATGAGCGGTCGATTCATTTCTGCCACCAGCTTGGGATCGACTACGTCAGCTGCTCTCCTTACCGGGTCCCGATCGCCAGACTGGCCGCTGCCCAGGCGGTGTTGGGACGGTACGAAGCCTATACAGCCTGAGGAGGGAAGTACCATGCATCCGATCTTGGTCGAGTTTGGGTCGTTCACCATCCGCTACTATGGCCTGATGTACGTGATCGCGCTCGTTGTCGGGATCTACTTGATCCAAAAAGAGGCGAAGCGCAGGAAGATTGGCCTCGATCTGGACGGTGTTCTGGATCTGGTGCTGGTGACCTTCCCGGTGGGGCTGATCGGCGCCCGACTCTACTATGTTGCCTTCGAATGGGACTATTACGGGACCCATCTGGGTGACATCCCCAAGATCTGGCAGGGGGGGTTGGCGATCCACGGCGGGCTCATCGCCGGCGTGATCGCCGGCTACCTCTATGCCCGGTGGAAGGGCATCTCGTTCTGGAAGCTCGCCGATGCGGTCGCACCGAGCCTGATCCTCGGCCAGGTGCTCGGCCGGTTCGGAAACTTCATGAACGGCGACGCTTATGGAACACCAACCGATCTGCCCTGGGGAATGGTTTTTCCGACCGACACACCGGCCGGGACGGAATATCCCGGCGTTCCGCTCCATCCGACGATGCTCTACGAGCTCGCCCTCAACCTGATTATCTTCGCGATCCTGTGGTGGTGGGTGCGAAACCGAGTGCACCGGGCCGGCTTCGTCTTCTCTCTATACCTGATCCTGTACTCGGTCGCCCGATTCTTCGTCAGCTTCGTGCGCGGGGACAGTCTGTACCTGGGGGAGCTGCGTGTCGCCCAACTGATCAGCATCGTGCTGATCCTGGTCTTCGGGACGTTCATCCTGCAAAAACGGCTGTGGCAGCCTAGTTGACGTATCACGCTAGCGAGGCCTATCGAACGATCCCTTGGTTACCCTTTTGGTACCAATCCCTCACTGCACACGATCTTCGGAATCGGACGCTCTTCAAGCTGCAGGTTTCGACGATCGAGCCATTCCCGCATGTTGTGTTGGTGGTAGAGGTGAATGAGAGTTGGCAATAGTTCCTTGCCGGTCACACCGTTACGACGCAGGCGGTTCAACTCTCGGTTGACGGCCGAGGTAACCGGCCCGCGAAACGCTTGGTCCAAGATGTTGATTTGAGCCTTTGACCCTGTGTCAGGGAGAGCGTGTGTTCTCGTTCAGCTTGGTGGTGCTGGACCTCCTCCGTAAAGAGTCGCTTTATGCGCATAACCGTGGTGTTATAACCTTCCGGTAACGGCACGCCTTTGAGGTCCGGCCCGCACTTGATCGTGTTCAACACGCGCGGTATATCACGCGAGACAATCTCACCGCGCTCGTCTACCAGGAATAGTTGCTGGTAGCGCCCTGCCTGGCAGAACACATACAGTCCCTTTTGGTTGGAAGGCCTTGCCGTGCGAATACCATCCCGCAAGTTGGTGATTCGTTCGTACTCATCAGGATCGTCCTTCCGCATCTGGCGCAGGATCGCCTCGGCCTCATTGAGGTTCACGAACTCCTCTTCTTCGTTCTCAAACAGACTCAGCTTTTCAGCTTGCTTCTCGTAGATAGCGTACATTGCCTCTTCGTTGAGTCGCTCGGTACGATCCAGGATGACCGAGTCTTCACCAATAGTGTCATGAATCTCCTGGATGCGGTTTTGGAGCTTCCGCTTTAGATCCAGGTCACAGTCCTGGAGATTTAGACCCTCCGCTAGCACATCGGTCGCTATCAGGGTGGATAACTCCGCTTCTCCCTCGCGGAGTCGGTATTCGGGATTTGCTTCTGGTGCAAATCTGCCCACCACACGAGCCTTGCTCTTGTCTCCGCTGTAGATTACCTCGATATCATCCTCAGCAATCGAATGTCGTGCTCGATGTGTTCCTTTAATCGCTCAACATCGAAATCCTTCGCATTGTATCGCTCCGACACCTTCCGCAGAGCATCCATCAGATCCTGCTCTTCCGCCTGATTTGGCTCGTAGAGAATGTCTTGCGCGTCATCTCCAGCCGGTACGATCCCTTCCAATAGGGCATCTCGGAATCGCTCGTGTACCGTCAGTAGCTTACGTACCGTCTTCGTGAAGGCGTAGACGCTCGGCGAACTCATCGATGCCCCAAGGGATGTCGTACGGGCGTACCAAGATCTCCTGTCCCTCGCGTTCACCTACCACGCCGACCGCCCAGGAGCGTTTCAGCTCATGCATCAAGGCCACATCGAACTCTTGGGACTCTTCCCAGAGCTCCTCAAACCAGTGGGTTAGCACTTCATGATTGGCGTTGCCCTGGACGAGCACGTTGAGTTCGGTGTTATGGGTTAAGCCCGATAGCGTCAGGTTTGAAGAGCCGACGATGGCAATGCCCTGTTCCTCACGAGGTAGAGGACGACCTTGACGATCATAGGTTGTGCCGTAGTCGAAGATATAGGCCTTGGCATGTAGACGGCCCTTGGTGTAGACCCGCACTTTCAATCTTCTCTCCTGGATCAATTGGAGCACTGTGCGGACAGTTGCTTCATCCTCATCGGTCTGCTCCATCAGGGCAAGGGCCTCGCGAACGTTTTCGGTTGTCTCCTCGGCCGCCTGCCGTTGACGTGCTCGTTGGCGGAATCGCCAGTCCTCTAAAGCATCACGAGCAGTTTCTATATGGCGATAACCTTCAACTAATGTCTCCAAGGTCTCGCGATCGGTGGTGTTGCCGATGAGCAGATAAATCTCCTCCAACCGCTCCAGGTGCTCACGCAGAGGCTTGAGCCCGGAGAGGAACAGGTAGCCTACGGCAAACTTGGCCCGCTCCGTGGAGGGAAGGATGCGCAGGACATGCTCAAGCATCTTCTCATCGCGGTTGTCGATGATGTCATGAGGCATTATGAGACCTCCTTCTATGAATCATCTCCTTTATGATCCGTTTCCGATGAGGGTGATTCATAGGATTTTGAGAGTGATTCATAGACTTTTGATCTCACATAGTATCGGGTCCAGCGTCTTTGCCCTTCCTTTCTCAACAGGCCTTGGAGAACCTACTCATTAAGTAAGTTGGGGAATCTGCTGCAGGGGACACCCTGATACCTCTCCAATCCCAGGATCATCACAACCCTCTTAAGTTTGCTGCCTGTCCCTATTGACATTCTTATGACATGATGTTATACTAGTTTTGCAGGACCGAGCCCGTCCTTGGTGGCGGAGGTAGGCCCTGCTTCTCCTTTATTATGGACGAATTATGCCTTCCGGATCTTGACTGCTTGCCTCCAACACTAAAATCGGTTCTAGAAATTGAAATGCTTGATCCAGCCCGTACCTTGTTTTAGATGGAATAGGACGTTCTCGTCGCAGCAGAGCATAAGCGCAAAAATCAGTCAACTGGATGAAGTAAGATTGTTCGGACTTTTTAAAGAACGGATCTTCAAGGATACGGTCAATAGGAATGTTCTTCATCTCCGTGCCCGTGTCCTTCCAGGCACCATATTTGCTGGGAATCGGGTTATAGACGTGCATCTTACGCGCTAACCGTGTATATCTTGATTCTTTTCCTTCGTCGCAAATCAGGATCGCATGGCTACCCCAGGTGACCATCGTCCGATTAATGCGATTGAGCAGCCTCTCAAACGCACGTTCGTCCTGCTTGGCAGAGAAAACCGCGTTGAAGAGACGAGTCCCTGGAAGGTCAGCCACCCTCTGCAAAGCCTCCTTGAAAATCTGACACCGTCGCCCTTTGGTGACAGTCCGATCTGCAATCTGTCCACGCCCTGAGACGAATTTCCAGGCATGAAGTTCCTTATAAACGTAAATGCCGTCGCTTTCCCTGAGATCATGTCGAAATTGTCGCACCTGGCGGAAGGCATCGAGCCACTGGTCAGCAGCGATCGCTAGAGCGGAGAAAACGCAGAGCTGCTCATCGCGCGAGTCATCAATGTAAATCAAGTGCATTCCTAAACGCTCTTCGCCTTCGTCAGTCGATTCTTCACCAGCGTCACTACTGCCCGGTAGACCTCCAGTTGCTCCTCCTTCGTCAAGCCTAACACATCGAAGACCACCTCATCCAGCGCCCGCCGGTCGGGAAGAACCTTATCCAAAGAAATATCCTCAGGGTTAATGTCACTGTAGTCACGACTAGGTTTAGGCAGACCTAATTCTTTAAAGATATTCTTGATTTCTCGGTCAGCTATCTGATCAAAGGCAGTAAGCAGGGAAGTGCGTTGGGTATTCGTAAGGGCAGAGGGATGAGGGATAAGGGTTAGAGCCGCTTCATAGGTCATATTGTCTAGAGCACCCTCCCCCAGATTCACACGTCCAGTCAACTCAACCATTAGGTTCGTTATCGTGGTGTTTAGAACGCAATTAAGGACTTGTTCGAAGTTTTGGTATTCAGGATACACTGCATAAAACCTATCACTACTAAAGCACTGAGCATTATTAGACGGTACTATAAAACGATCATTAAATGCTTTAAACCAGATTGCTACAGGCAGCTTCTGCCTCCCTAAATCCCACCACCTTTGCCTGCTAGCACAGGTTGGACGCTTGTGGTAGCGCTGCCTTTCTCCCCATTCGATATATTCCAAGGCATGAGTTTTACCCTGCTCTTTCAGTTCCTCTTTGGAGAGATGACACATGAAGACCTTGTAGTGCAGATCTTCTGGATGAACACGGATAGTCTTGATCTCACGGGGACTTTTGATGACTGGTTTGAGGAATTCAGCTTCAAGACATCCCTCCCATCCTGCACCGTTGCGAACAAAGACGAGATCTTCAAGAGCTGATTTGCTGGTGGGCTTAAGATAGAAGAACTTGTTGGCACCGGTCTTGATCCCGAAACGCACCTCAGCAATCTCACCAAGACGCACTAGCTTACCTTGTGCCCTTTCCAAAATAGTGAAGAAGATCTCGGGCGCGCGCAGGTATTTGCCGCCCCACTTATTGCCTATATAGCGGGTGGCCTTGACCATCCTCTTCCCCTTCTTCTTTTCATCTTCCTCCGGCAAGGTCAACCCTTCCTTATAAAGCTCGTGCTGGCCGATGGCAATGGCTCGATAGTCAGGGGTATCCTTGCGATTTCCTCTCTCCCGAGGCTGAACCTCCTCGATCTCCTCGAAGATCGCTGGATGGAGAATTTCCTCGAATGGCACTTTGAACATTACAAAGCGTGCCGTCTGATCTAACCCCCAGGCTTTCTTATCATCAGTAGGGGCAAGGAGAGCGATGATCGTGTTCACATCCGATTGAGCGAAGGAGCGCTTCGCCTCATTATCCAGGATCATCTTCACCTGACTGTGCCTGAGCAGGAACTCCTGCAGTTCTTTTCCATAGCCGACATCGAGCCATGAGTTAGAGGTGATAAAGCAGAAAGAACCCAGTTCATTGAGTAGGCTGAGACCGTGCAAGTAAAAGTAGACGTAATAATCGCTCTTGCCGTCGAGTTTGCGGAATTTATCCGTTGTGGGCTTATAGCTGAAGAATCTGGGATAGGACGCAGCGACGGAACGCTGGAGCTTTGCCTTGTATCCCTTCTTCAATCTCTTCCACTCCTCCGAGTCCTCACCGCCATGCTCCTCTGGGCGTACAGTGGGCGGGGCGATCTTCTCCTGGCGCACATAAGGTGGATTGCCGATGACGATATCGAACCCTCGCTGGTCGCCTCCAAAAATCTCCACGAAGGCGATGTCCCATACGAAGGGCACCTCTGCGGAGGAGTGTAAAGCTTGAAGCGCATCCCGCAGGCGGGACTGCTCTGTCTCCAGTTCTTCCCGTTGACGTTTCCAATCCTCTATTTTGAGTTCAAGTTGACGCGGCTCAACCCGCTCGATGCCGGAGAGGGCGAGTTGCTTTTCAGGAGACTCAATCTTCCGGGTCAGTTCGGCAATCTCATCCTGTAAAGTCGTGGTCTTGCTCTCGAGGATCTCCTGAAACAGGTTAAATTCGGCTTGGTTGACCTCCATCTCAGAGTGGTATCTGCAGTTTGGATCATTGTTGTAAAACTTCCGCTTCTCGCCCTTGAGTTGGGTGAGTTTCCTTTTGAGGACACGGGGGATGTCTGGGTGAGCACGATGGAGGGTGAAGCTGATTCCGCCGACCTCCTGCACCAGGCTATCGCCGGGGCGAACCTTAAAGGAGAGATTGGGCAAGAGCGGACGGAACTGAAGCTTTGCCGACTCTAGCTCGGTTTCCACCACCAGCTGCAACCAGAGGCGCAGCTCGGCCACATGCACCGCCCACTCCATTACATCTACGCCGTAGAGACTCCGGCCGATGGTCTTTCGCCGTCGTTCATAGGGGGGCTCTTCAATGTCGAGCTGGCCATCAGCGCGGGCGAGGAGGTCATCGAGCAGAAGGAGCATCCCTACGAGAAACGAGCCGGAACCACAGGCGGGGTCGAGCACCGTAATCTCACGCAACAGTTCTTCAAGCTGAGGCCAAAGGTTCTTCCGGGCTAATTGCTCATCGGCGTTCTGTTTGTCTTCCGGTTCATAGGCGAAGACAGCCTCATAGAGCAAGGACTTATAGTTCTCACCAAGCTGGTTTGTCAGGTAGTCCACTAACGCCAGGTGGCACATCAGATCGATCTCGATTCGTGGTGTGTAAAAGATGCCTGCCGTGCCACGCAGATCTTCCTCTTCAAGCCCTTCAAAGGTAATGTTGACCAGGCTTTCATAGACTCTTCCGATCATCTCTGGATCGACGGCGACCTCTTGGTCCAGGGGGGTTGTCTCAGCGATGGTGAAGTTGTAGTACTCGAAGAAACCGGGCTCGTTCCGTTCAAAGTCATGGATGAGGTCAGCGAAGATCCGATCCGGGATGTTGAACCGGTGTTTCTCGTCCAGCTCGTTACGTCTGAAGAGACCACCGTTGAGAAAAGGAGCTAGTAGGAGCGTATCGTTAAGTTCAGATGGCAGGTAGGGCTTGAGAGAAAACTTATTGTTGAATGCTTCAAAAAAGAGCACCGAAACCCAATCTTTAAAGAACGTATCTTGGGGTTGCCCTGATTTATGGTAAGCCTCCCAGAAGCTCTTGATAAATTCCGGGTCTTCTCCAAGCCATCGCTTGCGTTGAATAAAGTAGAGGAACATTAATCGATTGAGGAAGTTTAGCGCATAATCATGGGACCAGACGGCATCACCGGTCTGCTGGTGCAGGTGATTCTGCAGGCGATAGAATATCTGCTTGTAACTCTCGAAGAACTTTTGAGTGACGGCTTCAACGTCGAAGGCTTCATCATGACGTTGCTGGATTGCTAGGGGAGAGGGTGAGGGAATTGTTTCCACATCGAGCATTGCCAGCCGTTCGCAGGCGGTACGGAGGCGTTCTTCCGGACCGATGGTGATGCGTCGGAACAGCCGGCGTTTGCTGTCTTTGCCGTCGTACTTGACATTGAGGAAGTGCCAACGGTCCCGGAATTCATTCGAGAAGATGAACAGGGCGTAGGGATGATCTTTCAGGAGCCGTGAGACAACAGGCCGCTCTTGACCTAGAAGCAACCGATCCGACGCCAGGCGCACGTAGATTACATAGAAGTCATTGTTCTGCCCGCCACAGGCAAACAACACCGGGTCTTCTGCCAGAGCATTGCGTGCGCGGTCCGGCCATTCCCGGCGGGGAAGGGGCTGGTTGACGCGCTCGTAGTTCAGCTCGGACCAGAACAATTGCTTAAGCGGGTTCAGACCGCGAAGGTCCTTGAGGAGTTCAAGTACGGCCTGTTGCCGCACGAACGCAGTCATCCATTAAATCACCTCCCCCTCATCGGCCGGCGGCGAGCTTCTTCTCCAGCGCCCGCTCGACGATCGCGGGGACGAACGCGCTGATGTCTCCGCCGAAGTGCTTCACCTCGCGCACAATGCTGGAGCTCAGAAACGAATACTCATCACTGGTCATGAAAAAGACCGATTGCAGATCGGGGTGCAGCTTGCGGTTCATCGATGCCATCGAGAACTCATATTCGAAGTCGGAGATCGCCCGCAAGCCGCGGACGATCACATCGGCGTCCTGCTCCCGGGCGCAATCGATCAGCAGCCCAGCGTAACTAATCACCCGCACGTTCTCAATCCCCTCTGCCTCCAGCACCTGCTCGGTGAGCTTTTGACGCTCCTCCGGGGTGAAGAAGAACCGCTTGTTCGGGTTTGCGACGATGGCCACGATCAGCTCGGCGAAGATCTTGCGCGCCCGCTGGATGATGTCGATATGGCCGTTGGTGATCGGGTCAAAACTGCCCGGATAGATCGCTCGACTCAT
>JBHIAT010000026.1:0-29221 GCA_046758705.1 Bipolaricaulia bacterium
ACATCAGCAAGGAGCGGGTCCGTCAGATCCAAAAGGATGCGCTGGAGAAGTTGAAGCATCCGAAGATGAGAGAGCGGCTCGAGCGGTTCCGAGACCTGGTCCGGATGAATTAAGAAGGAAGGAGAAATAATAGATGGTTGAGTCAACGATGCCAAACATAGATCCCACTGGATTCGTCAACAGCAACAATCACCGCCGCCGTCCCGTGACCGGGAGGCCGGTGGCCATCCGCGTCGCAGGCTTGCACAAATCTTTCGAAACCGTACAGGCGCTGGACGGTGTCGACTTGGTCGTGCATCAGGGCACCGTGCTGGCCCTGCTCGGCCCCAATGGTGCGGGCAAGACCACCCTTGTACGGATCTTAACCACGCTGCTTGCTCCCGATGCGGGACAGGCACAGGTCGCCGGCTACGACATCGTCCGCGACGCTGCCGCGCTGCGATCGGTCATCGGACTCACCGGGCAGTACGCTTCGGTTGACGAGAACCTCACCGGGCGGGAAAATCTCGAAATGGTCGGTCGGCTATATCACCTCGGTCGAGCCGAGGCGCGCCGGCGCGCTGACGAGTTGCTGAAGTGCTTCGAGTTGACCGACGCGGCCCACCGATTGGTCAAAACTTATTCGGGTGGAATGCGTCGTCGGCTTGATCTGGGCGCAAGCCTCGTCGCACGCCCCCAGGTGCTGTTCCTAGACGAGCCGACCATCGGATTAGACCCGCGCGGCCGGATCGGCCTGTGGGAAATCATCAAAGAGTTGGTCTCGGATGGAACAACTCTGCTGTTGACCACTCAGTACTTAGAGGAGGCAGATCACCTTGCCGACAAGATCGCCGTGATCGACACAGGTCGTATCATCGCTCAAGGCACGGCGGATGAACTGAAATCACAGGTCGGCGGTGAAGTCTTGGAGTTGCATGTATCCGACCAGACTATGATTGAGACTGCTGTCGACCGCATTACCACACTCGGCGTCGCTGTGTCTCAAATCGATTCCGAATCCGGCCAAATCACCATTCCGGTGACAGATGGGACATCGGTGTTGACCGAGGTGATGCGTCGCTTCGACGCTGCCGGAATCACCCTTTCCGATCTGGCCCTGCGCCGTCCGACACTCGACGACGTCTTCCTTACACTGACCGGACATACGACTGAGACTCTCCCAGAAGAACCATATACAGTTGCCGACCGTAGGCGTGGCCGGCGCAACCGAGGAGGTGCACTATGACCACGACGACCAAGCCTGCTTCTGTCGGACAAACCCTGATCTGGACGATCTCCGATGCACTTGTTATGACGAAACGAAACCTGATGTACTATGTCCGACTGCCTCAACTGTTAGTGTTTTCCACCATCCAGCCGGTTATGTTCGTGTTGTTGTTCAACTACGTCTTCGGCGGCGCCATCAACCTGCCTGGCATAGACTATATCAATTACCTGTTAGCCGGTATCTTCGTACAAGCCGTCGTGTTCGGGTCGACCCAGACCGGCGTCGGTCTGGCCGATGACCTTTCTAAAGGCATGGTCGACCGGTTCCGTTCCCTGCCGATGGCCCGCTCTGCCGTTCTGGCCGGGCGCACCCTGGCCGACACCGTGCGCAACACCTTCGTCGTGCTGCTCATGACCGGAGTCGGCAGTCTCATCGGCTTCCGGTTTCAAGCCGGCTTTCTCGACGCCATCGCTGCGCTTATCCTGGTTGTGCTGTTCGGACTGGCGTTCTCGTGGATCTCAGCGACCATTGGGCTTTCGGTCAAAAACGTGGAGACGGCTCAAGTGGCCGGGTTCATCTGGGTGTTCCCACTCGTTTTCGCCAGCTCTGTGTTCGTCCCAGTCGACACCATGCCCACGGCACTACAGGCGTTCGCCAAGGTCAACCCGATCACCGTGACCGTCGACACGGTGCGCGCGTTCGCCCTGGGTTGGCCGGTCGATGCGTCGCTGTGGAAATCCCTGGCCTGGATCGCTGGAATCCTGGCGGTGTTCGTCCCACTAGCGGTTAGCCGCTACCGGAGAATTGTATGATGCAAAGCAAATTGGTTCCACCTACGAGATAAACATCATAGGATACCGCGCCGATTCGTGCGAAAATATATGATTTGAGTTCCAGCCCCCGGCTGATGGCCTCTTGAGATCAGTGAACCAGCTTTGGATTGATCACGTACTCCCCCTCCCGCGCCTGCCAGTAGATGATACAGGCAAGGATGAGGATCAAACAGCTGGCCGTGTTCATCTGTTGTTGGAAGTCCCGGGCGGTGACCCGACCGCGCTTACCGTAAAACACATCCCGGGCCAGCTTATGGAGCTGTTCCCCTTTAATACTAATTCGGATTTTTGATGTCTTTATGATATAGTTGGTCCACTTGAGACATTACTGCCATCAGGCCGAAGTCTTTCGTGTACATTTTCACACAAATCGACTCGGCATCCTCAATCGGGCAACTTAGCGTCGCCTAAGAGCCTGACATATCTCCCGTAAACCATGGCTCATTCCCATCACACCCCAGACGAAAAGCACATAGCCCAAGAGCTTCCATAGAAATTGATTAGATCTGAGTAGCAGGAACCCCAGCCCCAGGAAAAAGATAGAAACAATGATCGTGACAACACCCCTCACCAAGGTCTGCCGGGATTCTGGAGTAGAATGATCGAACTTTCTGGAAGGCTTTCTTTTCATGAGCTTATAGCCAGCCTCATGTGAAAGTTTTCAGTAGCGTGCTTCTCTCTCCTTTGTAACCTCCTCAATCAGTTTCTTCACGCGCTGCTCAATCTCATCGCGGATACGGCGGTAGGTCTCCAGTGGTTTCCCTTTTGGATCCTCAATTCCCCAGTCCCGAGCTCGGCCGGTGAAATCTGCTGGGCAGACATCCTCGACCGCACAGCCCATAGTGATGACGTAATCGAACTTTTCGATCTCCTCGGGGGTAATGGCTTTGGGGTGTTGCCCCGAGATTTCGATTCCCCGCTCCCTCATTACCTCAATCGCCCGCTCATCTACGTACTCGGCAGGCCTGGTCCCGCCGCTGGCAATGTTGAGCCTATCTCCCACGTAATGCCGGGCGAACCCTTCGGCCATCTGGCTGCGACAGGCGTTCTCTACGCAGACAAAGATCATGCTGCTCTCGCTATTTACTTTCATAGCCGATCACACAGACTCCTTCCATCCGAAGCGCCATCCGGTCTCTGAGGCGCTTTAGGTCTTCTTTAGAGCCCTCAATGTCCAACCGATCGCTTATGAGAGAGAATACCCCCTCTATCAGCGGCGAGGCATTCTGTACAGGGGAATAGTAGACCCACGTCCCGGATCGCTTCCCCTCAAGCAATCCAGCCCGCTTCAGGATATTGAGATGTCGTGAGGCAAGATACTGTGGAAGGTCGAGGGCATCGACCAGCTCACACACACAGACGCTCTCCTCAACCGTTAAAAGCAACTTGAGGATTCGCAAGCGCGTCTCATCGGCTAAGGCCTTAAAGATCTCGATAACCTCGATCATAGTTGTTTCCTCCCCTCATCCCAGTAATTTTCTGACCATTGTAGTTCCTGGCGGAAATACTTGCGTTGGAAAAAGAGCGCCACTTTGACCAAGCTGATCAACACCGGCACCTCCACCAGAGGTCCGATGACAGCGGCAAAGGCTTGGCCAGAGCCGATGCCGAATACCGCTACGGCCACAGCAATAGCCAACTCAAAATTATTGCTGGCCGCCGTGAAAGCGATGGCCGTTGTCTTAGAGTAATCAGCTCCAATTTTCTTACCCATATAGAACGAAACCAGAAACATGAGCACGAAGTAGATAAGGAGTGGAATCGCAATTCGCACCACATCAACAGGCAGCTCAACGATGATCTCACCCTTGAGGGAGAACATCACCACAATGGTGAAAAGCAGCGCGACAAGCGTAATAGGGCTGATCTTGGGGATAAATTTCTGCTCGTACCAATCACGCCCCCGGGTTCTCAAGAGTGCAAAGCGCGTGATCATGCCCCCGAAAAAGGGGATGCCCAGGTAAATAAACACGCTCTCGGCGATCTGGCTCATGGTGACATTGACCGCTGAACCTTCCAGCCCGAACCATCCGGGCAATACGGTGACGAAGATGTAGGCATAAATCGAATAGAAGATGATTTGGAAGATCGAGTTGAAGGCCACAAGCCCGGCAGCGTACTCCGTATCTCCCTTGGCCAACTCATTCCAGACAATGACCATGGCGATACAGCGGGCCAGCCCGATCAGAATCAATCCCACCATGTAATCGGGATAGCCTCGCAAGAAAATAATCGCTAAGAAGAACATGAACACCGGTCCAATCAACCAGTTTTGCACCAGAGACAACCCCAACACCCGCCAGTTACGAAATACGTGGCCGAGTTCCTCATACCTCACCTTGGCCAGCGGCGGATACATCATGAGAATGAGCCCTATAGCAATGGGAATGGAGGTGGTTCCCACCTGAAAGAACGTGATAAAGTCAATCACCGAGGAGACAAAATAGCCCAGACCCACTCCGAAGCCCATGGCCAAGAATATCCAGAGCGTAAGGAAACGATCTAATATGGATAGTCGGGGCATTGATGTTAACTCCTTTGACGGCAAAAGTTGATCGACAATTCTAGATCTCAGTTAAGACGATAGAAGCCTCGACAATCTCGAGCACAACTTCTATATGTTTGTATGCGATTACTAGCATATTCTAGAGAGGGTCTAACATTCTGTCAAGGGAGAAGTCTGGCACGGGGGTGTAAGCCTATTAGCCCGATCGGTTGGGACAACGTCCTGCTCTATGGGGAGTATGTGATCAATCCAAAGCTGGTTCACTGATCTCAAGAGGCCATCAGCCGGGGACTGGAACCCAAATCATATATTTTCGCACGAATCGGCGCGGTATCCTATCATCCGCGACGGACGGTCATTAGAACTGCAGGTGGAGCCACAAGAGCCTCCGTAAACTACAATTTTCGCTTCTTCACTCTGACCAAGAAGCCGTGGAGGTGGTCCTCTGTCTGCTCTTCCTGTCCTTCCCCTTTGCCTTCCTGCCCCAATCTCTCAGCCGGTTCCCTCGGTTCACTCCATAGCAAAGCGACCCTCCACCCTTCAGTCTGAAGCGCCTCCTGAAGATCCCCCAAGCTCGCTCCCCGTAGCTCCTTGTATTCCCAATGAAGGTTCTTGGAGTTCTCTTTCACCCAAGCAATAAGACCCTCCAAAGTCCCTCCCTGTAGCTCCTCCTCTAAGGTCTCCTTCATCTGGCTGGCGACATCCTTCAACGTCCCTTCCCGTACCTCCTCCTTCAGTGTCTCCTTCACCTGATCCATGACATCGGCGATATCCTTTAAGCTCTCCTTTATCTGATCCACCACATCCTTCCAGATCCCTTCTTCTTGCAGCCCTTGCTTCAAGTCTTCCCTCACCTGGGCCACAATATCCTTCCAGAACCCTGCCTGTGACTTCTTGTTTTTCTCCTGTTCCTCTTCCCCCATAGTTAACCTCCTTACTCTTCGACCTCCCCCACCTTCGCCCGGTTTCGGACGGTCGCTGCGGTGTCGACCTTCAGCGATTCGCTGTACTCCACCGTCTCTATCTCACAGCCCTCGCCGACCGTCACCCGATTTCCTCGGACGATCTGTGCACGGGTCGCCTCCAGGTGGATCTCATCCCCTTCGATTGATTCGACCTTTAGACGGCCTGATCCCCGCCCCCAGGGGAACAGGGAACCGAAAGCGCCTCTTCGCACCGTGATTTTGGAACCTCCGATCTCCCGGACGCTGGAATGGCCTCCGAGATCGATCTCGATCCGGTCGGCGTTAAGCAACCCGGCGATGCGGAACGCGCCCTTGGCCTGGAACTGGTCGGCCTCTACATCGCCGCCGACGTTAAACGAGCCAGCGATGTGAATCTGTTCGCCTTTGAGGTCACGTCCGATCTTCTGAGACCCGCTGCTTTTGAACTGATTGGCCCGGACCTTCCCCTCTACATGCCCGGCGCCAGCCATCTTGAAACTCTGGGCTTCCACATCACCGGACACCCGACAGGATCCCGATGTTCGCAACTCCTTCGCTTTAACACTACCCTCGATCTTGCCTGCACCGGAAACAATGACCGTATCAGCCTCCAGATCGCCCTCCACCCGGCCGGCCCCGGCGATCTTCACCTGTTCATAAACCCCGCCGGTTAACTTGCCCGCACCAGAGATAGTCGCGCTCCCTTTTCGTTGGCGCTCCTCGTTCATCGTCCTCCCCCTTCGGTTAGAATTTCTCCTGCAATTTGACCTTGATCTCTTCAAGCGGGCGGTTGAGGTTCACGATCGCAACGACCTCCGTGTCAGGGTCGAAGAGACAGGTCGACGAGTACAGTACCGAAAAACTCACCCCGAATCGGCTTGCCACCGCCAGAAACCGATCTTGACCCGCATCACCGAACTCGTCAAAACCCTCGATCAGTGTGCGAGTGGCCAGTTCGATCTGATCCCGGGAGAGTTTTCCAACATGAATAAGTTGCTCAACAACTGTGAGGTAAAGGATTTCGTCGAATCGGTAGACCCCCTCCTGGGACCGTACCGACTCATAGAGATCCCGGACCGCTTCAGAGATCCAGTCCATCATTGCAACTTCCGAGGCGGTGTAACTCTTGCGAGCCAAGTCCGGCGAGAGCATCTCGGCAATCTCATCGAGAGAGTAATCATCTTTGAGGGACTTGATCCGCTCGATGCGCTCCAGGATCTTCTCCCGTGGCAGAAACGTCTCCTGGCCGGTGTACGTAGATCGTCGTTCAAACCACACTTCGGGGATCAGGCCCTTGCGTTTCCAGCGGTAGAACTGACCGTAGGAGATCTTAGTCTGCTCCAGCACGTCTTTTTTGGAGATCGTCTCTTGTTCATCCATCGGGGCGATCACCCGCCTATTTTAACATAATAATGTTACATAATCAACGGGCGAAAATTTTTTTCGCCACTATGAACCCTCTCATCGGATTGAAGACTCTTCCAGTTATGCGCCGAGACCAACGCATGTGATCCGGTGTCTCAACTACTGTCCTATGCGCCTCCGCCTCGCGGAGCAGTTGCTTGCATCTCTCCTTCCCCAACCGTCCTATCAACTCCGGGTGAAGCTGGTGCATGGTTCGACCTCCCTGTTCGATCTGGATTGATCTTATTATAACATAACACTGTTACTTTGTCAAGGGGTAAAGGGTCAAAGTCATTAGAATACTGTAGAGAACCGGGATTCGGTGCGAATCGCACCGGGCGCATTGACGCCGTTTGACAGATAGGGCACGAACTATATACAGTTCTCCCAGTACAGTCGGGGGGCCACCGCTGTAGCTGGTCGTGGGAGTCAGCCAGTGGGCTGATCGGGAAGGAGAAGGAGAGGTCAACAATGCACATCGCTTTGGGTACAGACCACGCAGGGTTCGAACTCAAGGAGAAGATTCGGGAGCGCCTGCCTGAGGCGGGTCATGAGGTACAGGATCTGGGGGCTTACACGTTAGAGCCTGGGGACGACTATCCTGATTATGCTGCAGCAGTGGCCGAGGCCGTTCGAGCAGGGGAAGTGGACAGAGGGATTGTGGTCTGCGGCAGTGGTGTAGGAGCCTGCGTCGCGGCCAACAAGGTGCCGGGGATCCGAGCGGCGCTTTGCTCAGACACGTTCACTGCCCGACAAAGTGTCGAGGACGACGACGTCAACGTCCTGTGTCTGGGTGCGCGAGCTGTGGGACCGGAGCTGGCGTTTGAGATCACCTGGGTGTGGTTGGAGGCTCGTTTCTCAGGAGCCGAGCGCCATCGGCGTCGGTTGGGAAAGGTAGCTGCTCTCGAACGGCGCTACACATCGGGGAAGAAAACTGCATAGACATGGAGGGAACCGGGTGCCGGAGGTGGGAGTCGAACCCACACGGGCATAAGCCCACGGCGCCCTGAACGCCGCGCGTCTTCCGTTTCCGCCACTCCGGCGAATCGATGTTTGTCGTGGTATTTTATCTATCATCAACTCGATTTGTCAAGGAATCAGAGGCTGGCTCCTGTCCTCAAAAAGAAGAGTCGTCCAGTCGGGGACGAACTGGACGACTCACACCTTACTTGGCCGTACGGACTCGAACCGCGTCCTTTAGCTACTGGGAAAAAACCTCACCGGGGGGCGGTGAGAAAAACCCTGATAGCTGATGGGATTTGAACCCACACTATGGATGCACCATGCAGCGGCCAAGTACTACCCAAAAGGAGGTTATAACTGCTACGGCTACACGGCCTAGTCCGTTAGAAATTATACCCCAAACCGGGACTTTTTAGCCCCAGTTTAATTGCCGGATCTCGGTGTGCTATGTTAGATTTAAATTTGGGTATAATCTCTCAAAGGAGAGGGCTCGTGGATCGACAGCCAGTCTTTCTGCTTGTCAACCCGATCGCCGGCAAAGGGCGGACGCGTCGGCTCTTCCCTCGGATTCAGCGGGCGTTGTCCGACCGGGGGATCCGATTTGAATATCGGTGGACCACCGGCCCGGGGGAGGCAACTGAACTCGCTAGAGATGCCGTCGGCGGGGGATTTGAGCGGATTGTCGCCGTCGGTGGGGACGGTACGATCCACGAGGTGGTCAACGGTATTCTGGAGAGGGAAAAGGAAAAGGAAAAGGAAAGGGAAACAGCCCTAGGGGTGATCCCGACCGGCAGCGGCAACGATTTTGTGAAGTCAGCCGGGATCCCGACCGATCCGTTCCGGGCGCTTGCTCTGGTCGAGAGTGGAATTGTGACGCGAATCGACGTCGGCCGGATAGGCAACCGCTACTTTGCCAACGGCCTCGGGATCGGCCTCGATGGGGCTGTGGCGGCACAGATGCGAAACATGCGGCTGCTACGTGGAGAGATCGCTTACCTGTATGCGACGGTGCGGCAGGTGCTGACATTCAAGAATTTTCCGATTAAGATTGAGACACCGGAATGGAGCTATCAAGGGCGAAGTCTGCTGTTGGGGCTCTCTAACGGCCGATATCATGGCGGGGATTTCAAGCTCTGTCCGCAGGCCGCATCCGATGACGGATTGCTCGATCTCTACGTCTTTGAAGATCTGCCAGTGATTCAACGGCTGTGTCAGATTCCCAAAGTCCGCGTCGGTGAGCATATGACACTCGAGGTCTTCCACCTCCACAAAACCCCCAAAGCCCGAATCTCGTCTCCCAAACCACTGATCGCCCATATGGACGGCGAACCGATGAGACTGTCAGGAGAGGCCTTCGAAGTAGAGGCCGTTCCTGAGGCGATTCGGGTCATCACTGAAAGGAGCCGATCGTCTTAAACAGACCCCGTTTTTCGATCATCGCAATCGCACTTTTGATCTGGTGCTTTGGCTCACTGGACGGCCGTTCGGACGCGCTCGATTACCGGGTCACGCTTATCGGAGATCACGCCGAAGTATACCTCACTATGGAGATGAAGAGCGAGTCGCCGGTGAACCGGTTCCAGGCTGCGCTTCTACTGCCCGACAACGCAAACCAGGTCGTTTCGCTACGTGACAGGCAAGGAAAGATCGATGACTTCCGCGTAACCGGACAGACGTTGTCGTTCATTACCAACTTCTCCAATCCGAAGCGGATCGAGGTCGTGGAGATCAACATGAAGCTCGAGGATGTACGGGATGAGACGCTGGCCCCACTCTACGCTATGGAACTCTCGCTGCCCAGCTTCGAGACAGGTGAGACGAAAGTTCGGATCGAGGTTCCGGGGTTGAGGTTGATCTCGACTCAAGCCACGTTCGGATTCCAGATGACGTTGTCCGAAGACGCACTGCAATTTTCGGGACAGGGCCCCATCTGGTTCAAGATCTTTTATACGGACCGGGGGCAGGGGAAGACGTATGACCACTATGTGCTGTTCGGAACCCGGGAGATCGGCGAGGCGGACCGACTGTACCAGATCATTCCCCAAGTCCTCGGCCTCCATCCCCCGCTCCAAAGGTTTCCGGTGGTGATTCTGGAGGATGAGCGCTACAATCAGTTGGCCGACCCATGGAGCAACGGCACCTATCGAGAGGGAGGGCTGATTCTGCTCAGAGATTCCCTGGAGGTCAATGATCGCACGGCGACCCTCATCCACGAGACGGTCCACGCCTTCAACGCCCAAATCATGAATTGGAACACCTCTCAGATCGCCTGGTTCGACGAAGGGATCGCCGAGTACATCGAATCGCTGGTTAAAGGGAAGCTGGAGATTCTCAAGCCCAACCTGTTCATCGGTGAACAGATCTACTCCCGGGGGGGTCGTCAGTACGTTCTGTTCCCGAAGAGCAGTCTTGATAAGCTCTACCAGTATTATCGAAACGGACTGGACTTCATGCGCGATTGGGACCCGCGTACCAGCCGGGAACGGGAGTTCGGCTACGCGTTCAGCGAGTTGTTCATGCGCGATTACATCCACCGCAATGGCTATCGCAAGCTGCAACAGATCTATCGCCAGTTGGCAGGGGTCAAAGAGCCGGTCAGCAACGGTGATGAGTTCAATCGGATTTTGTTCTCCATTCTGGGCATCCGGGAACTGAGACCGTGTTATGCCCAAATCAAGCGCGAGATCGAGCGGTGTGTGAACCGGATCAACGGCTATCATCTGGAGGTACCTCGGTAGTGGGTAATGGTAATGGTAGTGGTAGTAGTCATTAAAGGAGGGCTCATGAGTCGCAATCCGATCGCCCAACTTTCCACTCTGATCGCTGTAGCGATGTTGATCTCGATCCCGATAACCGCCACAGCTCAATCTGACTGGATCATCGAGCAGGACTCCACCGTTCTCTACTTCAAGGGAAACTGGGCCAAGGCCGTCGATGACGGGCAAAACCTGATCTGGGATTTGAGAATGGATCGAATCTACATGGTGGATTCTGCAAAGCAGGTTTACTGGACCGGGACGTTCGACGAGTTTGCCGAAGCGATGGCTTCGGTCGTTCAGACCATGATGATGGCGTTCTTGGGCATGATGCCGCCTGAGGCGCCGGAGATGATGGAGGACCTGATGCCCTCGGAACCTATTGAGGTAATGGTCTCCGAGGTGAAGGTGGTGGAAAGTTCCGAGCGGGAGACGATCGCCGGCTATGAAGCGGTGAAGTACGAGGTCTTCAAAGATGGAGCGTTGTACCAGGAGGTCTGGTTGGCCGAGGAGATCCCGATGGGACACTTCTTCATCAAGTTGGAAGAGTTCTCCACGAGGATACTCCAGGCCTTCGAAGCGATGTTCGTGGGACCTGAGGCCGGAACCATCACTGAACTCCCCGTTGAATCGACCGATGCCTATCAGAATCTCTTCCGATCAGGTTTTCCCCTGAGGATCGTGGACTATGAGTCGGGCTTCGAAGAGCCGGAGATCACCGAGGTCACCCGAGTCGAACGGGTCGATCTCGATCCAAGCATCTTTGAAGTTCCCGAAGGGTATGCGGAGAACACGATTCTCGAAATATTAGGAATGGAAGGGTTCGAAGAGGAATTGAATGAGCAACCGGGACAGACAATTGGAGAGCTGGAGAAGGCATTAACTTCAGCTTTTGAAGAGATGGGTAATCAGATGGTAGAAGGGTTGCAGCAGCTATCCCAAGACCCGGATCAGGACCCGGACCCGGGTGTGCCCTCTCCCTCTCCCTCTCCCTCTCCCTCTCCCTCTCCCTCTCCCTCCTCGTCCGAGGCGCCTGTGGAACTCAACCCTGTACCCGTGACGTATCAGGTGCAGCTGGGAGATACGTTGTGGGAGATTGCTGTGCAATTCTACGGGGACGGAAACAAGTGGACGATGATCGCTGAAGCCAATGGAATCGATACAGCAAGACCCAGGTCCCTGCACAGAGGAGAGGTGTTAATCATCCCGCTGCCAGAGGCAAACGCAGTTCCTGCGTTGACCGAAGCGCTGGCGGAAAAGGATGAACGCGTGCCCGCATCCACGACGTATCGGGTACAATCGGGAGATACGTTGTGGGAGATTGCTGCGCGGTTCTACGGAGATGGAGACAAGTGGACAATGATCGCTGAAGCCAATGGAATCAGTGTGGGAACACCGAGATCCCTGCGCAGAGGGGAGTTGCTAACCATTCCGGCACCAGGGGCAGACATAGTCCCTGTCTTGCCCCGACAGGATGAGGATAGTGAAAGCGAAGCAACTGCTGCGATCAGCCCTGGTGTTCGGGAGGTCGTCCCCACTCTGGCCAAAGCCCTGAGGGATGCAGATTGGCGCGTGCGCACTGACGCCGCCAGGGCACTGGGGAAGATCGGCCCTGCCGCTCGGGACGCTGTCCCTGCTCTGGTTGAAGCACTCAACGACGCGGTCATGGACGTGCGCTGGCAAGCCGCCTGGGCGCTGGGGGAGATCGGCCCTGAGGCCCGGATCACCGTCCCCGCCTTGATCGAGGCCCTAAACGATGCGGAGGTGTTCGTACGCGCGGCCGCTGCCGGGGCATTGGGGAAAACCAGCTCGGACACCCGAGCTGTGGTTCCCGCCCTCGCCGAGGCCCTAAACGATGTGGACTGGCGCGTGCGTGCTAACGTCGCCAGGGCGTTGGGGAAGATCGGGCCTGCCGCCCGGGACGCCATCCCTGCGTTGACCGAAGCGCTAATGGATGAGCACAGACATGTACGCCAGATAGCCGCCGGGGCGCTCGAGAGTATCAGAGGGTGATAAAGAAGTCCGACGGTAGCTCAGTAAAGGTTGCGTAAGGAGATAACCATGCTCCAAAGATTACTATCTCTTCTTATTCTTTTGATGTTTGGTGCATTCGGTTTATCTTATGCTCAAATTGATCAGACTTTACTCATTGAGGAAATCCTAGAACTATCTGGGATGAAAAAACAAATTGAGCGGATTCCAGCGCGTGTTGATGCTGAACTCGCACAGCGCCAAACGGAGATGAATCGAGAAGATTATGAAAAAATTCGAAAAATTATGGTCGAATCCTACCGATATGATGCGGTATATCGGGCTGTAGTTGATAAATTCACGGATAATTTTGATCAAATCCGTCTTTTAACCGTTTTAAACCAGCTACACTCTCCAGTATTCCAAAAGATATTCCAATTAGAAACACAGGCCTCAACTCTCGAGGCCATTCAGGAAATGGAAAAATTTGCCGCCCAACTGCAATCTAATCCACCAACACAAGAACGCTTGGCTTTGGTTCAGAGGCTTGATGAAGCGACGGGTACCACAGAGTTATCTTTTGAAATGAGCCTGGCCATTTTTCGAGGGATGGTTAAGGCATTCGATCCAATCCTTCCTCCCGAAGAGCGTAAAGAATTAGAGGAATTAGAGCAATTGGTTAACGATATGGTCAATGATATGAGATCACAATTGCAACCACTTCTGAAAAACAACACATGGGTCTCTTTTCTTTACACGTATCGTTCTGCCTCGGATGAGGAACTGACACAATATATTGATTTCTGGGAATCTGATCTGGGTCAATGGTTTATTGGAGTTTCAAGTGCGGCCATTATAGAGGCAATGGGCACAGCGGCTGAAGAAGTAGGCACTCAGCTAGTGAAGGTATTACAGGAACAGGAGCAGCCAACCCAAGCCCGGAGCGCGGCCCTTGTCTTGCCTCAAGCGTTGGAAGATAAGGACGAACGCGTGCGTCCAGCTGCCGCTGAGACGTCTGTGAATATCAGTTCCGAGCCCACAAGGTACCGGGTGCAACCGGGAGATTCTCTGTGGAAGATTGCTGTACAGTTCTACGGGGATGGAGACAAGTGGACGGTGATCGCTGAAGTCAATGGAATCAGTGTAGGAACGCCGAGATCCTTGCGTAGAGGAGAAGTGTTAATCATCCCAGATCTACAGGCGGACACGGTCCTGGCTTCGCCCCAAGCGCTGGAAGATGAGGACGAACGCGTGCGTCCACCTGCCGGCTCTGATGTCCTGACCCCAGTCTCCACTCTGGCCAAGGCCCTGAGAGATGCAGACTGGCGTGTGCGTGCTGACGCTGCCGGGGCGCTGGGGAGGATGGGCCCTGCCACCCGGGACGCCGTCCCTGCGCTGGTTGAAGCACTTAACGATACGAACCTGGATGTGCGTTGGCAAGCCGCCTGGGCACTAGGGGAGATCGATCCTGACGCTCGGGAGGCCGTCCCTGCGTTGATCGAAGCGCTACAGGATGTGGAGGTGTTCGTACGCGCGGCCGCCGCTGGGGCATTGGGGAAAATCGGGCCTGCTACCGCTCAAGATGCGATCCTCGCTCTGACCGAGGCATTGCAGGATACGGACTGGCGTGTGCGCGCTAACGCTGCCGGGGCGTTGGGGAAGATCGGGCCTGCCGCCCGGGACGCCGTCCCTGCGTTGACCGAAGCGCTGACGGATGAGCACGAACATGTACGCCAGGTAGCCGCCGGGGCGCTCGAGAGTATCAGGAGAGGGCAGGAGTAAGGAAGCCCGACTGTTGTTTAGCTTCACTAGCGTCGCTTCCTATCGGGTGATCACTCCCGGCTTCAGGGCGACGATGTGGGGAAGGTTTCGGTACTTCTCAGCATAGTCCATCCCGTAGCCAACGACGAACAGGTCCTCCTCCACGGTGAATCCGACGTAATCGATCGACATATCGACCTGGCGTCTCGGGGTTTTATTGATGAGGATACATTTGCGAATCGTGCTCGGTTCCCTCGCCAGCAAACTCTGACACAGATAGCGCAGCGTGTTCCCAGTGTCAATGATATCGTCCACGATCAGGACGTTCCGCCCACCGATCGGGCGATCCAGGTCCCGAATCAGCCGGACCGCACCCGGCCGTGACGCATCCCCGTAACTGGAGATCGAGATGAAGTCATACTCGATCGGGATATCTACAGCCCGCATCAGGTCTGCCATAAACGTCACCGCTCCGCGCAACAAACAGACGGCGATCAGTAGCTGGCCGTCAGACGAGTTCTCCAGAAGCTCCTGGTAATCCTCAGTAATCTGCCTCCCGAGCTCCCTGACCCGATCCTGGATCTGCTTCTCATCAAAGATGATGTAATCGATATCCTCATGCAACGAAAATCAACTCCTCTGGGCCATCTCTCGTTTGAACGCTTCAATGATCTCCACCGGTGTGGGATCTATCTCGTTGAGAATCGCCAAATAGACGCTCACAAAATCCCCCAGATAGATCTGCGAATAGATTTGGGCGACCTCCGAGTCCCCTTCCGCCTGGATCTGTTGGAGCGGGATTCCGTGATCGTACAGTATTGACTTCATGATCTCGATCCGCCTCCGGTTCCGATCGAAATCGTAATCGTTGCAGAGTAGGATCACGGTTGCGTTCGGCATAAGCTTTTCCATCAGGGTCAGCCCGGTGATCTCGTTGTGGTTGAGTTCCGGGAGGAAGTTCCAGAAGGCCGGTTGTTTGCTGTTCTCATTGAGCTGAGCCTTCCAGCGTTGTGCGACAACGTCGGTGTTATCAGCCGTGCCGTAGATCAACGGTACCTGACCCAGGAGCTCCTTAGCGAGCGATTTGGCCGGATTTTCAGCGTTCGGAACCGACGGCCCCAGCTCACCGGCCATCTGCTCTAAGGTCTCAACTAATTGCTCCAGTGCATCTGCGGGAATCGAAGTCATCCCCAGTTGAGTACACACCCACAGCAGCGGGAGTGACAGGTAGCCGAGCGCTGCCCTCGGCTGGAGGCCGGCCGGGATCTTGATGAATGGCAGTCCTTCCCGCTCACATATCCGCTGCAACTCGCCACCGCTTGAAATGCAGATCACCTGCCCCCCTCGCTGCAGCCCATCCTGCAGCGCACTCAGGGTCTCCTCGGTGTTCCCCGAGTAGCTGACGGCCAGCAGGAGCGTGTGATCGTCGGCAAACTCAGGGAGCTGGTAGTTGCGGCAGACTGAGACCGGTCGGATTGCGAACCGCTTGATCAGGTCACCGGTGATTCCCGAGCCCCCCATCCCCAGGACGATGATCTCGTCGATCCCGGTCTTCAACCCTTCAGGGATTTGAAATCGGGCACCGATCCCCAGGGCTGTCCGGCATTGCTCGGGGAACCGCTTCAGAATTCCCAGCATCCCCTGAGAGTCGTAGCACTCGAATTCCTCGTTCAACCCTGTTACAACCCCTCCTCGTCAATCAGCCTGGGATCTCCGCCCTCTATTATGAAATCCAGACCTGCTTTTATCAAATTCAGTTGGCCATTATTGAGCTGTCGGTCGATGGTCGCCATCCGCCATTCAAGGTACCGGACACGATCGGCCGGATCGTCGATGTACCGATTAAGCAGCCGCTCTTCACGAACCTGAAGCTCCAAGCGTTCCTCCAGACGAAGGATGTAAAGGCGGAGCAGTGTGATCAGCCTCTCAGCGATCGCCTGGCGTTCCATCTCGATCTCAGTCTGCTCCGCTTCCCGACGCGGCCCGGTCAGCTCTCCCGATACGCCCAATCCCACCCTCCACTCGCTCCCATCCCAGGAGAGCTGAAACGAAAGATCCACCGGACTTCTCTGGACGGGGCGGGTTTTGGGGTTGTTGGCCAGCGCGCGATCAAGCGCCTCCTGGGGATCGAGGTCTAACTCGGGGATCTCAGGCAGGGTGATCAACTCGAACTCCGTCCCCGGGGAAAGGCCGATCAATGTTCTCAATCGCTGGTCTTTAAAGATGCGCTTGGCCTCCAGATCCTGCAGCTCGACCCGAAGTTGTGTGATAGCGTCTCCAGTCAACTCGGCACGCTCGATCCGTTGTTTGACTTGTTCGATCCTTCCGGTCAGGGTGATCAGCCCGAGGTAGTTGCGTTTGACAAAGAAGGTAGTCCGGCTACGCCAGTGGCGCAATCGATCTTCGTAACTCGGCTCGGTGCGTTGCGACAGCAACCGATAGCCGAGGGTCGTCTGGAACTCGGGGGGTTGCGCTCCAGACGGCTCTCCGATGCCAAGCCGTCCGTCGAACCCGAGGAACAGGTCACCGAGCTCCACCATCAGGCCGAGGTTCAGTTCCGTTTCCCCGGAGCTTTGCCACAGCCCGACCTGGCCGAAGCTGTTGGTTTCAGGGATCGAGATGGGGAACGCCGCTCCCCGGACCGGAGCCCCCAAGCCGGTCGTTAACGCGCGCTCGACCACCTCTTCGAGTGATAGCTGGATGACCGCGTCCTCTTGCTGGGCAATGCCGGTGAGTGAGAAAACCGTGATTGAAACCAGGCCCCACAAAATCGGGATCAGCATACAGACACGGACTTTCAAGTCAATCCCTCCTCCTCACCTGATCTCTTACCTCGGATGCGTACGACCAGCAACACTCCCTGTTTCACGTCGATCGTGGCCGTCCTTCGAACGAGTTCGTTGCTGATCCCCAGTGTGTTTCCCCGTTCCAGTTCACTCTCCTCCAGAGGATATTTGAATCCGGTGAGGGTGATTCCAACGACCCGGTCGGTAAACGGCAACAACGACACCAGATCGCCGATCTCGCCCGAAATTCGGGTAAAGCGGTCGACCAACCGGATCTCGTTGCGGAGGTTCACGATCCTGGCGGGGAGGCCCCGCTCCAGGGGCAGTTTTAACAGATCGATATTGGCCAGGGTATGATCGAATCGATCGCCGATCGCCCCAAACAGAACGACCTCGGAAAGATTGCGTTGCAGTAGCTGTTCGATCGCGATCTCCGTGTCCACCTGATCCTTTTCCGTCGGATAGCGGGCGATCTCGACCCCGTGTGCTTCGAAGGACTGAATCGTCTCCGGATCGATTGAGTCGAGGTCTCCGACGATCAACTGGGGGATTACGCCGATCTGTCTGAGGAAATCGGCCCCGCCATTGACGCCCACGATGAAATCATCCGATCGGAGTTGGTCCTGGTAGAAGCCAGGCTCCTCATACCGACCGTTAGCGAAGATGACCCCACGCATCAAAAATGGGCGCGGATCTCAGCGCAGCTCTGTTGGACGAATTGCCCCCCGGCCGCGTCGTACCACCCTTCGAAGCCGGCAACGACCTCCAGGGACGAACCCTGGATGGCGTAAACAAACTCGATCCCAAGGGAGGAGTTGGTCCCGAAGTTGAGGAGATCTAACGGTCGCTGCTTGAAGAACACTTGGGCCCCGAGTCGATCGCTCAATTGTCCTTCATACACCACATACAGGCTTTGGTCGTTACCCCCCCCTAGCGGGAGATCGTAGCGGACCAGGATATCGGCGGTGAGCCCCAGGTTCTGTTTTAGCTCAGCGAACACTGCCAGGGTGCGGCCCGGTCCTGGGTTAGCCAGTGTGGTGATCCTGGCGCTCTTCATCCCCTCATAGTTTTCGTCAAACAGGGCGGGGACAAACCCTTGGCCCAGACTCCGGAACCCGGTGTGGAACGTGGCACCGCTGGCGAGCCGGCTCTTGAATCCAGCCTCTAAGCCGCTGTTGGCAGTAAAAGTACCGGGCGCGGTATCTTGGGAGATCTGGGTGGCCCACTCCGCGTAAGCAAGCAACGAGCCCTCAGCGAGCAAGAAGCTGCTGTCGACGCCGAACATCGTCACCGAGGTCTGGCCAGGTGTCGCATCCGAGGCAAATGTCGCGCCGAAGTCAATCAGGAGATCCACATCTATTGGGATACGAAACGCAACCCGCCCGCCGAAGACGTTCGCTCCGTCCGTCGCCCCCGCCAGATTCAGCGGTGCGAAGCCTGACAGATTGAAGCCTCCCGGCATCCCGAGCCTGACCTGAATCCCCTTCTCACGGAGCGGTAGACGATCGGTCGCTTGCGCCAGGGCGGTGTACCGCTCTGTGATCAGACCGTGGTCAAGCGTAACCCGATCGAGCGGTGCGTAACTGGCGTGTATCCCTGTAGTATTGAATTCTACAGACCGCAGCGCGATCAGGTCCCAGGGGTAGATGGTGCATGCATTCTCTCCCGGATTCGGAACGACGCATGGGTTTCCTTCCCGATCGACGAGGGCGAAGCCATTCGCTGGGTCCATACGCAACTGGAGGTCCAGGCCGAGGGCGAGCGCTCCGATCCCCAGGTTCGGATGGAGGGTGATCCGGGCGAACTGTCCGCCTACAAATCCCAAACTGGCGGATAGGTCTAGGTCTGAGCGAGGCGCAGGTTGGGTGACCTCCTGGATCTCCTGGGCAACTCCTACACTAGAGATACAGAGCAACGTAATCACAGCGACTGACATCCGTCCGATCCGTCCGATTTGAGCCATGTCCCCTCCTTAAGTTAGATCAACCTTATACAGCTGTTGTCACCGAGGATCAATTGGTAGGCCTCCGGTGGCTCCGTTTTCCGTCCGATCTGCACGTTGCGTCCGATCAGGCTATGGTCAATCCTCCCGACTACATTCTCGATCCTCGACGCTTCCATGACGATGCTGTACTCAACCTCACTGTTTCGGATCACTGTGCCTCGGTCGATGGACGTGAACGGGCCGATGAACGACCGCTCGATATGAACGTCCGGTCCGATCTTGATCGGTCCCCGAAGTTTGCTGTCGACGATCTTTGTCCCCTCAGCAACTACCACCCGCCCCGTTAGCGAGGAATCTTGCACTTGACCGTGGATCTCCCCCGTCAACTGCTCCAGAATCAACTGGTTGGCGTGCAGAACATCTTCCGGACCCCCAGTATCGATCCACCATCCTTCAACCGAATAGGGGATAACTTGATGACCCTCCTCGATGAGTCGCTGGATGGCATCGGTGATTTCAAGCTCCCCCCGCGCTGATGGCTCGGTTGCCTCGATCGCCGGGAAGATGTTTCGATCGAACAGATAGACTCCGATGATCGCCTGGTTGCTTCTTGGCTGTTCAGGCTTCTCGACCAGCCGAACGATCTGACCGTCCTCGATCTCGGCCACCCCGAAGCGGCTTGGATCATTGACCTCATACAGTACGATTGCGGCATGGGCGTCTGATGCGTTAAAATCGTCGATAAAGCGACGCACTCCGTTCTCCAGCAGGTTGTCTCCCAGATAGACCAGGAATGGCTCGTCCCCCACGAACTCCTCGACACAGGCGACGGCGTGTGCCAGCCCCTTGGGATCCCGCTGCAGGATATAGTGAATCCGCACTCCCCAGCGGCTGCCATCTCCGAGTCGAGCAGTGAACTCGTCCTCGACGTTTGGGCTGACGACTATCCCCACCTCTTCGATTCCCGCGTCCTGGAGCGCCTCGATGTTATACTCGATCACCGGTTTGTTGGCCACCGGGATGAGATGCTTGGCCCCGGTATGGGTCAGCGGACGGAGCCGGATGCCCTTCCCGGCACACAAGACCACCGCCTTCAACAACCGATCACCTCCGGGCTCGATGATAACAGACCGAACAGGAGGGTTCAAGTAGCACCCGGATTCAGGTCCGATAGACGATCTCTCCTCCCAGGATCGTCATGACGACCTCAAGGTCCTCAATCCGGTCCGGAATCCGGTGGGGATTGTCTGAGACGACTACGAGATCAGCCAGCTTTCCGGGTGTGATCGAGCCCACTTCAGCTTCGTCGAAGCCGGCGTAGGCAGCGCCCAAGGTATAGGCATGGATTGCCGTTTCGACCGACAGTCGTTGGATCTCGAACGGTGTGTTGATCGCCCAGTGGAGGCCATAGCGCGGTGAGAATGGCATACAATCGGAGCCAAACGCGAGCGGTACCCCGGCTTCGATGAGCTTAGCGAATGGGTTCATGTACACCGTCCGTGCTTTGCCGAGCCGCCGCTCATACATGCCGTCCGACAGGCCCCAGTTGCCTATAAAGTTAGGCTGCATCGAGGCAACGACCCCGAGCTGTCGCATTCGTTCGATCTGTCCGTCGCTGACCAGCTCGAGATGTTCGATGCGAGGGCGGTCGTCCGCAGTCACGCCCGCCTCGGCTAACGCATCGAGCGCGGTCGCGATCCCCCGGTCACCGATTGCATGGATCATCAACTGGAAACCGTTGCGATGGGCAGTTTGAACTAACCATTTCAACTCTTCAGGTTCGTAATTGAGCGCACCGGTTCCATCCCGATCCTCATATGGCTCGTTGAGTGCCGCGTTGCCCGCCCCGATCGAGCCATCCGTGAAAATCTTGATCGCCCCTAACTTGAGAAACGGTCCGCCGAACCCGGTACGCAGGCCGAGTCCGCTCAGATCGTCCAGAAACTGGACCCGCGGGTTGATCCGCACTCGGATCCGAAGCTTATCGCGGAGTTCGTTGTAAACCTGAATCTGTTCAGGTTCGACGATATCGTGGACCGAAGTGACCCCGTGGCGATAGGCAAGCCTGGTCGCCGCCCGGACCGCCTCTCGCAGTTGCTCGGGGTTGAATCCTATAAGATCGTAGATCCTCCAAGCGGTCTCTTCTCGGAGCAAGCCGTCCTCGGATCTGACATTCAGGGTCTGCAGAGCAACCTGGTTAACGCTCGCCAAGTGGCCGTCCACGCGGAACAACGCCACCGGATGCCGGGAGGTGATCCGATCGAGATCCTCCCGGGTGATGTATCGGGCCTCCGGCCAGTGGCTCTCGTCCCAGCCGCGTCCAACGATCCACTCCCCCTCAGGACGTCGCTTCGCAGCATCACGCACCCGGTCCAGGGCTGCCTCAAGCGACCCGGCTTCTCCCAGATTGAGGTAAACGGTCTGCTCCAGACCGAGCTGGACAAAGTGGGTGTGGGCGTCGATGAAACCGGGTAGGACCGTCTTCCCGTGCAGGTCGATCGTCTCCGCCCCAGCCCCAAGCGCCTGGATCTCTTTGGATCGGCCAACCGCCAGAATCCGATCCCTCCAGATGGCCACCGCCTCCTGCTCCTGATCACCGTCGGATTCGGATAGGGCCATCACCACGCCGTTGAGCAACACCAAGTCCGGTATGATCTTCATCACTTTGTCTCTGGTTCCCGCGATTCCTCTGACGCCTTTTGCAAGGCGGCTGCGCTGGCTGCACCATAGGCTTTTGACAACAAGGAGGCAATATTATGGCTCCCAATTGCGAAAGGAGCCTCCCCCAGCCTTTTGAGGATGGCATGGTCAACCTTGGGTGCCGCAGGCCTCACAACAAAGGCATCCAAGGCCTTTCCCGGCAGCCAAAACGTGTCCAGGCATTCTTCGAGTGGCAAGATCTTCTCATCTGGAGTGAGGCCTGCTCCGGTGAAGGGAGACGCGCTTTCTGCAGGCAGGGTTTCAGCGCGCTTTTCTCTCAGCACCTTGATAATCTCATCCTTGGTTCGACCGCGCAGTTTGAAAATCAGAAATGGATCCTCATCGAAACGTTCTGCCAGCAGGTAATAGACAGCAGCAATGTGCTTGCAGGGATTTGCCCAATCAGGGCAAGAGCATTCGGTATCAAGCTCCTCCCTTGAGGTTGGGAAAAGGGATAGGTTCACCTCACTAAAGGCGTCCTCGATGTTCTGGGGCATCTCGCCGGAAAGCAACTTCGCCGCAAATATGGCTTGAGACGCCATCGCGTCGCTGACTTTGTCCCAATCTGGATCTGCGAGTGGCTGCAACCGAATCGTGACGGAATAGGGCTTGGCTCGTGTCCCCTGAACCTTGGCCTTCACCACACCGGATTGCACATCGATGGAGATCACCTGCCCCTTGCGGGCGTAGGTGCGGCCGCGGGTCAACCTCGCCCCCATGTGGAAGGACTCCAGAACACCAATCCAGCGTTTGGACCACCAGGTTTCGCCGATCGCTCCCCGTTGGCTCTTCGCCTTGATTCCGCCCTTGACCGGCCTCGGCTTGGCCGGTGGATAGTAATCATACCTCCAGTATCCTCGCGGCATAACTCACTTCACTCCCCTACCGCATCGCGGCTTAAGGCAAACAACTCCTTGAGCCGCTCTGTTGACATCTCAGTCACCCAATTTTCACCGCTGCCGATGATGCGGTCGGCAAGCTCCTTCTTTTGTTCGATCATCTGGTCGATGCGTTCTTCCAGCGTTCCGACGCAGACGAACTTGTGCACCTGGACATTCTTCCTTTGCCCGATGCGGAAAGCTCTGTCGGTGGCCTGGTCCTCAACGGCCGGGTTCCACCACCGATCGAAATGGAACACGTGATTGGCCGCCATCAGATTGAGTCCCACCCCGCCAGCCTTGAGTGACAGGATAAACAGCGGCGGACCGCGGTGCCCGTCCTGATCCTGAAATCGCTGAACCATGGCATCGCGCTGCTTCCTGGGTGTGCCCCCGTGCAAAAAGAGAACCTGGCATCCAAGCGTTTCCTGGAGATGGTTGTGTAGCATCGCACCCATCTCCGCGAATTGGGTGAAAATCAGCGCTTTGTCGCCTTCGGCCAGGACTTCTTCAAGCATCTCCTCCAGGCGGGCGAGCTTGCCCGAACGGTCTGGCAATGGGCTGCCGTCGCGAACGAACTGGGCGGGATGATTGCATACCTGCTTGAGCTTCATCAGCGTGGCTAGCACCAGTCCTTTGCGCTCGATTCCCTCTGACTCTTCGATCTTTTCCAGCATCTCCTGGACTACAGCCTCGTAAAGCGATGCCTGCTCTTGAGTGAGGTTACAAAATACCTTCATCTCCATCTTTTCGGGTAGGTCCTTGATGATGGCCTTATCGGTCTTCATACGGCGCAGGACGAACGGTTGGATCAACCGTTTGAGCGCTTCGGCGCAGTCTGCATCGCGGTATTTTTCGATGGGAAGGGCAAATCGGGTGCGGAAATCTCTTGCTGATCCTAGATAGCCTGGATTAAGGAAATCCATGATGGACCACAGCTCAGACAGCCGGTTCTCCATAGGCGTGCCGGTCAGAGCGGCTTTATGCCTGGTGTTGAGCCTTTTGATGGACTGTGTCTGTTTGGCTGCTGGGTTTTTGATGTTCTGCGCCTCGTCCAGAACGACACAGTCCCAATCAATGGGGGCAAGCTGCGCCTCGTCGCGATGCGCCAGGGCATACGTGGTGATGACCATGTCATGCTTTTTAGCCTGCTGTGCAAACGCCCGGCCGGAGAGCCGCTCTGCGCCGTGGTGGACCATGACCTTGAGCGACGGAGAGAAACGTTCGAGTTCTCTCTGCCAATTGCCTACGATGGACATCGGGCAGATCAACAGCGTGGGGCCGGGTTTGGACCGGCTTCGGTTGCCGGTGCGCTCATGGAGCATGAGTCCGATGAGTTGTATCGTATTGTGGCAAAGGATGTTGTTAGCAACAAAGTTATGATGGCCTTCAACTTCAAAGTCGTACACCCAACCATCGTACTGAATTTCTTCAATTTCCTTGATTTTGCAGTAATAGACCTCTTGGTCAAGCAGGTGTTGCAGCTTCGCTTTCGTTCTAGATAGCCTTTGCTTATCCAATTGCGCGTAAGCAGCGAGCGTTTGAGCGGTCCACTTTGAACGTTTTTTCTCCTGATATTGTCGCTCGGCTTCACCGCTCAGAATGTCGTCAAACGCAGAAAGTACGCGCTCTAAGCTAGTTCGCGAAAACTGCTGTGAGCCGTTGATGTAGACCGTATTCATGCTAAAGTGACGCGCAGGGAGTTTCGTAGCAGCAATCGTCTGAGCCATCATTTCAGACGCAGGAATTCCCTCGACATTGGTGTTGCTCTTTCGCTCACAGATTTTCTCAAGGCGCTTTTGCTTCTTGGGATTCGAAAATCCTATTTCTTGGCAAAACGTCCTTGCGGCATTCCCTCCCATCGTGCCGATATAGTAAGTACGGAAAGTACGAGCACCGTTCGTCGCACATCTCTTTTTGGCGGATATTCGCATCCAAATGCCAAATCGGCGAAGCAGGTGAGCGAGCTGCTGGATAAGCAAAGGCGAAGCCGTGCTGATTTCGATGCTTCGCATGCTCTCGATGACGGCTGCCTCAGCATCGAAGTAGCTCCTTAGGAAGAGCCGCACACTGTCCAGATCAGCTTGCATGATGAAGTCAGGGATGCGCTTCTCGCGTGATAGCTTCCCCCACTCGTAGCCTCTGGCCTCAAGGAAGCGCCGGTATGATCGGCTAGATATAATGAGATCAGCAGCTCTGTTGTTAGTACGAGTACGAACAGCAGGACGGTTGATCTTTATCCTGTACTTTTCACTAAAACGATGAAGACATTGCTGCAACTCTTCAAGCACAGAGGCGTCCTTCTGGGTTATGCTGACTTGAGCTCGGTCTCGTGGTTCATATCCTTCGGCGATCTGCCAGGCGAGGAATTTGACCAGGTCAGGGTCTTCTGGTTTGCCATCCCAAACGATCTTTGCTGGAACACAGATGTAATCGCCGACGTGAAAGTCATGGGTCCAACCCTGGTTCGTCAATAACTTGTGTCGGCACGTGATGGTTACACTGCTTCCATCTTCCAGCCTAATCGTGCGCAGGCGTTCGCAGACTCTTTGGCGGTATAGTCGTCGTATCTGAGCCTGTACCATCCGTCCTGTCTTTTCGTCAATCGAATTGGTCAGCAACGGCTCAGTAGGATCGGTCCAATAGCCCTCGCCGTCAAAGGTTGCCTCTCCAGAGTAGCAGTTCCAAATATCCTCAGCTTTGATCAATCCTCCGTTTACAACAACCAGTGCATCAGCGCTCGAGCATTTTCCGAGTCCCATGCTGTCCGCTAGGCATGCCCCGAGCCCGAGCTGCTTGAGGAAGGCAAGCCACGATACGCCTTTGCGCTGATAGGGACGGAGTTTGCCTCTGAAGGTTCGGGGCGTCTTGATCATGGAGATCTTAACGTTGCCAGACAGTTTTTCTAAGAAATCCTTGATCCATCCATCGCCTTCGATATCCATCACCGGGAGGCCGACCTCGGACGTTTCCTGTCCCAATCCAACCCGCAGCGCTTCCCCCAGCTCCATCTCCCCATTGCTGCGCTTCTTCTCGAAAAAGGCGATCGCCGCTTCGATCTCCTCAGGCTGCAGTTCCACCCACCGGCCCCGTACCTTAACCAGGGGGATCTTCAGGTTGACCAATTGCTCAAATTCTTTCAGTGAAAGCGTCTCATGGCCAACAGCGATCTTCCAGTCATAGGAGACAATACCGTCCATACCCAGGAGTCCTGAACTTGTTTTAGCATCTGCTTTTGCTTTCGGTTTCAGCCTCAATTTTACACCGAGACGCGCCGTTGGTTTTTGCCACCAGGCCGGAAGGAGGACTCCAAATCCGCTCTGTTCCAAGAGCGGGGCGGACTGACGCAAGAAGGTATAGGCCTGTTCGGTGCTCAGCTTCAGTTTCACCGGGCGTGCGGTTTGCAGGCTCTCTTCGATGGTCGGGAACAGTCGTGAAGCTTTGCCGAGATCGGCGAGGAGCCGTTCCTGTGGGTTTTCAAACCGGCGTTTGAGGAAGGTGAGGGTGCCCGAACGCGCCTTCCAAACCTTCTCTGCTGGAACCAATAGGCTTCGATCATCGTTGGCCTGCAGATGGAAACGGAGCGTCCACGCCTGCTCCTGACCGTTTTCACCGTCATCAGGGGGTGGGTCGAGCCTAAAGCAGGTACGAAACGCGACCTTCGCATCGATCGGCTGTATCTGTTCGAGCCAAGCACGCATCTCTCTGGAAAAGGCTTCCAGATCTTCAGCAGATCCTGTAAGCGTTGCGTCATCAGATGAGAGCGCCCGCAGCCATTGCTCTGGCAGAGGAACAACCTTGGGGCGGCGACTCCGACGAGGAGGGAGGAGCGCTGTCGAAGAGAGGTTGCCTCGTACAAAGGCGTCAACGGTTTGATCGAGAAAGCCCGCGACGATCTCCATCGGCAGCGGTGAATGCTTTTCACCAACTTGTATGAATGCCCGGCAGATTGGAGGCATCGCCTTTGCCAGTTGGTGTATCCGTTCGGCATCCTCTTCTGAAAGCGCCGTCTCCCAGGCAGCGCGAAAGACAGGGGCTCCATCACGCTGGGTTTCCTGCACGGTCGGCACGAAGCGCTGCCCGGCGGTTAGCTCAAGCGAGAACTTGGCCGCTTCTGTCCAGAAACGCAGCGAACTGCCAAAAGCAACCCCGTGAGGCGGCCGATTGGGCAGCGAGAAGAGGAAATCCAGAGCGGGATTCGGATCGAGGGTCAGGGAGTCGATCTCCCACGGCATCAACCCGCTTGCCTGCTCATCACCGCGCTCTTCCTCCAGAATGAGCTCAGGAGAGGACAATGGTCCCTTGGATGTAGACGGCAAGAGGATTGTCAGTGCCCCTGGATCCGCGCTTTCAACGATCAGGCTTCCAGCCAGTCCACCTACCGCTTCCATCAGCGGATCACCGGCGAGCGCAAAAGGATGGGGCCGAGGTTTTGGCCTCTTGGGTGGTCGCCCCCTGCGTTTGGGCGCGGTCATCGGCAGGCTGGAAGACTCTGCCCAGATATGAAGTTTACTGGGCGCGAGATGATCCCAAATTGCATGCAGGACGATCAAGGTCTTTCCTCTTTAGCTGATACTGATAGGTACTCGAAGCATTTGTTCAATTGATCTATGAATTTCTCGGGTGTCCCTGGCATGGGTTGTCACCTCCCCTACCTCATACTCATACCAGGAGGATTGCATGCTTCAAATCCAGTGTACTCTCAATCGAGCCGAAGTGCAAACCGCCTACGGCCCCCTCTGCGCCTTGGACCCTTATCTCTGCGACATCCTCTCATGACTAATCATAGCGAATAGGTTCGAGGCCTATGCTCAACTTCCCAACCATTCTGCACATACTGCCTCTCCAGTCTCTACGGCGGCGATGTCCACCCGTTCGAGAATCCAGTCCGCTATCAGATCGAGAAAACCGGGAACGAACGCTTTCTCCAGGATGGCATATTCACTAGGGCTGCCTGTCTCCGCGGTCTGGAACAGATGATTGGCTTTGGGCAAGACTATGGTAGTGTGATCCGGGTTGCCTGTCTCTTCTAGGGCGCGTTCAATTGCTTCCTTGTTCATCTCAGCCGGAACCTGCAGATCCAACTCTCCAAAGAGAGCGAGAACAGGGATGGTCACCTCTTCAAGAGCAGACACGGGATCATAATCCAGGAAGAACTTGAACCATGGGCTTTGAACCGATTGCAACTGCTGCTCGACAACCGAATTCACAAATTGATCGACATCGGTGATCGCCTCACGCTGATTCTTCGACATCTTTTCAAGGGATGTCAGGATCTCTTGGCGGATTCTGGCCTCTATCTCGTCCCACCCCTCGCCAGTACGCATCGCTTCAAAAGTGCGTCTTTGGTTTTCGAGCGCCTTTTCGATCCCTGCATCAGTGGCGCCGTCAGCTCGCATGATGAGTTCTAGCTGGGCCTGTAGAATCTTCTCGCCGGTTACACCGGTGCCGGCCATGAGAATAATGAAAGCAATATCTTCCGAACGGGAAGCCGCCAATGGGGCGACGATGCCGCCTTCACTGTGACCCAGGAGCCCAATTTGCCTTGGGTTGATGTCTGAACGACCCTGTAAGAGTTTCACAGCTGCCAACACATCTCCAGCGAAATCCTCAGTGGTGGACTGGCTCACGTCTCCTGTTGAACCGCCCACGCCTCGGTCATCATACCTCAACACCGCGATGCCGTTGCGAGTGAAATGGTCTGCAATGATGCGAAATGGCCTGAAGCCAAACAGTTCTTCATCCCGATTTTGGGCACCACTACCGGTGATCAAGACCACGGCTGGGTGAGGACCACTTGTGAGAGGTAGCGTCAGCGTGCCGGCAAGGGTGATGTCTTCGTTTTGGAAACGGATCTCCTCCTCCTTGTAAGGTAGTGGCTCTTCGGGCTCAGGTTCTTCTTTCATAGCTTCTCCACGCTTTAGTTGAAACGTGCCTGAAATCCCAGATTGCTCAAAGTCTCCAGAGATCGTGCCGTCCTTGAGCTCTCCGTCGAAGATAGCCAGCCCCGGACCAGCTTGCAGTTCGAAGTGCACTTTGGAAGGCTCATAGCGGACGTTGGTCAGCGCCAGTCCTGTCGCGCCCTGCTGGGGAATGTCGATGGTGGCTTTGAGGCCTTCCTCGTTAGTCTCAAAGTTGACCATGATGATCAGCTCTGTCCCCGCGATCTGGATGGCGCCTTCCCAGTGACCATCGAGGGTCTCTTCTGCCACTGCCACCCAAGATGACACCCAGAAGCAACAAACCAACAGCACAAGGATGATCATAGTCGATTTTCTCATGTCACGAACCTCATCTCCTGGGTGGTATTATAACAACCGAATGTAGCTGCCTTCTAATCGCGGCCTCGACGGTCTCGATGATCCCGGCGAAGCGGGACGGATCCAGGGAGGTGCCTCCCACCAAAATCCATCCGCATTCGCTTGGCCAATCAACCCCACCGCGTTCTCCGGGGGGGTACGTTCCCGCCGCACTGGATCTGAACCGGTTTGCCGGTCTTCCGACTATACAACTTTCAATCCCTTTCAGGGTTTGGTCTATACTGTGAAACCTCGATCGCCCGGCCAG
>JBHIAT010000027.1:0-29161 GCA_046758705.1 Bipolaricaulia bacterium
TTATGCTTTTTCGCCGATATGAACGGTTCGACCGCTGGTTGCACAAACGCTACGCGAGTTCCTGTCAATCTCTTCCACATTCGGATTTTTTGGAATCGGGTTTGGATTGAATCTGTGACCGTAGAAGTCGCTTAGTGTATCAATGTCTGCCACCAACCATGCTTCCATTATCTGTACCATCAGGTGGCAGTGTGCGTCGTCGACGCCGGGCAAGCTCCAACCATCCCTAATTTCCAAATGCTTACAAGGGCTGGTATCTACTGGGCCTTCCGAATCAACGAGTAGAACGTTGAAGGCATCTGGATGGGTTTCCAGCGCCATTAGGAAGTTATTATGAGCATCATTTCGTGGTCCACATGCGATGATCTGCCATCTGATTCTCCTGCTTCGAGCTATGTGACGAAGATCTTCAAGAAAATTGCCAAAGCCTTGCCGCATCCGAGCTTTCGTATCCTTATAGTCACCACCGCCTTCGATGTAAATTCGGATCTCACTTATCATCGCGTTCCCCCGATCTCACCCATCCGCCAGAGCTCGCCGAGAGAATACTTCTCAAGCCACTGCTTGAGTTGTTCGGCTTCGAGACGGCGCAAGCGACTTCCTGTGCCATCATGCTCACACACCAGAACTGACTCAGGAATTTCCGTAAGTGCGGAAACTAGAATGTCAGAATGTGTGGTGACAATCAATTGGGTGCGCTGCGATGCCTCGATTAGCAATTCAGCGATAGTGGGCAGTATGTCAGGATGTAACCCAAGCTCCGGCTCTTCGATGCACAAAAGAGGCGGTGGTGTCGGGTGGCAGAGTAGGGTCAGCAAGCTGAGATAACGAAGTGTACCATCTGACAGACGGGTCGCAGGAATAGGCTGATGAAGGCCTTTTTCATGGATAAATATCTGTACTGTGCCACCTTGAATCTTGGTGGCAATGTCATCTGCTGCATCGTAAAACTTCTTTAGCTTTTCTATGATCAGCTTTTTAACCTTTGGTCGGTTTTGCAAATCGTTTAGAACAAGCCCGAGGTTGCTCGTGTCTTCCAAGAGAAAATCCTCGGGTAAGTCCGCTTTCTGTGGCATTCTCGGTGCCGTGTAGCGTCCTAAGTTCCACTCCCTGTATAGCTGTATCTTGGCAAACTGGTTTCCCAAGTACGTGATCTCCGGATACTGATCCGGATCTTTTCGCTGAGATAACACAGATTGCTCCAGACTGAGGTCTTCCCGGCGAAGATCTCGCCGAGTTCTTCCCTCAGCCGTTCCAGCGCGAGCTTGTTCTCCTTGATCTCCAACCACAGTTTTTACGTTTAAAACGGGGTTACCCTGCTGATAGCGGTAAAAGAAATAGACATCAGTTTCATTTGGTCCACTTGGACGTTCGTTCTCAATAACTTCGTCTACAAGCTCCAGCCTTTGACCGACCATCGTAAAACAAAGTCGATAGCGTAGTGGCATGATTCCATCAGGGTAATTGACAATCGCCTCGATCTCAGCTGTCGGAACTTTCGGATTGGATTTCTCACCTTTCCAAAGCCACTCCGCAATCCCGCCTCCTTCGCGAATTGGAGCGGTCAGGTCTTTTGGTGTTGCGCGTAGCAGTCCAATAGCTTCGATCAGGTTCGACTTACCAGATACGTTCGGACCGATAAGAACATTGAGCGGTAGAAGTTCAATTTCTTCGCTTTCACTTCCGTAGGAAAGAAAATTCTTTATTCGAAGGGTTCGGATAAGCCTTTTACCTTCCATTTATTCCTCTCTTCCTAATTCCAAGACAATTCTAACTTTGTCCGAATCCTTACCCTTCACCAGATCACTGAGATAGCCCTCGAAACGTCTCTTCATCTCATCCAGGGTGACCGGCAAGCCGCCCTTAAGAAGCGCAGCTTGTAGCTCTTCCATTCTGATCACTACTTTAGTGAGGTCTGAGAGCACCTCTTGTATCGCTTGGATGAAATCTTGCTCAAGATCATCTGGCAAATGGCGTTCCTCGACAAAAATATCCACCAGCTCTTTATCTTCAGGCTTAAGCAGGTCGAGATTCTCTCGAACCAAGGGATCTTCCAAGTTTGTCAGCAAGGTCTGTGTCCAGGTAGAAACGAGTTGATCCAGTTCGTCGTCGAGTCCGGAGAGGACGTGTTTTGCAGGCGCACTGATGTACTCTGTGCTCGGTTTGAACGAGCAGTGTGGACAAACAGGAGAGGCATCAAGGTCTTGTTCTGTCAAGGCAAAGCAGATCTTGAGTTCTGTTAGGCGGTTCTGAAAATCGGTCAATTGCTCGGTTGACATAAGGTCGATGGTTGCAAGCTGTTTAAGTTTTTCCAAACGCTCGTCGTGCAGCAGTTCGATCTTGCGTTTGTCCTCGTTGGCGCCGAGGCGGGCCCTGGCGTGCAGATCTAGGTATGCCTTCACATAGTCTTTCTTGAGTTTCGTGAGCTTTTGGGACGTCTGCTGGCGGAACGAGGCAGCAGTTCGCTGAGCAGGATCTACGATCTGGGCGAGAACCTCACCCTGAACCTGTATCATCTGATTGACCCAGGGATGATCGTCAGGAAGCACGTGCTCTGCTTGAGACAAATACGATGCAATGGGACCTAAATCGTTCACCAATTCACGCAGGGTCTCTATCTTCTCCAATGTTTGTAACCCTGTTTCTTGAGCTTTTACTTCTTGCATGTCGTAGCGAAAGTTCTTGAGCTTCCCTGGCGTGTTGAAGGCCTGTAGTGATTCCAAGAATTCTTTAGTCCGGTCCAAGCGGGAGCGAAATTCGTTGGTTTCCTCTTCGGTCAACATGCTTCGCCCCCAGAAGCTAGGTCCATCTTGAAGATACCGTTGGGCGTGAACCAGTTTTTCCACGGCTTGACCAACGGCTTTCTGGAGTTCCTGAACCGGCTCCCCTTGGCCCTGTGTAACAAGCTGCGCCATACCCGGTGTAAGATTTAAGAGCTCGAAAAGAGCCTTTAGCACAGGTAGATTCCATTCCTTGGGTTGCTCGATATGTTTGAAATGGATGAGATCCTCAAAGGGTGTGATGGCAAGATCAGCAAGATTCGTGGCATCGAACTTCTTGCCCGGAATGGCCAAGACTAGGTCGCCTGAATAAACCAAGGCTGCCAGCAGGACAACCACCCATTCGGGCTCCAGGCGGTAACTCTCCGGTGCCATGTACTCAGCGTCAAGGACGTCCTCGATGAGTTCAGCTCGATTGACCACCTGCCCGTGCCCTTTCTTGCGGAGCAGGATGTGGTTTGCGTACTTGGAGCGGTATGGATTGAGCTGCTCGCCGTCGAGCAGTTCGAGCGCATCCAGCACAGCAGTGGCCTGTTGGGTCTTGGTGCTTCCTGCAATCCAGCGTAGAGCGGCCTGAGCTGTCTGAACTCGGTTGGTTCTGGTAATCAGCACGGAGAAAACGGGGTATCCTGGGGCTTGCTCTTCAAAATGGAGTGCTAAACAGACCGATCCAACTGTATTAACGATGTCGCGAACATTGGCCCGCACGCTCCCAGTAGGGGAGAGCCTGCCTTTCACCCAGCCCAGCAGAGGTTCGCGTTTGCCCTGATAGGTTACCTCAAACGCATTAGTTATATGCTCCTGGAGCCACTTGGCTAGGCCGCGTAAGAAACTAATTGCTTTCGATTCGTAAGTGGACTTAGCATGTCCGGAAGATGTCGAGGCCAAGTCTATAGCCGCCGCGTAGCTTCGGAGAGTTTGGTTGAATTCATCGTCAGCTCCGGTGAGATGAAAGAAGACCTCGTCAGCCTTCTTCTCGTCCTTGTAAGGTGGTGGATCGTGGGGTTGGATGAAGTAAAGATAAAAGTCCCGTGGCGGAACAGCTGTGGATCGTTCGTTGGGAGCTCCGAAGAATAGGTAGCCTTGACGTGCTGCCTTACGTTCACGCCATTCCAGCTCGTGTTCCCAGATACGGTAACCGGTGACGTAGGTTTGATCAGTACACTCCATCACCTGCTTAAGAGTTTCGTAGTAGTAGCGGTCGAGCTGTGCCAAATCGAGGCTTTCTGCCCGCTTCTCAATGAGTGCGTCGAAGTCCTCGGTCTTTTTGAGATCCAGGTAGTACTGGCGATTGTCCAGATTGAAAGAAATAAACTGACCGCTCACGGTGTTGTGAATCTCTCGGAGTACTGTTTCTACCTGGGATAGGAGGTCATCTGCCGGTTCGCCGCCGAGATCCTCGATGCCAGGTTGATAAAGACACAGGGTGTCCCGCAACTCCTTCGCGGTAGCACCCAGAGACGCATAAGTGTCCCCGGTGGTCAGCCGGTGAACTGACAGAGCGTGAATGATCTGGAGGGCCATGGGTTTGTATGGTGGCCGAGTGAAAGCCTGCTGGATACTGGCTTCAAGAACCTGGCTGCAATTGATTACCTCTTTAATCTCGGGCACCGCGCGAAAAGCAGGATTTTCCTTCAATGTGATCCAGTAGCTGTCATAAGCGATGAGGCCTGGTTGGTCTTCTGGAACGTCTTTTTCAAGCCGATCCTTCATAGCTTGAGACAGAGTTCTAAGAACCTCTCGTTTTTCTGCGAACGTGATCCGCTCGAAGGTGTCGATATAATTCGGATGGACAGGGAACAGACGGACGAACTCATCCATCCGTTCATTCATATCACCATAGAACTTGGCAAATGGAGTGAGGTGTTCCCGGATCTTAGCTTGTTGCTCAGCGATCTTCTTGAGCAGACGCTCAGCAACAACGAACTTCACATCTCTACGGGCAATGAGAATCTGCTCAAATCGATCCTTGACCCGGCGAAGGCTGTCGGCAACAAACTGGAATCGGGGGCTATCGAAGATGGCCTCTTGAACACCAGCTATGAAGCGAAACCGCAAGTTCTTACACACCTCGCCGACTTCGCGCAGGAAGTTCAGATCGAGGATGAGTTCCTGATCCTTCCGGGTGCGTAGATAGTCGAGCAACTCGTCCACTACCAAGAGCAGACCGTGATCGGGATACCGCTGGTGGAACGCGTTCATCATCTCCTCGAAGGCGCGCTTGGTGTTTGGAGCTTCGCTAGCGGCCGGGAAGGTGTAGTGCACCCCAATGGCGGCCAGATGTTCCTCGAGTTCTTTCACCACGATGTCTCGGAGTGACATCGTAGTGAAGCCAATCTCAGTACGGATCACTTCGAACTTTCCAGCAATCTGGGCTGCTGCGTCCTCGACCTCGGTGTTGGTGAGAGCAGAGGTGAGATCGGTATGTTCGGCGATGCTTGAGATCACCGCCATGAGGTGTGACTTGCCGGTGCCATAGTTTCCAACAACCAGGATGCCTTTGTTGTCAGCGGGTTGGTCAAATTGAAGGTGGGGAAAAACGATGTCAGTAAGCCTCTCGGCCATCTCATCCGAGATAACATACGTGGATACATGTTGTCGAGCGGCATCCGCCTTATCAGCATCAAGGAGCTGGATTGCAGTCACAATAGGCTCGAATTGAATCAACTCACCGTATTTCATGTCGTTACCTCCGCACCTGCCACCAGGAAATCGCGAACTGGGTACCGTCGATATTCCGGATGATCGGGTGTGGCGTATGTCAGGTAGTCCTTCTCTATCGAGCCGTTCCAAGCAGCGATCACTGTCTTGTTACGAGAAATCTCTTGTAGAAGACGAAGAGGGTCTTGTTTAAGCGAGACATCAAAGAGCATTTCAAGATTGTCTAAGATAACCGCCTTGCTATACCCCTCAACGATCTCACTGAGCAGTCGAAATACTCTCAGAAGGCGTTGTCGCTCAGTTAAAGGGAGCAAGCGCTGGCTAAGTTCTAGATTCACGTTGATATAAGGGAATTTAGTACGCCTGGCCACCTCTCGTAACGCTGTTGTCTTGCCAGATCCAGAGGGAGCTACAACCAAGACCAGTCGATAGAAAAGTTTGTCAGCTTGGTCAATCTTGAGAACAATCTCGTCAACAAGCGGCTCAGGCAACTTGTTCCTCCATGCAGTATTCTCCAAAGATCACGATCTCAACTCAACCGTCTTTTCTGCATTCAGAATCCTAGATTTCAGACGACCTGGTTGGCACGTTCCAACACCAGCCTGTTTTGATCCGGATCATCGGTGTAAACAGTGATCGAACCGACCTCTATCGTCTCGTCGAACGCCAGAGCCTCCTCCGGACTCAACCGCTCGATCAGCTTGCGGGCCATTGCGATCACCGCCGCATGGGTCACGACCAGCAGGCGCTCGCCGTCGTGCTCATCGACCAGGGTTTCGAGGAAGCTGTGGATCCGCAGTCCGACATCAGAGAAGTTCTCGCCTCCCGGCGGTCGGTAGTAATAGCGACCTTCCCACTCCCGGCGTCGGGACTCTCCGGGCAGGATCCGGGCCAACTCCGTCTCCGCCCTGACCATGCCCTCGGGAACGCCCGGGTCCCGCTCCCGGATTCGATCTTCGACGATCGGCTCGGGCCGGGGATCGAAGTGACGCAGGATCGCATCCGCCGTTTCGCGGGCTCGCCGCATCGGAGAGGTGAAGGCACGATCGAACTGCCCGAATTCAGCGCTCAAGTGGCGTCCAATCCGATCTGCCTGCGCCCTCCCCTGTTCACTGAGCGGGTAGGTGAAGTTATGGTAACGGCGCAGTTCGTCGCTGGGAGCGTCGAGCTCACCGCGCGCGATCGCCTTTCGCTCCGCGTTGAAGATCGATTCACCGTGGCGCACCCACACCAACAGCGCCGGCCGGTCACCCATCGTCTCTCCTCGTCTCGTCACTCAACCCACCTTCAGACCGAGGACAAATCCCGGGATCGCCCCGCCGAACGCGGGCAGGTTAGAGAACAGAATGGCCCGCAGTGCCTCCCAGCGGCTCTGAAGCGTCTCCGGGTCAGTGAACCGTGCCCACCAGTCCGCGATCGGATTCCAGTCAATGGTGATGAGTCCGTAGTAGGCGAGCACCTGGAGCAGAATGAAGAACAGGCCGAAGGCGATCGCAATCAGCTTGCCCACCTTCTTCAGGGTGAAGCCGACGACGAGGCCAACGACACCTCCGAACCCGAGCTGCGAGACGAGCGGGATCACGGTGCTGCTGACAGCGTCCGGGTCATCCTGTAGCTGGGCAACGGTCCATAGGGCCGGAAAGATCAGCAGGATTGGGATCAAGGCGAATCGCAACATGGAGCGGCTGGACATCAGAATACCTTTCCTCTCAGATTCCAACCCGAACGTCCCCGTGCAGGTGGCACTCCTCGGTCACCATCGTTACTATAATAATACTGGCAGATGGTCCAAAGTCAAGAGTTCAACGGGCTCATAGCCGATGAAGACGATGCGGAGGTGAGATCGGTTGGAAAACAGACACCCGATCGTCGGGGTCGGTGCAGTGATCGTGAACGACGGGAAAGTGCTTCTGGTCCAGCGAGGCAAGCCACCCGGCCGAGGGATCTGGGCGATCCCAGGCGGCCGGTTGCGTTGGGGCGAACGGCTCGAGGAAGCGGTTCGGCGTGAGATCTGTGAGGAGACGGGCCTGGAGATCGAATTGGGCGAGATCGCCGGGGTAAAGGATCTGATCGAGCGAGACGGATCCGAGATCGCCTATCATTACGTTCTGATCGACTTTTATGCCAAGCCGATCGGCGGCCAGCTCGAACCGGGCTCCGACGCGCTCGACGCCCGCTGGGTGGTGCCCGATCTTGATCACCTCCAGGATTACGAGCTCAGCCGAACCACCACAGAGTTGCTGACGGAGCTGTTCGACCGCTGATCGCTGACGGCTGACGGCTAACTTGCCCGTTCAAGGAGCGCCTGGACCGCCTCGGAGACGCTTTCGACAGCGATCCCGATCCGCTCACCCCACTCGATGATCTCCGGCCGGCGCAGCCCGGCGCGTTCGAAGAGTGCCCGGTCCCGAACAATCTCCTGCGTCTTTCCAGCGGCGAGAAGTTTTCCATCCTGAAGCAGGATAAGCTGATCGGTGAATGTCATCGCCCAGTCGATGGCGTGGGTGGCGATCACGATCGTCTTATCCTCCAACCCTTGGATCAACTCAGCGACCCGAGCAGTCTGATCCGCGTCCAACCAACTGATCGGCTCATCGAGGCCGATCACCGGTGGATCACCGGCGAGGACCGCGGCGATGGCGACGCGTCGTTGCTCCCCCTGGCTCAACGCGAACGGGCTCTTATCCTTCAGTTCCCAGAGGTCCAGCTTACGCAGCAGCCGTTCCACGCGATCCTCAACGTCCGATAGCCCCAGGTTCTTCGGGTAGAATGCAACCTCCTTCCACACCGTCTCAGCAAAGAACATATGCTGGGGGTTCTGAAACACGAGCCCGACCCGTCTGACCGCTTGTGACGGTGGGGCGGCCGCCATGTCCAGACCGTCCACGACGACCCGACCGCGATCCGGTTTCAGGAGCCCGTTCAGGTGCCTGAGCAACGTCGTCTTCCCCGCGCCGTTGCTTCCCATTACCACAGCCGTCTCTCCCCGGGCGACACGGAAGCCGACGCCCGAAAGCGCCCGGATCCCGTCGTAGTTATGATGGAGGTTGTCAATCTCGATCATCGCCATGGCCGATCTCCAGGCTTGAGGATCTTCCCGGCCATCGCCACCGCCTCGTCCATCGACAGCGGGATCGCGACATCTGAGAGATGCTCGCTTAACTCGATCCCGAGCCGGGTGACATCGGGGATCCGGATCCCCGAGCTCCAGAACGCATCGGCGGCAACGATCTCGCGGGGGGGCCCCTGGACAGCGATCCGCCCCTCGTTGAGCAACACGACCCAGTCGGCCAGTTCGAGCAGGCCACGGATGTCCTGCTCAACCACGATCAGCGTCTGCCCTTCATGATGGAGCCTGGCCAGGAGCGTGATGATCTCCTCTCGAGAGATCGAATCGAGTTGGGAGGTCGGCTCATCGAGCAGCAGAATCTGCGCTTCCATAGCCAGAGATCCGGCGATCGCCACCTTCTGAAGCTCCCCTCCCGACAACTCACTCACCGGCCGTTCAGCGAGATGGAGGATGTCCACGGTCTGCAGCGCGGTCATGACGCGGCGTCGGATCTCCGCCGGTGGCATCCCCAGGTTCTCCGGTCCGAAGGCGACATCTAACTCGATGGTCCGCCCAACCATCTGCTCCTCAGGATTCTGGAACACTATGCCGATCTCGCCCGTATCGACCGTCAATCGGCCCTGCGGATCACCGCCCTCCAGAAGACCCCCCAACGCTTGGGCGAACGTCGTTTTGCCACTGCCGTTGGGGCCGCAGATGAGCACAAACTGGCCGCGTTCGATCGAAAGGGTGATCCCGTCAACGCCGAGGCGTCCGTCCGGGTAGCTGTAGCTGTAGGCGTCCAGCTCGATGATCGCCATAAAGGAGTGGGCACCCTGCCCAAACACGTCTACACACGTCTGAAACAGGCCTTCAAGGCCCAACTTTCAGTTTACCGCTGGCGCAGCCTCGTGTCAATGATCCTCGGCTTGATGGTCCGAGACGGTCGAAAGACCCTGACGAAACTGGCCCGGTTGGTCAGCGTCTCCGCTCTATCGCGGGCGTTCGAATCCGACGGTTGGCCCCAACCCCAGATCCGCTCCCTGCGGCGCAAACGCATCGGGGCGGCGAAGGTGGATCGAGGAGTTGATCAAGCAGCTGAAGCAGCGGTTTGGGCTGGAGGATTGCCAGTGTCGGGGGGAGGAGAGCTTGGACCGGTGGGTGGAGCTGGTGTGGTGGGCATATGTGCTGGCTGGGGAAGGGGGTAGAGATGCGTCTCTACCTTTCGATATAGGTCAAAGGGAAAAGACCCGCTATTATCGTGGGCCCTTTATCTTCTGTCTATGCTTCAACAGCTATGTGTACTTTGGCGTCGTCCCAGTCCCAAACAACTCTTCGATGCCCCCCAGGCTTTGCCCTAAAAGTAGGTTTTGACTCAAAAGTCAGACCTCACTTGCTGAAAAGTTGTTCTATAGTCTTCATGGGCAGAAACAATCTATCTGGGCGATCCAGAAAGGGCTGGAATCCAAAATAGAGATAGAAGTTTCGTGCATTTTCATTGACGGCATCCACTACAAGGGCAAAGGAAGCGATCTTGTTTGCCTGATTTAGGCTTCGGGACAACGCATCCATTAGCAGGAATTCTCCCAATCCCTTTCCTTGCCACTTCTGATCCACGGCCAGGCGCCCAAGCAGAGTGGCTGGCACATCAGGATAGTGAGGGAGTCTTTGGGCTAAGTCCACTGGGAGATCCTCAAGATAGATGCTGAAGGCAGACAGGGTGTAATACCCCAGCACATCAGGCTGGCCTTCTTTGACAAGCACGAAGGGTGCAGCTATTCTACGTTTACGATCCTGGCTAGCTTGCTTGTGCAAATAGCGGTCTAGTGACTCGATGCCACAAGAGAAATTGGATCGGTCATGCCGTTTTTTATCGAATGGTTCAATGAGGTATGGAGACTCATCGGTCTCAGACATTTAGCGGCCCATAGCTTTACTTGACTTGTATCGCCTTGCCGCCTCACGTAGACGAGTGCTAGGTGTAGGAGATTCAATGAGAGCCTGTACAAAGGCTTCGCGATCACGCTTAGTGAGGCTCATTGTCTCGTGTTCTTCCAAAGCAAGCTTTGCTGCTTCCCGGGCAGCACTAATCACGAAATCTGTCATTGAGCTACCATTGAAAGCGGCAGCTCGCTTAATCAGTTCTTTCTGGTCTGCTGTTATCCGCAGATCCAAGCGAGCCTTCTTTGCCGTATTGTCTTGTACTCTAGAGATGGACATAATCAACTCCTTTCTGACCGTTGCTGAGTTGTACAGCAAGTCTCCGTACCTGTCAAATCCTCTACAAGTACAATTGTACAGCGAATCTCCGTACATGTCAAGTCCTCTACAAGTACAATCTGGTCAACAGGAATCGGATATAAGCTCTAGGGCTGGGTTTTGGAGGGTTGATTTTTAGAAGTGGGTTGGTTCTTTATCTTGATTATCCTATGATTATCTTATGATGATGGGCGCGATCAACAAGACGGACAAGCTCGATGCCCGGGGGATCAATCAACTGCAGCGCAGTGGAACCCTGCCCACCGTGTGGATTCCACCTGCAGAGATCCGCGATGCCCGAGACTTGCCCCGCACACGAATGGTGTTAACTCGGGAACGCACTCGGCTGAAGAATCGGATCCATGCCACGCTCGCCAAATACGCGCTCACGATTCGCGAGGTGAGCGATATCTTTGGAGTTCGGGGACGCGTTCTGCTTGCAGAACGAATCGAGCAGTTGCCGCCGCAGACTCAGTATGCCACCGAACGACTCCTGGAGCAACTACGAGCGGTGGATCAACAGATTCAGGCGTTTGAAGAACGGATGGAAGCGGTCTTCCACCAGACACCCACACCCCAGATCAAGTGGGTGATGAGCTTGCCGGGAGTCGGCTTCATCCTGGGGGTGGTGATCATCTCGGAGGTGGGAGACGTCGATCGCTTCCCGAGCGCAGGCCACCTGGCCTCGTATGCGGGGACGACGCCCCGGGTACACGCCAGCGGAGGCAAGGTGCGCCATGGTCGCGTGCGCCAAGACGTGAACCGCTATCTGAAGTGGGCCTATGTGGAAACAGCGAATGCGGTCTGTCGCCATCGGAATCGGCCCGGTTGGCGACAGCGACATGTCAGTCAGTTGTATGAGCGAATCAAACGGCGCAAGGGGCATCTCAAGGCGATTGGAGCGGTATCACGGCATCTGGCGGAGGCGACGTACTGGATGCTGAAGAAGGAGGAAGGCTACCGAGATCCGATGAAGACGAGGACGAGCCAGGCGGTTTCGTCCACGGAGGCGCAAGCGCGGATGAGTCATGAGCCCAGACCCAACTGAACTGAGGGGAGAGGCTCGGGTAATGATTGCGATCCGCCTCTGGGACAACCTGATGCTGCTGAGACAGCGAAGAGATGACTCAAAACACATCATCATCCGCGAAGAGCGCTGCCTGGGAACGAAGGTTACAAGACTTGACTTTGAGTCCCGCTTTATGGTATATTGCTAAATTGTATATTGTTGACGGTATACAAAAAATTTTTGCAAAAATCAGCATCAGAAATCCGAGATTATCTATGGATAATCGCACTTTAAGTCAACAGACCTATGAATACCTGCGTCAGGATATCCTGTCCAATCGCCTGTAACCTAGCGAGGTCATCATCATGACTCAATTTGGCGTCAACTTGAACAACCGCGAACCGCTCCTGGCGGAAGCGTACCGTGTGGCAGACCTGCTCGATCTGTCCGAGGTCGTTGAGCAATCGGGCTTCGACTCGGTCTGGGTCGGTGACAGTCTGTTTTCCAAACCGCGTTACGAACCGCTGCAATTGCTGGCAGCTATTTCCCAGCGCACGTCACGGGTCCGTCTGGGCACGGCCTGTCTGGTCACCGCCACGCGCAATCCCCTGTATCTGGCATTGGAATGGGCGACGTTGGACGTCCTCTCCAACGGGCGCACGATCCTCGGCGCCTGCATGGGAAATCCTGAGGAAGGCGTACGCAGAGAATATCAAGCCCTCAGGCTTGACTTTGCCAAGCGGGCGAACATCTTCGAAGAGGGGTTGGCGGTGCTACGCGAACTCTGGACTCGCGGCAAGGTGAACTTTCAGGGTGAGTATTTTCAGTACGAGGACGTTCAGTTTTACTCGGGGACGGAGATGGGGCCGCTATCACCGGTTCAAAAGCCACCGCCCATCTGGGTGGTGAGCAACCCCCGGTTGATTCCGGGTAGCGTGACCGAGGAAGGCGTACAGCGCATCATTGACCGGGCATCGCGGCGCATCGCTCGATACGGTGACGGCTGGCTGACCTGTTGCCGCGCCCGTCATCCGGAAGAGTTTCAATCACAACGCAAGCGCATCGCTGAAGCCGTGGCCAAGATCGATCGCGACATCTCCGAGTATGCGATGGCCTACCAGGTGACCATGAACGTCGCAGACAGCGAGGTGGAAGCTCAACGCAGCCTCGGGGAGTACATCAGCACCTATTATCCGGAACTCAGTCAGTCTATGGATCTGGGGGAGTGGGGACCCACGGGTACGCCAGAACAGATCGCCCAGTGGATCCGCGACTTCCAAGACGCCGGGGTCAACTACTTCATCTGTCGCTTTGGCGCTTTGGATCAGTTCGGCCAGGTCGAACGGTTCACAAACGAGGTTTTGCCGTTGGTGAGTTAAACTATTAAGAGACATAAAAAACAAAAAGGAGGAAGTCATCGTGAACTACCCACCCCCTAAAGGGGAGCGGGCTTCAACGGCGCAAGGCCGTGGGCTGGTTCCCAACCCGTAGCTTTAGACAGAATCACCAGAGCGGCGTTGAGGTCGCGATCACAGCGGAAGTCGCAATGAGGACAGTCATGCACACGCAAACTGAGCATCTTAGGAACAAGCTGACCGCACGATGCGCACTGTTGGCTTGTGTAGGCGGGGTTGACCTTTACGAGCTTGGACCCGGTTCTCTCTACCTTGTATCCAAGCATCGGTACGAAGGTTCCCCAACCTGCATCGTAGATCGACTTGTTCAGTCCGTTGTGACCGTTGGCTGTCATGTTCTTGATGTTCAGCTTTTCGACCGCGATCCGGCTAAACTCTTGAGTCAATCGGTGAGACAGCTTGTGCAAGAAGTCCTTGCGTTGACGCTGGACCTTGGCGTGAAGCTGAGACAGGCGGTTGCGCTGCCGCCGGGACTTACACTTGGAGTACCGTTGTTGGACTGCCTTAAGGCGTTCCTCAGACTGGCGATACCAGCGCGGGTTAACGATCTTTTCACCCGTAGACAACGTGGCAAACGACTCCAGGCCCACGTCGATCCCTACAGCGGGACCGGTGTGAGCAGGCGGCGTTGGGTTGGGGAACTCAAAGCGAAAGGTGACAAACCACTTGCCATCAGCGTGGCGAGTCAGCACCAAGTCTTTGATCTTGGCACCGTCAGGCAAACCACGATGCCAGCGAACCTTGATCTCGCCAGCATTTTGGATTCTCAGCCGGTGGTTCTTGGTCAGGCTGGTACCATCGCCAAAACGGAACTCCAGCGAGCGGAAGCGCGCCAGCGGTTTGAACCGTGGCCGACCCCGCTTGCCGTTGACGAACTCACGGTACACCTTATCCAGCCTGCGAAGCACCTGCTGGCATGCCGAGAAGTTGAGAACACCGATGTCGGGATGCTCGTTGCGGATCGCTTTGAGGTCCGAAGCCTGATCCAGATACCAGACTGGCTTGCGATACCATCTCCAACACAACAGACGATGTTCCAGACTGGCGTTGTAGAGCCGCTGGCCCGCCACAAGCAATTGCTCAAGCGCTTGTGCTTGCTTCTTGGTCGGATACAGGCGGTATTGGTAAGCGCGTTTCAATTAAACCTCCGTCTGTTCTTCGATGTAACGTTTGATCGTTTCAGCGGATACGTGCCCAGCGGTTCCAACGTAATAGGTGCGCGTCCAAAGTTTGCCGCGAATCTGCTGTTCCAGTTGGGGGAATTCATGGCGAAGCCAGCGAGCGGTTGGTCCCTTAAATGCGTTGGCAATCCAAGCAGGAGAATGTCTTGGCGGTGCGGATACGAACAGGTGAACGTAGTCCGGCATCACTTGGGCTTCCAGAATCTCAAGCTCGTTATTGGCGGCAATGGTCTCGAACATCTCAAGCAAGCGGTTTTTCACCGAACCCACAAGAATAGGGCGGCGATACTTGGGTATCCACACCAGGTGATAGTTGATATTGTAAACCGTATAGCGTGTTTTCTTCGCTTGCATGATCTAAGTATACACGAAACGGAGGTGAAGGTCAAGGGCTTCAGCGCTATCGCGCTGCGGTCAATTCCCCTCGCCCCCTGAACCGGGCGAATCCCCTTGACCGTTTTCTATGGATGAGTCTATGCGTAAAGATGCAGAGTTGATTGTGGACATCTGCATGTCCATCGGCAAAGACGAGGCGGTCACGATCATCACCGACAATGACCACCTCAAAGAGGCGAATGCGCTGGCTGCGGTCGCGGTCGATCGAGGAGCGTTCCCAGTCATTGCCAACAACGATGCTCAGGTGAGCCGTGGTCTCAAGGACACGCACTTTCCCATGGCCCCTCCCAAGAACCTCCATCAAGCGATGGTTCACTCGGACACCATCCTGATCATCACCAACCTGGAGTGGGCCAATCGCTTTGCCCACATCAGCGCGGTCAAAGAGTCGTGTGCAAACAACGCCAAGATCGCGTCGGTGGAGGAGGGAATGGGCTCATGGAATTTGATGCAGGAGGACATCCAACAGGCCGTGGACCGCGCGCATAAGGCAGCCGAGATCCTAAATCAGGCGAACCGTGTCCGGGTGACCTCGGCGGTGGGCACCGACGTCGAGGTCTCCATCGAGAGACGCCCGGCGCTGGAAGTGATCCCGATCAAGAACCCAGGGGACATGATGGGCCCCCTGCCTCTGTGGACTGAGGTCGCTTTTGCCGCCGTGGAAGATCAGACCGAAGGCCGCATCGTGGTCGATGGCGTCATGTTGGGGATTGGGGTTCCGGGCGCGGTGAACACGCCGATCGTCTGGGAGGTCAAGGGAGGCAAAGCCGTGTCGATCGAAGGCGGAGAAGAGGCTGAACGCCTTAAGAACACGATCGAGGGCGTGGACGGCGCGGACATCATCGGTGAGTTTGCCTTCGGCACGAGCGAAAAAGCTCCGTTCGGCACACCCTCAGAAAAGGGTCGACGAGGAACGATTCACTTCGCCCTCGGCGACAACCACAACGCTTACCCCGGTGGCCAAAACGTGAGCACGCTGCACCTCGATGGCGTTGTCCGCGACGGCACGCTCCAGGTCGTGGACACCGGGCAATATATCGTCAAAGATGGACAGTGGATGATATGAGCTTGAATCCGAATGAAGTGCAGGTGGTTCGGCTGTCCGAGACGTCCAAAATCGAACTGCCTCAAGGAAGCTGGAGTGCGATGGTGATCTCCACGGAGCGGGTCTCAGGCAATCAAAGTTCGTTGGGATACTCGGTGTTCACGCCAGGGACGGCGTTGCCGACCGTGAAGCACGAGGTCGAAGAGGTGGCTATCGTGCTTCAGGGCAGGGGGGAACTGCGCATAGATGGGGATTCCATTCCATATCAGAAGGGCGATGCGCTGTTCATCCCGGCCGGCGTGTGGCATTCGGTGGTCAATACCGGATCGGAGGACGTCGTGATGGTGTTTGGCTTTCCTCATCCGGAGTATCCACCCACGAAAAGGCGAGAATAACCCCTATGAAGTCGACTCGGCAACTGCAAACAGAGGTGGCCTGGGCGTGTCGGATCTTGGCGATGGAAAACCAGGGGGATTTGAGCCTGGGACACGTCAGCGCGCGGTATGACTCACGGACGGTGTACATGAAGCGGCGAGGGCTGGGACTGGGTGAGGTAACCGCAAACGACGTGATCCCCATAGATCTTCAGGGTCGGCAACTCGAGCCAGCGGAGAATGGACAGGGTGTACACCTGGAGTTCCCTTTGCATACCGAAGTGTACAAGCTGAGGCCCGATGTGGGGGCGGTGATCCATGCCCACCCCATCCACGCGATCGCGTTGGGAGCTACCTCTGAGGAGCTCAAGATGATCAATCACGATGCCGTACTGTTCTATGACGGCTTGCCCCGCTTCAATGACTCACCCGACCTGATCACCGGTACCGAGCAGGGACAGGCCGTCGCCCGCGCGCTGGGCAGCGCTCGCGCCTTGCTGCTGTGCAACCACGGCACATTGGTTGTTGGCAAGGATGTGCGCTGGGCGATCGTCACCGCCCTGACCTTGGAAAGAGCGATACAACTGCAGCTGATCGCAACCCGCTTGGGAGATTTGACCCACGTGATCAGTGCGTCTGAGGCAGAAGCCCTGTTTCCGAAAAAGTACCAGGATGCGTTTATCGATGACTACTGGGAATATCTCATCCGCCGTGCTCGACGTGTGGGAGAGGATGTCTCATGAGTATGAGGAGGTGGATGTGGATTCGCTGATTGGCAAGAGCATACCGCGGGTTGACGGTGTCGACAAGGTGACCGGGCAGGCGATCTACACCGCCGATCTCAGGTTGCCCAACATGCTCTACGGCAAGGTGCTGAGAAGTCCCTATCCCCACGCCCGCATCCGAAACATCGATGTAAGCGGCGTGCTCAAGATCCCAGGCGCCGTCGCGGTGCTGACCGGCAAAGATCTGACGGAGATCGATCCCTTCTATGGACATGCGATCAAGGACCGTCCGATCGTCGCAATCGACCGGGTGCGGTTTATCGGCGAACCGGTCGCGGCCGTGGCTGCAGAAAGCGAGGCGATCGCCGCAGATGCCCTCGATGCGATTCACGTTGAGTATGAGGAGCTGCCGGTGGTGGCAGACATCGAAGCGGCCTTGAAGGAAGGGATGCCTGCACTGCATGAAGACACCCCGCGCCGCCTCGGACTGTTTCACGGCTTGGGAGATCTAGGCCCTCTGGAAGGCAACGTCTGTTATCGCTATGGGTTCTCCACGGGCGATGTAGACGAACTCTTTGCCGAAGCCACTCACGTGGTCGAAGCGGAGTACACCTTCCCGGCCGTCTACCAATATGCCATGGAAACCCATGCCGCCTTGGGGCACTACACCAACGAGAAGGTGACGATCTGGGCGAACTGCCAGCATCCCCATATCATCCGGGCGGAGATCGCTGACATTTTCTCAATTCCGCTCTCGATCGTGCGCGTCATCGTCCCGTACATCGGCGGGGGATTCGGCAGCAAATCTTACACCCGTCTGGAACCGCTTGCCGTAGCGCTGTCGATGAAAGTGGGATATCCGGTCCTCATCGTGAACACGGTCGAGGAAGCGATGGCCACCTCGCGCCGTCACGGAATGCGCTGTTGGATGAAAACAGCGGCAGACGGACACGGCCGTCTGTTGGCTCGACAATGCCGGCTATGGCTGGATACGGGCGCCTATGCCGATAACGGTCCGCGGGTGGTCGCAACCGCCGGCGATGCAGCGCCAGGGCCCTATCGCTGGCAGGCGGTGTCGATCGAGGCCGCCGGGGTGTACACCAACACCTCACCGGCGGGATCGTACCGCGCGTTAGGCAACGCGCAGCTGCAATGGATCGGGGAAAATCAGGTGGATACACTCGCACGTCGCATCGGCATCGATCCGGTGGAGATGCGCCGGCAAAATTTGCTCAAGCCCGGTGAGGAGGTGCGTCCAGGAGCCAAACCGTTGGACGCTGATCTGATCGGCGATGTGACGAAAGCAGCGGAAGCCCTGGGCTGGGACAGCTCCACCCCCAAATCACCCGGGGTGGGCCGAGCGGTCAGCGTGGGACTGCTGGCTGCCGGAGCACATCCTGTGTCTACCGCGCTGGTCCACATGCTCGCCGACGGGAGCGTCCTGGTGTTAGTGAGCACGACCGAGGTGGGCCAAGGGGCTCAAACGGTGATGACCCAGATCGTTGCCTCTGAGTTAGCGATCTCGCCGTCGCGAGTCCGGGTCGTCAACCCAGACACCGAGTTCTCGCCCTTTGATCGCTCGACCGGAGCCAGTCGGTCCACCACCATCGCTGGTAAAGCACTGCAAAATGCGGCGGTGGATTTGCGAAACAAGCTGGTGAGCATGGCAGCACGATCATGGGACCAGCCGGAGTCAGCCGCCGAAGTCAAGGACGGTGGCATCTCTTTCGGCAATGAAGTGATTCCTTACGAAAAAATCATCGAGCGTTACTTCGGGATGGTCGGCGGTCAGGTGGTCGGTTTCGGTGAGGTTCACCCGAAAAAGGGCGATGACGGTTCGTTTGCAAAAGGTCCCGTCTTTTGGGAGGTCTGCGTCGGCGCTGCTGAAGTCGAGGCGGATCCCGAAACGGGGCGGGTGCGTTTGAAGAAGCTGGTTGCGGTGGCTGACCTCGGACGTGCCATGAACAAAGCGTTGATCGAGGGACAGGAGCAAGGAGGCAGCTTACAGGGCATGGGGAATGCGCTGATCGAAGAGATGGTCTTCGAAAACGGTCAACTGCTCAACCCGTCACTGCTCGACTACCGGGTTCCTCGGTGGGAGGACATTCCAGAACAGTTTGCGTCCGTCCTGGTTGAGAACGAAGACGGGCCCGGCCCGTATGGAGCGAAAGGTATAGGAGAGGGATCTCAAGCCGCAGCGATCGGCGCGGTGGCCGGTGCGGTGGCGGACCTCGGCATCGAGGTCCGCCAGCTGCCGCTCACACCGGCGATGGTCTGGGCAGCTATGCAGGATAGACAACAGACCAAGGAAAAAACCTGAACAACAGACGATGAGCAATCGATTGAAGCAGGACCGTGATGCCCTGATCCAGATGCGTAGGATCACGAAGCGATTTCCCGGCGTCGTCGCCAATGACGAGATCGATTTGGATCTGTACTCCGGGGAGATTCACACGTTGCTCGGGGAGAACGGGGCGGGGAAGACGACGCTGCTGAATATCCTTTCCGGGATGCATCAGCCGGATGAAGGGACGATCACCATTCGGGACCGCGAGGTGCGGTTCAAATCGCCCCACGACGCCCTGAGCCACGGGATCGGCACCGTCTATCAGCACTTCACTCTCGTGCCCAATCTCTCTGTGATCGAGAATGTGATCCTGGGGGCCAACAACGGTTTCTTCCTCGATTTGCGCCGTGCGGAGGGACAAATCCGAGAGATGCTGGAGAAACTCGACCTGGACATCGATCCCCAACTTCAGGTCCAGTATCTGTCCCTGGGACAACAGCAGCGGGTCGAGATCATCAAGGTGCTGTTCAGGGAGCCCGAGACCCTTCTGCTGGATGAACCGACTTCGGTCCTGACGCCCGGTGAGATTCGAGAACTGTTCAGAATGGTGAAGCAGCTGAAAGCCGAGGGGAAGAACGTGGTGTTCATTACACACAAGTTACAAGAAGCCCTGGAGATCAGCGACCGCATCACGATCCTGCGCAATGGCCGACACATCGAAACCTTGGGACCGGAGACACTGGCCACCGAAGACCGGGAGGCCGTTTCAAATCGGATCGTGAAGTTGATGTTTGGCGGGGTGCCCCCTCAGGAATCGTCATCGCGCTCCCGAGAAGACAGCCGGGAGCCGGTCCTGTCGTTGGAGCACATCACCATCATCGGGTCGCGGGGCGTGCCAGCTGTGCGTGATCTCTCACTGGATCTGCATACTGGCGAGATCTTCGGGATCGCCGGCGTGGGAGGGAGCGGTCAAAAGGAGTTGGGCGAGGCCATCGCCGGCCAATCCCCGGTCATCAACGGGCGTGTGCGCATCGAGGAGGTCGACATCACCAATAAGGGCGTTCCCTTCGCTATGGATCGGAGGATCGCCTACATCACCGACGACCGTATCGAGGAAGGGACCGTCTCCGACCTGAGCGTGGCAGAGAACGCTGTCATGCGGATCATTGACCGGGAGCCGATGTCCCGTTGGTCCATATTAAACTGGCAGGCGATTTTGGATCACGCAATGCAGCTGATCCACGGATTTAACATCAAGGTCGGTGGACCCAAGGTGCGGACGGGCACGCTCTCCGGAGGGAACATCCAGAAATTGTTGCTGTCCCGAGAACTGTCCAGGAAGCCCAAAGTGCTCGTCTGCAATGAGCCCACCCATGGCCTCGATATCAAGACCGCTCATTTTGTCCGGCAAACGCTTCGGGAACAGGCCGATCGCGGAACGGCCATCCTGCTGATCTCCTCCGATCTCGATGAGATCCTCGAAATGAGCGACCGTATCGGGGTGATGTACAACGGTCAGTTGCTGGCCGTCCTCCCAGCGACTGAGGCCGATCGCGAGACCATCGGTCGCTTGATCCTGGGGAAACGGTCATCATGAGCACAAGCACGAGCGAAAAAACCTGGGTAAGACACCTGAGGCCATCGGTCAACCTGGTGCTGACCATCTTCGGCGCGTTCGTGGTCGGTGGACTGCTGCTGTGGAGCTTAGGAATCGATCCGATCGAAGCTTATCGGATGCTGTTTGTCAGAGGATTAGGGACCAATCTCGGTGTCACCGAGACCCTGATCAAGATGACGCCCTTGCTCATGGTGAGTGCCGGACTGCTGATCGCGTTGTCAGCCGGGGTGTGGAATATCGGCCTTGACGGTCAGTTTCTCATCGGTGCCATCTTCGTCGGGGTCACCGCCCCGGCGGTCAATGCAGCTTTGCCCCTGGTCCCCTCGCTGCTGATCCTGGGGCTCATCGGCTTCTTGGGCGGTGCGACCTGGGCCATCATCCCGGCTGTACTTAAAATTCGCTACGGACTCAATGAGATCATCACCACCATTATGATGAACTTCGTCGCCATCAATCTCACCGCCTGGTTGGTGAAGGGGCCATTCAAGGATCGCTCGGTGATCCCGCCACAGACGCCGGTGATCCCTCTGGAGGACCGTCTCCCGGCGGTTTGGGGCAGAGTCCACATCGGCCTGATCGTCGGTGCGGTCGTGGTGATCGCCGTCTACCTGCTGATGCGTAACACCACGGTGGGATGGAAGATGTCGGTCGTCGGCAAGAGCGTCAAAGCGGCCGTCCATGCCGGTATTCCTGTGGCACGCATCACGACGATCGCTTTTCTGCTCAGCGCGGGTCTCGCCGGCCTGGCCGGTGCGAACGATGTCCTGAGTGTCAAAGGGATGTTCCAGGGTGAGTGGAACCCGGCATACGGCTTCACCGCGTTCGCTTTGGTCTTCTTGGCACGCTTTAATGCAGTTCTGATCATTGTGCTGGCTTACTTCTTCTCGTTCCTGATTCTCGGGGGTGAGTTGATATCGCGTCCACTGCGCATCCCCGTGTTCTTTGTCGAGGTCCTGGAGGGATTGATGCTGATCCTGTTTGCGGCCAGCGAGTACCTGGAGCGGAGGCGAACGCGGAGGCGGAGGCCGATCTGATATGGAAGTGTTTGTGACCGTGTTGTTAAGCTCAGGGTTGCGTTCTTCCATCACGTTGCTGCTTGCGGCGCTCGGCGAAACTTACAACGAGAAAGCCGGGCTCCTCAATCTGGGCATTGAGGGTATGATCCTGAACGGGGCGTTTGGTGGGTTCTACGTCGCATTCAACACAGGAAGCGTCTTCTTGGGCTTTGTCGCCGGCTTGGTGGTGGGCATTATCTCCGGTCTGATCTTCGGTTACCTCGCGATTACGCTCAAGCTCAACCAGGTCGTCGTGGGAATTGGATTCACCATCTTCGCTACCGGGATTACCAGCTTCCTGTTTCGCTACTTCTACGGTCGACGCTTTCCCACGTTGGACCTGGGGAATAAAACGCTCGAAATCCCGCTACTCAGCAAGATTCCCGTCCTCGGTCCGATGCTGTTCGACCAGCATCTGGTCGTCTACTTGGCACTGTTGATGGTCCCCGTATTTCATCTGGTGATGACACGAACCTCCTTCGGGCTCAACGTCAAAGCCGTCGGCGAAAGCCCTGTCGCTGCCGACGCCTCCGGGGTCAACGTCGTTCGGATCCGATACGCGGTCAGCGCCATTGCGGGCGCGACGGCCGGTTTGGGCGGGGCATTTCTCTCTATCGGCGACCTGTCGTTCTTTTTGCCGGGGATGACCCAGGGAATAGGTTTCATCGCCATTGCGATTGCCATGCTCGGCCGGTGGGCCCCGTATCGGGTTTTTATCGGAGCGTTTCTGTTCGGGTTGGTGCAATCTCTCGATGCCGGATTGCAGACCCAAGGCATCCCCGTCCGACCGGAGTTCATTCATATGTTACCATACATCGGCGTTATCGTTGCCCTGGTGTTCCTGGCGCGCAACGCGAGATTGCCAGCAGCGCTGGCCCTGCCCTATGAACGGGGGAGGCAGTAATGCAGACAGAGACAGGCAAGGAGGTGATCACCGTTCACAGCACCCGAGCTTAACAGGCTAAATCGAAACCCAAAAACTAAAGAGGGGTGTCAGTGATGAACAGATTCAAAGTCGGTCTGTTGGTGTTGCTAGGCGTATTTCTGCTTGGCCTGTTGCCCAACTTAGATCTAGCTGAGCAGCTGGTCTGGAGTCAACAGAAGCTAAAGGTCGGTGTGGTGGTACCGGCAAGCCGCTTCGATCAAGGCTGGAACCAGGCGGCTCCCGATTCGATAGAGAGCATTGCAGACGAGCTTGGCTTGGAGGTAGAGATCGCCGAGCAGGCCGGGTACGGCGACATCTCACCGATCCTCAGAGATTGGGCGTTCCGAGGATTCGACATAGTCATCTGTCACGCCAGCGGTTACCAGACCGTCTGCCCCGAGGTGGCTCAACAAACGGGACTTAAGGTAGTGATCGTCGAGAACATGCCGGCGGTCACACCGAATCTGGTCGCAGACTATGAGACCCAGGCCCAGGAGGGCGCTTACCTGGCAGGCGTTCTGGCCGGTATGATCACCCGCACCAACACGGTCGGGGTGGTCGTCTCGGCAGAGCCCCCCACCTGGAACTTCATGACGGTGGGATTTGCCGAAGGAGTCCACTCGGTGAATCCGAGCGCCAGGCTCCTCTACAACGTCATCGGTGACGCGGCCTACGAAGATGCGGCGGGGGCCAAGCGCAATACCGAGGCTCAGATCGCCGCTGGGGCTGACGTCGTCTTCGGTCAAGGAGATGGAGCGACGTTTGGCATGCTGCAAGCCGTTCAGGAGAACGAGGCCACTGATGGTGGCAAGGTGTGGTTCATCGACGTGATCGGAGACAAGCGGACCATCGATCCGACCAACTCGATCCTGACTTCGGTGCTGTTCGATTACTCAGGGATCTTCTCCGCAATGGTCAACAACATTCGCGACGGCACCTTCGGAAAGATCCACACCATGACCGTCCAGAACGGTGGTGTGCGATTGCTTGCACCGCCTGCGACCATCTCCGTGGAGGCACGTACCGCGCTCGCTCAGGCGGAAGCAGATCTATTGACCGGTCGGGTCGTGGTCTCAGCGATCGGTAATGTGGCAGGTCTGAGAGCGCGGCTCGAGGAACTCTTCCCAGACTCATTCTAACTAACTCGGATGGGTCCCGTTTCTCCGGGATCGTCCCGGAGGAACGGGGACCCTCACGGCAAAGGGGTGAGGTAAAACGATGCAGTGGCCAATCATGAATTTCGCCGCGGGACCGGTCGCGGTGACGGAGCGCACACTGAGGGATCAAGCCCGCCCTGTTCTCTATCACTATGATCCGGCATTTCTGGAGTTTTTTGAGAGGACGGCGTCCCTGCTGCAGCAGGTGTATCGCACCGAATACGACGTGGTCATCATGCAAGGAGAAGCGGTCCTGGGTCTGGAGGCGACAGCTGCCTCCCTCATCTCGCCCGGAGATAAGGTGCTGAATTTGGTCTCCGGTGTGTTCGGCAAGTGGTACGAGCTGTATATCACCAAATACGGCGGTGAGACGGTGGAACTGGCGGTTCCCTATAATGATGCGATCGATCCCGATGATGTTCGAGCCGCGCTGAAGCGTGACCCGGAGATCAAATATCTGTCGGTTGTCCATTCGGAGACTCCCTCCGGTACGATCAACCCGGTCAAAGAGATCGGTGCCATTGCCCGGGAACACGATGTGCTTACCATCGTGGACACCGTTTCCGGTCTAGGCGGAGAACTCCTCAGCCCTGAGGAATGGAACATCGATGTCGCCGTGGCCGGCCCGCAGAAATGCCTCGGAGGGCCACCGGGGCTGTCACTGATGGCGATCAGCCCCACAGCGTGGAACGCCATGGAGTCGCGAGACGACCCGCTGCGCGGTTCGTATCTATCGATCCTCGATTGGAAAGCGGCATGGATCGAGGAGCATCGCTTCCCCTACACGCCGTCGGTGAGCGACATCTATGCACTAGAGTCTGTGCTTTCACAGGTTCTAGAGGTGGGTCTGGAGAGTTACGTGGCACGACACGAGGCGATCGCTCAGGCCTGTCGTGAGGGAGTCAAGGCACTGGGTCTGGAACTGTGGGCGGCACGCGAGGAGATCGCCGGGACTGCGGTAACCGCGGTCAAAATACCCAATGAGCTGACCGATGAGCAACTGCGGGGTCATCTGCGCGAGCACTATGGCGTGATGGTCTCCGGTGGATACGGAGAATTGGCCGGCAAGCTGTTTCGCCTGGGACACATGGGGAAGGTGGCACACCCGACGTACTTGGCGGCTCAGCTAGGTGTGTTGGAACGGACGCTGGCCGACCTGGGCATGCCCGTGGAGTTCGGCACAGGTGTGGGAACTGCCATGGCTGCGTTAAGCGACTGGAAAAATTTATGAGAAAGGAAGGAAAGCAAAAAAAATGCCGATCAGTGTGAAGGATCGTGTTGTCATTGTCACCGGCGGGGTCGGCGAGTTGGGATCGGTCATCGCTCGGCGCCTCGTAGAAGAGGGAGCCAAGGTCGTACTCGCCGATATACAGGATGGAGCTGCCCTTGAAGCTGAGCTCCAGAAGATCGGCACGGCCAAGTACGTCGAAACGGACGTCGGTGACGAAGGATCCACCCTTAACATGGCCGCGGTCACGCAGGAGACCTTCGGCCGGATCGACGTGCTGATCAACAACGCCGGGATCTACACCGGAAAGCCCTTCGAAGAGATTACGCTGGAAGACTGGCGGGAACGAATGCGCGTCAACCTGGACGGGGCATTCCTGTGTGTCAAAGCCGTGCTTCCGGCGATGAAAGCGCAACAAGCCGGGCGCATCATCAACATTGGCTCGGACACCGTCTGGATGGGCACACCGGGGCTGGCCCACTATGTCGCCAGCAAAGGCGGATTGCTGGGATTGACCCGTGCCCTGGCTACCGAACTGGGACCGCTGGGGATCAAGACCGTGTGGATCTCCCCGACGTTGTTCGACACGCCGGGAACCCGACAAGCCTTTCTTCAAGAACACTTCGACTACGTCCTCAGCCATACCCCGATTGGCAAGTTCGAAACACCCGAGGACGTAGCCGGACTGGTGACCTTCCTGTGCTCCGATGAAGCCGAGTTCATCAACGGCTCAGCCATTAACATCGGCGGGGGGATCAGCATGCATTAACCCAAATCTAAATCTAAGGCAGGTGATCCATCATATCTATCAAGGTCTATCTGTTGGACGGTGGAAGCCTATTGCTCGACCAGTCATTCCTCACTTGGAACCACGGGATAGGCACTGCAAAGCGCATTCCCGTCTTCTCCGTGTTCATCGACCATCCCGAGGCCAAGGTGCTGTTCGACACCGGATTTGACCTGGAGCAAACCCAGAAGGATCTACCGTTCGAAGAGCCGTTGCAGACGGAGGAACAGACGATCGCCGCCCAGTTGGACAAGATCGGGGTGCAGTCAAGCGATATCGACATCCTGGTCAACAGCCACCTCCACTTCGACCACTGCGGCGCCAACAAGCTGTTCCCCGACGTTGAGAACATCATTAACAAGTGGGAGCTTCGCGAAGCGTTTGTTCCAGAGCCTTTCGAGCGTCTCGGCTACAACCGCATACACTTTGACTTTCCGGATCGAAATTACCGGCTGATCGAGGGAGACTACGGGGTGCTGCCTGGCATTCAGCTCATATTCACGCCTGGGCATACGGTGGGACACTACTCCTTGTTGGTGGAGCTCGACTCGGGACCGCTGCTTTATGTCTCAGACGCCGCATGGGGTCCGGAAAACCTCGAGCACAACCATCCGATGGGACTGCACCACGATCCGTTGGCGATGCTGAAGTCGTTCCAACGGTTGAGGCAGATCATCGCAACTCGCAAGCCGATCGTGCTCTATCCTCACGATTTCGAGCAGTACGAGACGTACAAGAAAACGCCGGATTTCTATGAATAACCGCAGCAGAAAGGGGAAACATGGCCAATAACGTTCCAAAGACCGGTGCCGTGATCGGAGCGGGCACGATGGGGCCGGGCGTAGCGGTGATGATGGCCCGGGCAGGTACTACGGTGCACCTGATGGATATCGATGAGCAGGTGATCGAGCGCGCCAGCGAGGTCGCCCAAGTGGCAGCCAACGCCCTGAAGGAGGCCGGAGAGCTGACCGCTGAAGGCGTTGAACAAGCGCTGGGAAGGATTCACCGGACCACCTCGTTGGAGGAAGCCGTCAGAGACGCGGAGTTCGTCGTTGAGGCGGTTCCTGAAAAGTTGGAGATCAAGCAACAGGTCTTTGCCGAGATGGAAGCACTCGTCTCGCCGGAGACGATTCTCGCCAGCAATACCTCGGGAATTCCCATATCCAAGCTCCAGGAAGGGCGCAGCCGTGCGGAGTTGATGGTGGGGATGCACTGGTCGAACCCACCGCACATCATCGCGGTCATCGAAGTGATCCGTGGCAAGCACACCTCAGATGCGACCGTGGAAGCCACCCGCGATTACATCAAAGCGATGAACCAAATCCCCGTCATCGAGGGGGAGATCCCCGGCTTCGTAGAGAACCGCATCCTCTACGCGATCATGCGGGAGGCGCTGCATTTGGTGGAGCAGGGCGTGGCTTCGGTCGAGGACATCGATGCTACCGTGCGCTGGGGCATCGGCATGAAACTGGCGGTCATCGGTCCGTTGGCACTGCTCGATGTCGCAGGCTTGGATATCTATCACAGCGTCGCCTCGTATCTAAACCGCGATCTGAGCTCGGAGACAGGCATCAGCAAAACCATCGAGGACCGGGTGAACCGAGGCGACCTTGGGCTCAAGACCGGCAAAGGCCTGTTCGAGTATGCCCCAGGGGAGATTCCCAAACTGATGCAGGCCAGAGTCGCTACGATGCTGAAGTTGAGGCAAACATTGATGGAAGCCGAGGTTTGAGCCTGAAATGGAGTTTCATAAGTCTACGGTCATCCGTGCACCCCATCAACGGGTGTGGGATTTCCTCTGGGATATCGAGCAGATGATAGAGTGCATTCCGGGGTGTCAGTCAGCCACGACAGTGGAACCGGAGAAGAACTACCAGGCCGAGGTGGTCCAGAAGGTCGGTCCGTTTAGGGTGCAATTTCCACTGGACATCGCGATCAGGGAGAAGCAAGCGCCACACCACCTGGTGGCCGTTGCATCCGGCCGGGATTCTCGGGTCGAGTCGAGTGTCAACGTCGAACTCGACCTCCACCTGAAAGAAAAGACGAGCCAGGAGACGGAGCTGTCGTTCACCGCAAATGTCAACCTGTTGGGGAAGCTGGTCACGCTGGGACATGGCCTGATCCAGCGCAAAACGGATGAGATCATGACCCAGTTTGCCAACGCGCTCAAGGAGCGACTCGAGGGAGGCGGGGAGGGGGACGCAGTTGAAGCCGTTTGAGATCCACGACGTGCGCTCGGCCGGTGAAGCGTCGGAGCTGTTAGCCCATTACGGCGAGACCGCTAAGCCCTACGCAGGTGGCACTGAACTGCTGTTGGTGATGAAGGCTGGGCTGCTGCACTATGACCACTTGATCAACATCAAGACGATTCCGGGGTTGAATGCCATTCGCTACGCTGAAGACCAATCGATGTTGAAAATCGGGGCTTTGGCCACTCACCGTGACATCGAGCGATCTCCGGTGGTTCAGAAGCACCTGTCCCTACTGGCTGAACTGGAGCGCTCGATCGCCAACGTCCGTGTGCGCAACGTGGGTACGATAGGCGGAAACTTATCTTTTGCCGAACCGCACTCCGACCCGGCTACCCTGTTCATGGCCCTGGGTGCTCAGTTAAAGCTCGGTAGCAGCCGGGGAGACCGTACGCTTCCCATCGATGAATTTATCGTCGATGCCTATGAAACGGCTCTAAACCAGGACGAACTGTTGACCGAAATACAGATCCCTCTCCCCTCGACCAGGACGGGTGGAGGGTACCAGCGGTTCCAGTTTTATGAACGCCCGGCAGTGAGCGTTGCGGTATGGCTGACCTTGGATAGGGCGAGAGAAGGTATGGAAGAGGTGCGGATTACGGTGGGTTGTGTTGAGCCGAAGCCGGTTCGGGCTATAGAGGCCGAGGCCATATTGCAAGGAAAGGCCATTGACGAAGCCCGTTCACTGATAGTGGAGGCGGGGAGAAAGGCAGCAGCAGCGATGCATCCGATCGATGATCTCAATGGGTCAGGGGAATATAAAAAACACCTGGTTGAGGTGTTTGTGACGCGAGCATTTCACCAAGCTTACAGAATTTAGGCCGAGAAAGCCTCCTGCTTTAGCAGAGAGGCCAATCGGCTCTAAGCCTGCAAGGGCTTGATAAGATGAAGATGAAACTTCACAAGGTCTACCGCTTTCAGATGCGACCCACAGCGCGACAAGCACATGGGTTGCATTGCT
>JBHIAT010000028.1:0-27999 GCA_046758705.1 Bipolaricaulia bacterium
TTTGACAACTCTACCGATTCCTGTTGTCAGCAACACTTGAAAGGGAGACTACCAATTTCTCAACAAGTCGGGTAACGGTGTAGGACCACTGAATCGGTTTCGCGGAACGGTCGTAATGGACGATAAAATCCAGAATGCGTTGCGTCAAGCACCTCACACTGGGGAAATGATTCGGGCTCAGCACCTTGCGCTGCAGGATGCTGAACCAAATCTCGATCTGATCCAACCACGACGCATACTTCGGCAACCACACCACTGCCACCGTAAACGGCCACCCTTGGGCTGCTTGCTGCTGAGCCAGCCACGTCTCCAGCTGTTTGGGCGCATGGGTCGTGGCGTTGTCCGCAATCAGCTTGATCTGCGTGACGCCCCGCCGCCTGGCCTCCGCAACCACCACTGTCTCAAAAAACGCTTGGAAGTCCACGAACCGTTTTCGCTCACGACAACAACCATAGACCCATCCGTCGGCCACGCTCAGTGCGGCAAACAGTTGCACCACTCCTCGTCGCTTGTAGCGCGGGGCCACGTGGACGCGTTGACCCCGTGCTGCGGGATCAGGAGGATGAATCCCCTCCCGAGCTTGAATCGACGTCTTCTCATCGGCACAGACGACCCAGATGCCCTGGTGAAGCAAGGCAACCGCCTGCTCGTAAAGTCTCAACACCGGCTTCGCCACCGCCAGAAAGTTGGGATCGATCGGATGCTGCCAGGTGTGGTAGCGCCACGGTTTGATCCGCTCCGCCTTCAGCCAGCGCCACACCGTGCAGGTGGCAACTTTACCGCCACAGTCAAACTCCGATTCGGCGACATGTGAAAGTACAAGGCACACGCAGTCCGTATGACGGAGACTGGTTGTATTGGAGCAAACGATTGGGACACCATCCAGAAGTTACACCGCGAGCAGCCAAACTCCTGAAAAGACAACAGGGGAAAGAGTTACTGGTCGAAGAGGTACGTGTGACAAACGCCAAGTTGCTGAGGAGTCGGGTGAACGGAAACGTTCACGTCCGGTTTTGAAGTCGAGTCGAGGTGGTGACATCTCGGCTTAGACAGCGATGTCCACAAGAAGTACTGTTATGCAACCGTGCTCGATCAGGAAGGGCAAGCCGTGAGTCAAGGACGATTCCTCAATACAACCGAGGAGTTGGATCAGTTCCTCCAGCAACTCGATGACGACGCTCAGGTCGCGATGGAGGCGTGCGGCTTCTACGAACCGGTGTACGACCAGATCGATCGCCATGGTCTGGATGTCACTTTGGCTCACCCGCTCAAAACCCGGGCGATCGCCGAAGCGCGTATCAAGACCGACAAGATCGACTCTCAGATTCTGGCTCATCTACTCCGAGCTGATCTACTTCCTGCAGCCTATGTCCCCGATCACTCCAATCGGCATTTGCGGGCTCTGGTCCGTCACCGAGCGACGTTGGTCAAGGTGAGAACCTCGGTGAAGAATCGGATTCACGCCCTGCTGGCTCAAACCAGGGTTGTCCATTCGTTTTCCGATCTGTTCGGCAAAGCTGGGATGGAGCTTCTCTGGAAGCTAGAACTGGATGAGATTCGCACCCTAGCATTACGCAACTACCTGACCGTACTAGAGGTGTTGCAGATCCAGATCACCGAAACCTCTCGATTTCTGGACGACTGGGTGAGAGAGCGCAAGGATGTGAAGATTCTAAAGAGTATCCCAGGAGTGGGGACATATGCCGCAGCCCTCATTCTTGGTGAGATCGGAGTGATCGATCGATTCCCTAATGGGAAGAAACTTTGTGCCTACACGGGATTGGTTCCCAAGGTGCATCAATCCGGTCAGATCCACCGATATGGGAAAATCACCAAAGAAGGTAGTCCTTGGCTGCGATGGATCTTGATTCAAGCGACGTACAAAGCAGTTCAGAAACCCAACGCTTTGCAGCGGTTCCATAGTCGGTTAGACCGGCGAAAAGGCAAACAGATTGCGGCCATAGCGACGGCAAGGAAATTGCTGACCTACATCTACCGGATGCTTACGGAAGGAGTGAGATTTGAGGAATTACGGGTGAATCAAGCGAGGACCCCCCGCTGACTGCTTTGGTCTGTGACGACCGTAAAAGTGATGGGGGAAACCTGAAGCGACGGCCATAGTGTGCTAAGGCTAGAGAACGCACGGATAGATGAATGTCGCTTGAGCCCATCAGGGGCTATCGTTTGACTTGACAAAGCCGGGGGTTTTCATAGATGGCACCCTAGATTGAACGCCTTCACGATATGCTCAACCGACAGCTGCCAGGGAAAGTTTCACCTTGGTGGCACCGACTATTCGGTCGGGAGCAGGGTGAGGGCCGAGGGTAAATAAGTCGGCTTATTTGACATGACAATTCGAGTATAATTAAATGTTACGGATCGTTCTTGCTCTATACTCTATAAGGGCAAGCAAGATCGGGATTCGGAGAATGCCGTATGGTCACGGAAGCAGAGGATGATGGAACCCAAATGGAGCAAAGGGATCGTTTTCCCGAACTGGCTTCCTTCCTCACCGCTATCTTTGAAGGCCTGACGGAGAAGGAGTTTGAAGAACTCCGTGGTTCTATACTCTGTACTCAGTATCATCGTGATGATCTAATCTTTCAGGAGGGATCTTTCTTTTCCGGTCTTTACATTGTTTATACAGGACTGGTCAAGATCGGGAAGCGTGCTCCAACCAGTGCTGATAAAAGGCGAGTGTTTCATTTTCTCCCCCCCAAAGAGTTAATAGGGCTGGAAGCGCTTTTCATGCCTGAGCGTCAGACCAACAGCCAATTTGCGCGAGCTTTGATGGATTCAGAACTTATCTTTATTGAAAAGAACGCCCTTCTCAATTTTCTGGAGCGACACCCTCAAGTCTTATTTGACCTGTGCCATCGGCTTGCCAGAGAGGTCGTGACACTTGAATTCAAGTTGACCCGAGATGCAACTCAAGGAAGCATTCAGAACTTCTCCTTGCTCTTGCTGGCTCTCAACAGCAAGTACGGTATGAGGGTGAAGTCGGGCAGCCAGATAGAACTGAAACTTCCCCGAGATACTCTGGCAGCTATGCTAGGAGCGTCAAAAGAAACTCTATCGCGGGTAATGAAAAGATTAGAGGATGAAAACATTATTTCCGAAGAAAAACATAAGATCACGGTAATGAATAAAAAAAGACTCGAGCAACTAGCCAAAATTGCGGATCATCACCTAGATATTTTGGAGCAAGCATTTTAAAGAATTACTCACCTCTGAACTTCCTTCGAGATGAAGGTTTCCTACCATTATTGATCTATAACCCTTAATAGACTGCCGACCCAAGAAGAACCTTCTTGAGATGACCAACAGCAAGTCATTTTTCAACTTCAACGCTGGCATTTTTCTCGAAAATGAGTGTCATTTGGAACAAAAAATTCCCCACATGATGTTCTCAACATTGAATGATTAGAAGATATTTTCGTCAAAAAAAGACCATTTTCATGCCCCTAATCATATTCAATTAATCTTTATAGGGTTAACCTTGGTAAGAGATAAGAGTCTATGGAATAGGGGGTACAGCTCAATCATGACAGCAGAGATCGAAAGTTCCTGTGCGGGGCAAAAAAATCGTTTCTCTGAACTGGCTTCGTTCCTCGCCTCTATCTTTGAAGGTGTCACGGAGGGAGAACTAGAGAAGCTTCGTGACTCCGTACTTTGTGTTCAGTATGACACCAATGATCTGATCATTCAGGAGGGCTCTTTCTTTTCCGGCCTTTATATCGTCTATAAAGGATTAGTAAAGATTGGACAGTATACCCCGGCTGGTAATACACAGATCTTTCGTTTTCTTTCTCCCAAAGAGTTTTTGGGACGGGAAACCCTCTTTATGCCTGAACAACAGATCAATATTCAGTATGCTCGGGCTTTGGTCGATTCAGAGCTTATCTTTATCGAAAAGGGTGCTTTCCTCCATTTCCTTAAAGGGCATCCCAAAGCGTTATTTTCCTTGTGTAGTCAGTTTTCCAAACAGATAGAGAGATTGGTATTTAAACTGGCACCGGACGAGGAGAACCTTCAAAATCTTTCCTTGTTTCTGCTGGCCCTCAATGACAAGTACGGCATAGAGGTGGAGTTGGGCAGTAAGATAAATCCGGAGATCCCGCGGGATACCCTGACGACGGTGTTAGAGATCTCAGACGAAAGCTTAGCACAACTATTAAGATATTTGAGAGAGAGAAACATCATTTCTAATGAAAGAAACACATTTACGATTATTGATCAGAAGAAGCTCGAATTTTTTGCAAAAAACACTGAATTACGCTCAAAAAGTTGGGAGAAAGTCTAAATGAAGGAACTCAAAAGTTGATTAAGGAGGGCAAGGGAAATTGAGCGGAAAGAAAAGCCCCATAAGCAAAACTTCAAACCTTGATTTTGTCGCTCCTGGGAGGTTTCTCAAGGAGAAATCAGGATCGAGAAGAGGTTTGAAGATTTACATCCCCCACCACCCCCTTGCCCTTCTCTACCTCTTCTTAGAGGAGACAGTTTGCTGATAATAAGGGAGGAAGTGTTGGCTAATATGAATCTAGAGAACGGCCATTTGGATCAAAACGGCATCATCGGCAAACTCATCAAAGCACTAAGCGATATGAACAGAGAGGTGAACCGTGCCTCTGCCCAAGCACTTGGAAGGTGCAGAAGCTACCCGTTTGGTTGGAAGGCATAGGATATGAGGGCTGGGGATAGGGAGTGTTAATAATAGACAAAGGGACCCGCGATCTTCTCGACCTCTACTTGAAAGAAGCAACAAAAGCCCCGTTGCTTTCCCGAGAAGAAGAGATCGAGCTTGCTCAGCGCATCGAAGCAGGAGATGAGACGGCCAAAGAGCGATTCATAAAATCCAATCTCAGGTTGGTGGTGAGCATCGCATCCAATTACCAGCATCCAGGACTTTCTTTTTTGGATTTGATCCAAGAAGGCAATATTGGTTTAATGAAAGCGGTCGAGAGGTTCGACTGGCGGAAGGGTTGTAAGTTCAGCACGTATGCAACGTGGTGGATCCGCCAGGTGATCACTCGAGGGCTGGATATTCAAGCAAGAACCATTCGGGTGCCCACCCATATTCTCGAAACGCTTCGACAGATTCATCGAATCGAGAACCAATACCTTGAAGAGAGCAATCGAACTCCCACCGAAGAGGAACTGGCCGAGGAGCTTGCTGTCTCGATCGGCCAGATCAAAGCTGCCCGACAGGCGGTCTTCTATACCCCGTCGTTTGATGAACTGTTCGGCGACGGGAGCGAGAATGACGAGGAGGCACCGATAAATCTGATCAAAGACCACAGACAAAAGGCTCTTTCTGAGGCAGTCTATGAGGAACTAATACGAGAAGAGCTTGCTCACGCTTTAGAAGGGCTCTCCGAACGGGAGCGGACGGTCCTGGAGATGCGCTATGGGTTGAAAGACCACCAGTCCCACACTTTGGGAGAAATCGGTCAGGTGCTTGGTGTCAGCAAGGAGCGAGTCCGTCAGATCCAAAATGTTGCTCTGGAGAAGTTAAAGCAACCTGAGATGAAGAAGCAGCTCGAACGATTTCGACGCTTGGTTCAGGTGAGTCGAATTTGAAGAGGGTGAAGTTAAAATTACCGTCACCACATGAAGTCATTCGTCGGGGAACGAAATGGAATTTCAACTGTCCCTAGACGTCCACTCTGAAAATGAGTGAATTAATGAATGACTTAAAGGAGGCAATCGTCAAAGACCTGTTTGAGGAGTTTTCATCCGGTGAAATAGGTCTCTCTACTTCAGAAGCAAAAGAGCGACTTGAAAAGTATGGTTACAACGAGATCTCCGAGAAGAAGATCCGCCCATTCGTTAAATTCCTGACCTATTTTTGGGGACGGCTCCCCCGAGACCGACTGATGCTGACGGCCGGCTGGGGGCATGAGCGGCCGGCCCAGCGGGTGCGGGGCGAGAGTCCGACCTTTGAGGAGGTGGCGATGGTCTTCTTTGCGCGGCCGCGTACGAAAGCGTTTGCTGGGATTGCAGAGCTGTACCTGTACCCTGGCACAACTGAAGCATTGGTTGCACCGTCAGAGGACGTTTGCAGAGCTGATCGAGGAGCATTTTCATCCCGCCTGTTTAGGGATGTCTTGATGTCATGGCGTTTTTCTTGTGGAGGAAAAAGATCAGTACAACCGAAAATTTTTACAAGGAGGATTCTAATGAACCGCGTTCTAATGGTGTTGGCGCTCGTTTTGTCATTGATTATCGGAGCAGCGAGTTTCGGCTTCGCCCAAGTGTCGACCGACTGGCACCCGAACTGGAACTTCTTTTTTGCGAACCAGATCGTGTTCGTCTCCAACCGCGACAATGACTCGGAGATCTATATCATGGATCTCTCCGGCACCCTCCTCGCTAAGCTCACCGACAACACGACCACCGATATGGAACCCGCCCGGAGCCCCGATGGCAGCCAGATCGCCTTCTACTCCGCCCGGGATGGCAACTTCGAGATCTACGTCATGAACGCCGACGGCACAGGCGTGCGACGGCTCACCCGCAACAGGGTGATCGACTGGCATCCAAGCTGGAGTCCAGATGGCCGGCGGATTGTCTTCGAGTCATTCCGATCTAGGGGACCGGGGCTGTTCGTCGTCGACGTGGAGAGCGAAGAGATCACCCAGCTGACCTTCGACCGACGCCGCAAGCTCCACCCCAGCTGGTCCCCAGATGGCCAGTGGATCGCCTATGCCGCCCATTCTGACGCGACCCACAGTTGGGAGATCTTTGTGACGAACGTTGCCGGGGATGTGGTCAAACAGCTGACCAACAACGTAGGGATCGACTGGTATCCCCAGTGGGGTCCGAACGGCCAATGGATCGCGTTCGAATCGATCCGCAATGGGCAGTCGGATATCTATCGGGTCAACGTGGAGACCGGAGAAATCAGACAGGTCACCAACGACCGGTACCGGGACACCCACCCGAGCTGGATCTTGATTGAGGGTCAGTTTGGGGTCAGTCTAGAGATTGTGTACGCATCGCTTCGAGAGGCGGGCTGGCAGATCCATTTCGTGGAGGTGACTAGATAAATATTATCAATACTGTGATCCACAATGACCGAAATGCAGGTAATCATCAAAGATGAGCTGGAGCAAGAGCAAGAGAAAGAGCAGCAGACGGCCGGTTGGTTGGAGGGAATGAAATATGAGGGATGGGAGGCCGAGATGCTAGAGACCCAGACTCGGGATTCCGTCAAGCTCTACCTGAAAGAAGCGGTGCAGTCTCCGCTGCTTTCCCGAGAAGAAGAGGTCGAGCTCGCCAAGCGAGTCGAGGCGGGGAACGAGGTCGCCAAAGAGCGATTTATCAAGTCCAACCTGAGGTTGGTGGTGAGCATCGCATCCAAGTACCGCGGCCAAGGGCTCTCCTTCCTGGATCTGATTCAGGAGGGCAACATCGGGCTGATGCGCGCGATCGAGAAGTTCGATTGGCGCAAGGGCTACAAGTTCAGCACCTACGCCACCTGGTGGATCCGTCAGGCGATCACCCGGGCGCTGGCCGATCAAGGGCGAACGATTCGGGTGCCCGCCCACATCATCGGGATCATCCGTAAGATCAACCGGATCGAGGAGCGCTACCTTGAGGAGTACGGCCGGGCTCCCACAGCAGAGGAGCTGGCTGAGGAACTCGACGTCTCCATCGGGCAGATCAAGGCCGCCCGGCAGGCTGCACTCTATACTTCCTCGCTCGAGGAGACGTTCGGAGACGAGGATGACGAAGAGACGCTGGTGGGCCGGATCAAGGACGAGAGGCAAAGCTATCCGCCCAAGGCGGTCTATGAGGAGTTGATGCAGGAAGAGCTCAATCGAGCTTTGGAGAAGCTCTCCGATCAGGAGCAGACGATCCTCCAGCTACGCTATGGGTTGAAGGACTACCATCCTCGCACCCTGGAGGAGGTCGGGCGGGTGTTCAACATCAGCAAGGAACGGGTCCGTCAGATTCAAAAGGCTGCCCTGGAAAAGTTGAAGCATCCCAAGATGAAGGAGCAGCTCAAACGATTCCGGGACTTGGTCCGGACGAGTTTGAGTTGAAGAGCTGGTGATACAAGATCTGAATTTGACCTCCTGCCCTCAGCCCGCACTTTGCTAACTATTGAAGAGGAGGGCATTCGATGAGGAAGAAGATCCTTCCCTGGATACTTACGGTCTTAGTTACCTTAACAAGTCCATTTGTTGCATATCCTGAGGTGAATCTGGATGAACTGAACGAGGCATTGGGAAGTGAGGATAGACGTACGCGCAGATCAGCTGTGAAGACATTAGAGCAGATTGTCTCTGATCCCCAAGCTGTGATTCCGATACTGGCTAACGCGTTGCGAGATGAGGACGAAATGGTGAAAGAATCTGTCACTACAATACTGGGGAAAATCGGTGTGGACGCAGTTCCTACTCTGATCGAAGCTCTACAGGATGAGGATATGAGAACACGCTTTTATGCTGCTGTTGGGCTTAGTTTGATAGGTCCTGATGCCCAATACGCCGTTCCCGATCTGATTAATGTGTTACAGGATGAGAAATGGATCAGGCGACTGGAAGCCGCTAGGGCGCTTAAGAAAGTCAAGGGTGAAGCGACCCCTTCATAACAAGTGATGTAATTGAAGAGACGCTGGTTTGCTGTTGACTGGTGACCTTGGTCGTGTTCATTGCCGTGCTTGTTACACTCAAACAGGCCGCAGCCCGAGAGACAGTTGCTAGTTTCATCTATGCTTTGTCACCTTTATCTTTTCTCTCCTTCTTAGACTCCGACAATCTTTCCAGATACTCCCTGAGTAACGTTTTTCTCTCACCCGCGGAAGACGGCCCTTCTTCCACCTTAATAAAATCTCTGGTAATGGGATCAAACAACCACCTTTTACCAGAAGGCGAAAACGCTACGACCTGCCAAGGAGCTTCCTTCTCTTCGGCCTCCATATCTTCATGCTTTTCTCCTAATTTCCTTAAGAGCCGGGGCCTTCTCTGGCTCGATCGAGCCAGAACGCGAACTAAAACCAGTATCTCTTCGAGTATCTCTCTATCAGATCGTTCAGGTCTTGTCTTCTGGGAAGTGTCTGGTAGGTTTTCCAATTGGCTCTTCAATTTAGGCCACCATATTCCGATCGCTTCATCTATTCGGGCTTTCGAAAGAGCATCCTCACCAAGGGCTTGATTGATGGTATGAACAAGCTTTCGCGTATCATCCTTGCTTGCTTTTGTCATCTGAAATTGTGCCAACGGGCCTTTAATATCCGCTGGTTCAAGTTCGAGAAGGTAAAGATAAACGAAAGCCCTCCTCAACGTTTGGGATAATGCACCAGTCTCAAAGAGAATCTGAGGGGCCTCCAGATTTTCAGGGGTCAGACAGATTATGCCGACTTGGGTCCCCTCCAATTGAGGGCCGAGGTTTTCACCCCACCGAGCACCCTTTTCTATGTCAACATCTGACATCCAGGGTTCCACGAATTGGAGAACGTTTGGAATCCAATCACGCAAGGCTTCAGCCATCGCCCGGCTCCTTTGTCCAGACCAACAGATGAAGATTTTCATGCGTATCCTCCTTCCCGAAGCGGTGTTGCTCTAATGCTTTGAGGGGAAAAGACGGTCGCTCCCTATTCCAACTTTATCTCAACTTCCACCATTCAGGTCGTATGCTTGGACATCTTATTTTATCAACAAGATCAGAGCTTGCGTCAAGTGGCTCAAACTCTGTCGTCTTGGAATCACTCGCCAATCGACGGATATCCCGAGGAACTATGGCAACCGAGTAGTTAGCATGTGAACCCGATGGATATCTCGCGCCCCTGTTCTCGCGGGTCTCTCGCGACCTCGGGTCGCCAGGTTATGGTCCAGCCTGACACGGTGTAACTCCCCCCTTGAGCGTCGAAAGAATGGTAGAGCGTGGCCGCGTCTGCGTCGCTTATCTCACTTACCGGACCCGTAATTTGGGGTCTATCCTTGCGTGTCACGATATAGTAGTATTGTCGAGTTCTGCAATCCGCCTCAGGATCTCTCGAGCGAGCTCGTATTTGCTCATCTTGGGGAGCGGCTCGCTGCGACCGTCTTTGTAGATGAGCGTGGCGATGTTCGTGTCACTTTCCGGACCGGCATCGTCTCGCGTGATGTCATTGGCGATGACCAAGTCGAGCCCTTTCTCCTCAAGTTTCGCTCGAGCCTTCTCCACAAGATCCCCCGTCTCTCCGGCAAAGCCGACCAATAACGGCCGTTTCTTCCTCCGCTTCAGCTTCTCCCCCAACGTCTTCAAGATGTCTGGAGTCCTATCTAAGACGAGGGTCATCTCGTCTTGGGTGAGCTTGCTCGGCTTCTCTTTAGACGGGTTCTTGGGTTGCCAGTCTGCCACCGCCGCGGCCATAATCACGACATCGCATGCTTTCGCCTTCTCCAGAACGACATCACGCATCTCCTCGGCGCTCTCGATCCGGATCTGTTCCACGCCCGCCGGGGGCGGAAGTTGTGTCGGCCCGCTGATGAGACAGACCGACGCGGCCCCCAGATCCCGGGCGGCTTCCGCCAAAGCATACCCCATCTTGCCTGAAGAGCGGTTGGTAACACAACGCATCGGATCGATCCGCTCACGCGTCGGCCCGGCCGTCACCACCACCTTCCACCTCTCAAGGAGCAAACGCTCCGTCAAGATCTCCTCAATCGATTGAATGATCTTCTTTTGAGCCGGAAACCGGCCTATGCCGCTCCGCCCACTGGCCAGATGTCCCACCTCCGGTTCCAAAAAATGATAACCAAACGCTTCAAGTCTGCGCTTGTTCTCTTGCAACAGAAGGTTTTCGTACATCTGGGATTCCATTGCCGGCACGAACAGGACGGGTGCGCGCGTGGCAGCGATCGTGGTGGTGAGATGGTCATCCGCAATCCCGTAGGCCACCTTTCCAATGAGATTGTATGTGGCGGGCATGACCACCACCAAATCTGCCTGATGGGCCAGCTTCACGTGAGCCAACGGTTCATCGCGAAACAGATCGGTCGAGACACGGTGGCGTGACAAGGATTCAAATGTGAGGGGGGTGACGAACTCGCAAGCCGCACGCGTCATGATCACGCGCACCTCAGCTCCCGCTTGCTGAAGTTGGCTCACCACACCGGCAGCTTTGTAAGCAGCGATCCCGCCACAGATCCCCGCGACGATCACCTTGCCAGACAGGACACTCATATCATATCTCACCTAATGAGAGGTTAGCGCTCCATGGAGGGAAAGTCCAACATGACAACTATTTTGCAGTCTCCACAAGAAAATTGATAAATTGGGCGGGAGGCTGGTGCTGATCGAAAGGAGGACGGTCATGCAACGCGCAACCAAAGAGGTCCTATACTTCGAGACCGGCCCCGATAATTCGCCCACCCTGTGGGTCAAGCCCGGGGAGGAGTTCGAGGTCGAGACGCAGATGAACCGCGGCCCGTGGCTGGACGGCCATCCAAACGAGAAGGAGTTGAGAGAAAAACTTCGCGGCGGCAACCCCTCCAGCGGCTGCATTTACATCGAAGATGCCCAGCCGGGGCAGGTACTCATCGTTCACATCGGTGAGATAGACGTTGACCCGGTCGGCTTCACCCAATTCGCGGGCAGTACGGCGGCCATGCCGGCCTGGCTTGGAGGAAGTGGAATCGGTGCCCATCACAGGGTCGTCGAGATACGGAACAACCTGATCCACTGGAGCGACCAGGTCCGACTTCCCGTAGAGCCCATGCTGGGCTTCGTGGGGGTGGCGCCGGAGCGCACGCGCTGGCACAACGGTTGGGCCGGCGATTGGGGCGGGAACTTCGACATCCAGGAGATCACGACCGGTGCCTCGGTCCATCTGAAAGTCAATGTTCCTGGGGCGCTGCTTCACATCGGCGATATGCATACCAGGCAGGGAGACGGTGAAATCTGCGGCGCAGGAGGTATCGAGACCGGGGGCCGGGTAAGAGTACGCTGCGGACTGGCAGAACGGCCGACCTCGATGATCACGCCGCGTATCGAAACCGAAACGCATATCATGACGGTGGGCATGACTCGCCCGGCAGAGGACGCCTTCCGCATCGCCCTGGAAGCGATGATCCTCTGGCTGGAGGAGGAGTACGGCTTTGCCCGAGGCGAGGCCTACTTGTACCTGGGGCAGGTCTTGGAGGCCCGTTGCACTCAATTCGTGAACCCACACTTTACCTACGTGGCCAAGGTCGCCAAGAAGTACCTACCGTGAACCACTCTCAAGGATTTCGAAAGTTTGCTTTTGCTAAAACGATCTTCCATGGGCTGAACGAGATAGGTGAAATCGCAGGTATCTCAGCATCAATGACTTGTACGGATACACCGACATGATTTGATCTGCACATCATGGAGAATTTATCCTGAACTTACTGCATTTGGTTATTTACATGGTCATTTCGGTTATATTATAAACGAGTTAGCCGGGCCCATGTGCTGGAATGCCCAGTTTGATTTGATTATAAGCTGTGAAAGAGGTTTCGATTTATGCAGATAGATTATAAGGACCTATTTGAAAGAATCGCGAAGCGATATGGGGGCATTGATCCTCAAGCTCTTGGAAGAGTACTTTGCCCTATTTTAATCCCTATACATAACCTTGATAAAAACATCATCAAACTCCCAGGACAGAGCCATTACAGAGCCTCCTTCTCGATTCTGATACGCGAGAGTTGGCAGGAGCTTATGCAGCGTGGTCGAACAGGCAAGTTTGTACCGAAGCAGTACGTTAATGGCGGGGCGTGGAAGGAAATTGCCAAGGGCCGGATCATAGATGTTGACCATGAGAAGGGCATCGCAAGTGGTGAAGTATACACTGGCGGAACTAAGACAAACCTTGAGGAGGCATTAGCTGAACTCTCAAATGAGGATTACCTTGAAATAGACCAATATGGCGCAGCAGCAAAGGTGTTGAGTGGCTTTGTTGAGTACTCTCTCTCCAGAATAGTCTCTGAAAAAGGCTATGAGGTTAGACGCATGCCCGAGGATGTTGCACGACACTTGGGTACTTATTATCACTACGACTTTGAGTTTGAGCGAGGTGGTGTAATCAAAAGGGTGGAAGTCAAATCCCTTTGGGGTACAAATACGAAGTACGCGCGACTCATACACAGCAAGACAAAAGGATACCCGACAAGCAGTTGCAAGTTTGACACGCAAGACATCTTCGCCGTTAGCCTTTTCTTGCGCACAGGTAACATTCGGGATTTTGCATTTGCAAGGTCAGTACCAAAGGATGTCAAACCTTATGGTCTTCCCCGAGCTTCAAAATACCCTGACCATGTACATCAGAATCCCCTTTGTGAGATCGGCGATGGAACTTGGTTTGACTCGATCGATGAGGTTTGGGATCTGGACTAGGGTTTTGCTCTATCCAATTATGAATTACTTTCCTAATCTCTTTCGAGAAATCTTCCCGCATAGCTTGTAATTTTTTTTCTAAAGTCAAGATAGCTTCGGCATGTGTTTTCATTAAAGCCAAATCCTGCCGTCGGATGGGTAGAAGAATGTCAAGCAAACATGATTCATCTATAGCAGGATATGCAATACCTACATTGTTGCGGAGAACTTGCGCTACAACGAAATCTGTTTTCAGCAGGTACGCTAGAGTGAGTGAATCAATCTCTCGTGGTCGAAGGACGGCTAAGCCAGTCGTACATACCGAATGATCTTCTTGGACTACACCAACCGTTCGTCTCTCGGGTCGCACAGTCGAAAACAGCACATCGCCTGCTCGCACAAGTTTTCGGGCCCGACTCGGTGCTTCGGAACATTTGATAGTCTTCGTCCTCACCATGCATGTCTGAGGATCGATGTCCGAGATTTCGATGTATTGAAAAGTCCCCGTTCCCCATCTTCTTGGATCCGTTCTATCTGTCGATAGTTCGGCAACATCCGATATGAAGATATCCAAAGCGGAAGGATTACTGAGTCTTTGCTCGACTTCTAGTGGAAGTGATGCATGGTAGTTAGCATCCCATCGCCCTGATTCCTCAACATAGGTTGCCTGACGCCCATAGGTCAAGCTGGGGTTGGGATCTAGGAATTCCTCAAGTATTTTGGGCAAATCACCTTCACCACTAGTAATTTTAGTCCTATGTGCCTCCTTCGTAGTAATATTGTATCCAATGTCGTGACAAATTGCGAAGAACGTCGAAGTTTTTTTTGAATTTTCAGATTTCCTTTTACGAACATGAAGCACTGATGTTTTGGTGTTTGTCCCAGCAGCACCGAACGTTACGGTAGGAAGGGAGATAACACTACGGATCTCAACCTTGTCAGCAAGATTCCTTCTCAGATCCTCGTAGAGCCCTTTGTTAGTCAGGATACTATCCGGTACAATCGCGAGAAATTGCCCACCTGGGAGTAGCCAGTCCAAATATCTCTCCACGAATAATAATTCAGAGTCTACCTTTGCGGGTGGCCGGTGTGACCAAGTAGTTGCAATCTTGTATTTCGAGAGATCCTTGCCTTTAAACTCTGCACCAAATGGCGGATTGGTCAGTATCAATCTCACTTTTCCTTTAAATGATGCGGTTAAGTTCGAATCAGGTCCGAAGCGAGCCAGGGAATTGGCGAGATGGAGATTTGTGGCAGGTAGGCCAAACATTGCCATGCTAGTTAATGCAAGCCTGATCATTCTGTCACTCTTATCAATCCCAACAATAACATTCGTGACCATGTTCTCCATCCATCTGTGAGCACTATCCGCACTGTATTTCTTTACAACTTCACCATGAAGAGTTTTTAGCATTTCGGTGAAGAAGGAACCCACCCCGCAGGAAGGATCTAGGATTAACCCGAACTTAGAACATTCATCAGGATCACACAATGTAGCTAATTCAGATTCTGACATATCCTGAATCGCAAGTCGCACCATAAATCTTACAACTTCTGTAGGAGTTAAGTATTGTCCCAGTTGCTTTTCGTCGATGAAAGAATCTGCTAAGAATTTCCCGAAAACATCATTGAGTATATCAACACCCCCAATGCCGCCAATATCCTTGACTTTCTTAGCGGTAAGTTGCTCGAAGCACTTGATTATCTCGATGGCTAGAGAGTTCTCCCGAGGGTTGATCCTAAGTTCGAAGTCAGTTAGTTCCATTTCGTGAGGAAGAGAGGAGGGCAGGTACCTAGCGTAAACAGCACTCACAAATTTTTTCAAAGCCGAAGCAGCTTCCAAAGCTTTTTTGCGCTTACCAAGGACATCTCCTCTAGATATGCCTTTATTAACATCCAAAATAGACATAACATGCGCGAAAAGAAGCTTGCATAGCTCGTCGAGTGCTTCATTTCTTGATGATAAGCGCCCTCTTCGATGCAAGATCTCACGAAGCTCCCGGAGGATTGCATCAATAGCTTCCCGAATATCCGACTCGTTCACTATCAGTGGCCAATCCAAAGCAGGTTCCTTTACGAACTGAGGATCATACTGAAGGCCTTTGTAGATCTCTCTGAGCCTTCCCTCAATCATGGGCCTAGGTTTGCTGTTTCCTTTAATCCAACGACTCACGGTAGAGGAAGATACCCCCAGCTCTTTTGCTAACGATTTCCGATTGTACTTGTAGCTTTCGATAATCTCTTTTACAATCAAGTTGATCGATTCCATGGCTTTTGCTCCTTTCAAGAGCGACTTCCACTTGCTTATGGAATGATTATACACGCTGTGTATATATTATGCAACCACAAAATCTATCACAGTGTGTTTAAATCACGACTTGAGACCTTATGGTATTATCAGCTGTGGCCTTATGATATAAATGAATTGCGATGTACACTGCCTAATAGCGTGCTAAAGCAAGGCTTAACATGGAGTAGAGTATGGCTGCCCAAATTATTGAGCTGCGCCTGAATGGTGCATCGTTGGACCAGATCGCTCGGTTACTCAGAGATGGCGGTGTAGCGATCTTCCCCACCGACACCATCTACGGGATCGGCGGGAATGCCCTGAACCCAGAGATCGTCGCCCGGGTGCATCGCATCAAGGGCCGCCCGTCCGGGAAACCGTTCTCGCTCCATCTCGCCGATGTGGAAGACGTTCATCGCTACTGTCAGGGGCTGACCTCCAGGCAAACAGGGTATCTCAACAAGCTGCTTCCCGGCCGTTACACGGTGGTGTTGTCTGCGTCAGATGCGGTCCCCGATGCGTTCGTGAGCGACGGGAAGGTGGGGATCCGGGTGCCGGACAGCGCCGGTTTCAGAGCGATCGCCGAGAGGTTGGAATTTCCGCTGTTTGGGACGAGCGTCAACCGCTCCGGGGAGCCACCGCTCACTGAGATCGACGAGATCGCCGCTCGGTTCTCGGATGAGGTCGACATGATTGTGGTGACCGACGAGCCGATGACGAACGAGAGCTCGGTGGTCATCGATCTCACTCGGGATCCACCCGTCGCCCTGCGGGGCGATCTGCCCCAGGAACTGTTGGGACCTTGAGCCCCTTCCCATTTCCAGTCTTATCCAAGCCACAAATTCTAGAGCACCACAATACAGGTATAATTATAGATAGAGCGTGGATAATGAATAAGCTTCTGTCCCACGCTTAAGCTTAACCCTGACGGGGAGGAGAGGGAGAGACTAAGATGCAGAAAGAGGATGGAACCATTCGACTATCGTTTTTCAATTTGTACCAGGAATACCGGGAGCAGGGGCAGAAATTGACCTCTCTCCAGTTCGAACAGTGGTCCAGAAAATGGATCGAGGAGCTTAAAGGGCAACAGATTCAATGGTGGGGACAAGTCTTGGATGCGCATGAAGTGGACGGGGGAATCCGAATCGACATTCAACCGTTACCCACCGATCGCAACGCATACCTCCATCTCAAACTGCCGATGGACCGGCTTGAGCAAGCACTGGAGCAGGAGAGAGGTGTGCTCACCATCTTTAGGGGTGTGATCAGTCAGATCCAGAGTGAACCATTCGCTATTACACTAACTGATGTGGAATTTGTTGATGAACAGTCGGAGCAATTGGGGGCCGTGAGCCGGGGGTTCAGTGAGGAACTCGACGGAATCGAGGAGATGGCCAAGGCACCAGGGGAGATCGGCCTTGACGCTCAGGCCCAGGACGCAGCCTCTCCCATGACCGAGATACTTCAGGAGGAGTACGAGGACGCGCGCCAGGCAGCCGCCGAGATGCTAGAAACGATCGCTCCTGACGCTCAGGCTCAGGACGCGGTTTCCCCCATGACCGAGACACTTCAGGATGAGGATGACTTCGTGCAACAGACAGCCGCCGACGCCCTAAAGGAGATCGCCCCTGACGCCCAGGCCCAGGACGCGGTTTCCCCCATGACCGAGATATTTCAGGATGAGGATGACTTCGTGCAACAGGCAGCCGCCGACGCCCTGGAGAAGATCGCCCCTGACGCTCAGGCCCAGGATGCGGTCTCCCCTATGACCGAGACACTTCAGGAGGAGGATGACCTCATGCAACAGGCAGCCGCCGAGGCCCTAAAGGAGATCGCCCCTGACGCCCAGGCCCAGGACGCAGCCTCTCCCATGACCGAGATACTTCAGGAGGAGGACGATCTCGTGCAACAGGCAGCCGCCGACGCCCTGGAGAAGATCGCCCCTGACACCCAAGCCCAGGATGCAACCTCCCCCATGGCCGAGACACCTCAGGATGAGGACGATCTCGTGCAACAGGCAGCCGCCGACGCCCTGGAGAAGATTGCCCCTGACGCTCAGGCCCAGGATGCGGTCTCCCCCATGGCCGAGATACCTCAGGATGAGGACGAGGGCATGCACCAGCAAGCCACCGAGACCTTGGAGACGATCAACCCTGATGCCGGAGATGCAGTCCCCGCCTTGATCGAGGTGTTGCGGACTGCGGATGCAAAGGGACGCGAGGCAGCCGCCGGGGCGCTGGGGAAGATCGGCCCTGATGCCGGAGATGCAGCCCCCGTCTTGACCGAAGCGTTGCGGGATGCGGTCTTTCAAGTACGCCTGCGGGCTGCTGAGGCGTTGGGGATGATCGGTCCTGATGCCCGAGCCGCGGTCCCTGCCTTGATTGAAACGCTGCAGGATACGATCTCCTTCGTGCGCCTGCAAGCTGCCGAGACGCTGGGGATGATTGGCCCTGCTGCCCGAGCTGCAGTTCCCAACTTGATCGAATTGCTGCGGGATGAGGATGAAAAGATGCGTCGGATAACTGCCGGAGCGCTGGGGAAGATCGGCCCTGCTGCGGTCCCTGCCTTGGACGAGGCGCTGCATGATGAGGACCCGCTCGTACGCCGGACAGCCGCCCGGGTGCTGGGGTTGACTGGCCCTGACGCCCAAGCCGTAGCTCCCACCCTCGTTAACGCGCTGCGGGATGAGGATGACAAGGTGCGTGAGGCAGCTGCCTCTGCGCTGGAGAGTATCGGTCCCGCCGTAGTTCCCGACCTGGACAAGGTGTTGCAGGATGAGGACGAGGACGTGCGCGAGATAGCCACCCGGGTGCTCAAGAAGATCAAGGGGAAGTAAAGAGGTCCGGCTACGGATCACTCACTCATCTTCTCTATCAACGGGATGCTAACAAGATCCCCACCTGGATCAACCCGATCAGAAGGCCGAGAAGCGCCCCGAACCAGGTGATCGCCCGGAGCTGATTCCCGGTGACGTCGAGCACCAACGCCTCGATCTCTTTGGTGGAGAACTGCTGCAGGTTCTCCACCACCAATCCCTTGATATCGATGGCCTCCAGGATGCCTGGCACTTCGGCCTTGAGCAGTTCGATCGTCTTGGCCGCCGCCAGCTCCCGCCCCTCGATCACATACCGCTCCGGTATCCGGTCTGCGAGTCGACCGATCGGACGATCGAGCCATCGGTCGATTGGCGCCTTAAGGGATTCAGCGATCGAGTTCGCCGTCTCTTGGTCTTGCAACGACGAGATCAGCAGAGCGGTCGCGCGCTCCCGGACCATCTGATCGACCGACTCAGGGAGCCACTCTCCGATAGGCCGATCCCGATGGTCCGCGATCCAGTTCGTGATCGCACCCTCTGCTCCCTCAATCAGTCGGCGACTCCGGGCGGCCTTTAACATAGCGCTCAGCGCCCGCTCCTTGAGATCGTCCACCGTTCCGTCGGCGACATCATCGAATAGCTCACCGACATTCCAGTCCAACAACGAGTGGAACGCATCGACGATCGCGCGATAGATCTTCCGCTGTATCTGCTTCTCCCTGAGCGCGTTTGCCAGATGGGGAACGCCTTCCTCTACACCGCGGTCGATCTGCGCCCTCAGCTCCTCGGCGGTGATGACGAACGCTTCCATCATGCCGAACTTGAACTGACCCCAGAACGAGTTCTCATTGAAGCTCTCCTGGAACAGCCGGTCCATCACCTCGTAGAGGTAAAGCTTGATCCGGTCCTTCACCGCCTCCGTTTCTACCGTCTCGACGAGTCGATCGACGATTTCAGGGAACCATACCTCAAGCTTCGATTCCAACAGCCCGGTGAGCGACTCGGGGAGGTAATCCCCGAGTTTCCCATCAGCGCTTCTCAGTGATACAATCCGTTCGTCGAGAAACTCTCTGAGCTTGTGCTCAACTCGATCATTCCCGAGCAATGTCTCCAGGAACTCCCCCGCATGGGCGGGCAACCTCTCCAACGCCTCTTCGGAGAGAAGTGCATCGGCTCGGCTCTCCAACAACGCTTTGAACCTCCGGTCGACCACCTCCTGGATCAATCCCGTGATCTCGTCACTCACCAGCAACTCATGGATCCAGGTCTCCAACCGATCCTGAACCCTGACGATGATCTCCTCCCACCCGTCCGAGATCGTCTCGGGGATGAGCGAGCGGATGCTCCCCAGGTCCCGGTTCAACCAAGTCGAGACTGAATCTCCGATGATCGTCCCGATCCGCTCCCGCACCGACTCACGCTCGATTCGTGCTGCAACCGTCTCCTGAGTAACCAGATGATCGGAGACGGTTGTGCCGATGTTATCGATAATCCGAGCCCGTTGTCTGGGAATGACTCCCGGGGTGAACGGCACCCTCACGCCGAAGATCCGCTTCTCGGTTAGCGGCCGAAACAGCATCCGGATGGCCACCCAGTTGGTTATATAGCCGATCACCGCTCCGATGAGCGGGAGCAAGATCCAGATCCATGGTTGAAACGGCATAACGTTAACTCCAATGCCAGATTACTTCTCAGAGCAAGCTATTTCAAGTTGTTCTCAGGATAGAGGCCTGCGGTCGTTGCCCTCGCTGGTCGACAGCTCTTGACGAATGGACACTTAACATGTATTTGTACTGGTGGGAACAATCTCAGTAACTATGCCCGGAAAGGGGAAGTGTGTAGTCTACTCGCATGACTGAGGCACTTCGGGTTGAGCACTTGTCTAAGACGTTCAACGGAACGCGTGTGGTCGAGGACCTCTCTTTCTCAGTCCAAGCTGGAGAGATCTTTGGCCTCATCGGGCCGAATGGGGCCGGCAAGACAACCACCATTCGTATGCTACTTCATATCCTCCAGCCTGATACAGGAGAGGTGTCACTGTTCGGCTGCCCTTTGGACGCCGAGGCCCGGCATCGCATCGGATATCTGCCTGAGGAACGGGGTCTCTACCGCCAAGCCCGCACCGAGGAGGTGCTGGTCTATCTGAGCCAGTTGAAAGGCCTCTCCGCCCAGGAGGCCCGCCGCCGGGCCGCGGAGGTCTTGGAGCAGCTCGTCATGGCGGAACACGCCCACAAGAAGATCTCCGAGCTGAGCCGCGGGATGAGCCAGCTGATTCAATTTGGGGTGACGGTCATCCATCAGCCCGATCTGGTCATTCTGGACGAGCCGTTTGCGGGTCTGGATCCGGTGAACACCCAACGACTCAAGGAGTTGGTGGCAGACCTTCAGGCCCGGGACGCAGCGGTCATCCTGTCCACTCACCAGATGAACGCTGTGGAAGAGCTGTGCGACCAGGTGTTGATGATCAACCGGGGTCAAACCGTCCTCTATGGCCCGGTGACCGAGGTGAAGCAACGCTACCGGAATAACTCGCTGTTCATCGTCTGGGACGGCCCGCGGGATGAGGTAAGCGAGGTGGTCCGGTGGGAGGACCGGGGCCTGTACTGGGAAGCCTTCCTGGCCGACGATATCTCTCCCGAGGAGGCTCTCCAGAAGATACTCTGTCTCGGCGGGACCCTGTCGCTGTTTCAGCTCTCCAGTCCCAGTTTAAACGAGGTCTTCCTACGGGTGGTCAGCGAGGGGAAGCCAGCACGTGAGTAAGACCATCACCGTCCTGCTCTTCGAGCTACGATCGATCCTCCGGCGACGCCTGTTTCTGATCATGACGGTCGCCTTTCCCATCCTGGCGCTCCTCCTGATCTTGATCGTCCGTCTTGTCTCCCCCGGCGATGGTGAGCCAGAGCTTCACGGGTATGTAGACCAGTGGGGTCGTCTCCCCGCCGAACTCCCGGCTGAGATCCCTCTGCGCCCCTTCCCTAGCCAGGAAAAAGCTCAGGCCGCTCTCCTCAATGATGAGATCGAGATCTACTTTGCGATCCCGACCAACTATGTAGAGACGGGCATCGTCCAGCAATACCGGACATCGGAGACCAGTATCTTCGACGATGAGGATGAAGGTGCTCTGGCTATCCTTCGCACCCTGCTGATCCAGGCCCTGGTGATTGACGAGGTGACGCCGGAGATCGCGGCCAGAGTCCAACAGCCGGTCCTCATCGAAACGGTCCGGCTGACCTCCGAAGGGGAGATCGCTCCCGAGGAACGGGATCGGTTCTCCCGGTTCATCATCCCCTACGTCTTCAGTCTGTTGTTGTTGATGTCCATCTTATTCTCCTCGGGGTTCATGGTCCAGAGTGTGGCCGAGGAAAAGCAGTCCCGCACCATCGAGATCCTCCTCTCTTCGGTCTCCCCTGCCACACTGATGGCGGGGAAGATCCTGGGCCTGGGTACCGCCGGCCTGCTCCAGATCCTGGTGTGGCTGATTTCAGCGTTGTTTCTGGTTTCCGTCGCAGGGTCTATTCTTCCGCTTCCAGGTGATATGGCCATCGACCCAGCGATGCTCGGCTTGGGGGTTGTCTTCTTCGTGCTGGGCTATCTGTTCTTCGCGACGATCCTGGCAAGCATAGGGGCCATAGCGACGTCGACCCAGGAAGGGTCTCAGATTAGTGGATTCGTCTCGCTTATCGCCGTCATTCCCCTGTGGTTTGTGACGTTCATCATCGACGAACCCAACGGAGCCCTGGCCCGAGTTCTCACCCTGATCCCGTTCACTGCCCCGGTGACGGTCATGTTGCGGTTGTCTGCAACATCTCTCCCCTGGCTAGACATCTTTGGTGGTACCGTTTTGCTGGCCGTGTCAAGCGTTGGGACCCTGTTCCTTTCGGCCCGGATCTTCCGCACTTATTTGCTGCTCTATGGGAGGCGCCCGGGCCTGCGGGAGTTGTGGCGGACGTTGCGAACTGCAGGATAATCGGATATGGAACATAACGATCGCAGCCGGTTGGGCGCAGATTACACCATTTATATCATTGATATAGATGGTGTCGTGCTCCAGGGGGATCGAGCCATCGATGGGGCACCACAGGCGATCGCCCGGTTGCGAGCACTGGGAAGACGGATCGTGTTTCTCACCAACAACGCGACCCGATCGCGGCACCAGCACGCCAAGCGGCTGACGGCAGCCGGGATCCCAGCTGCTACCCAGGAGATCATCAACAGCGCTTACGTCGCCGCCCACTACATCCGCAGGGCCCATGGAACGGCAAAGGTGCACGTGATCGGAGAGGCCGGACTCAACGAGGAGCTGGAGCAAGCCGGCCACCAGATCATGACGCCGGAGACGGCCGACTTTCTGATCGTCGGGCTGGATCGCCAACTGAATTACGAGAAGCTGAACCGAGGGCTCCAAGCGGTGCTCGGCGGCGCGCGGTTCGTGGCCACCAATACAGACGCGACCTTCCCGACCGAGACCGGGTTGGTCCCGGGCGCGGGATGCATTGTCGGTGCGTTCCGGGGGATGGGGTTTGAACCGGAGATCGTCGTCGGGAAGCCGTCCGAGGAGATGATGCGGGCGGCGCTGGCGGCCGTCGGGGTTGAGGACGAGGACCGCGGACGGTGCCTGATGGTCGGGGATCGCCTGGAAACCGATATCCAGGGGGCCAGGAACCTCGGCCTGGACTCGGCCCTCGTCCTCACTGGCATCTCCAAACGCGCGGAGATCGAACGGGCCAAGATCCAGCCGACCTACATCCTGGAGAGCATCGCCGAGCTCCCCGACCTGTAATCCGGATCGCGATCGTTTGCACCGTCCCGCCCGCTTTCCTTATAATTCATCCGGACGAGCTATCGACATGAACGCTCGAAGCTGGAAGGGCCGGGATATCATCTCGATTCGGGACTTCTCAAGGGAGGATATCGAGACCGTCCTGGAACAAGCCCGGGTGATCCGTTCGGACCCGGATGCATTGCGCGGCCGAGTGATGGCCTCGCTGTTCTTTGAGCCAAGTACCCGTACCCGTCTATCGTTCGCCAGTGCGATGAGCCGGCTCGGTGGCGAGGTGATCGGCTTCTCACAACCCGAAGGAAGCAGCCAAGCGAAGGGTGAATCATTTCGAGACACCGTCCGAACCGTAGAGCGCTACGCCGACGTCATCGTCATTCGACATCCTCTGGAGGGGAGTGCCCGCCTGGCCGCTGATTTGGTCGAAATCCCGGTGATCAACGCCGGTGACGGTGCCAATCAGCATCCAACCCAGACGCTGCTCGATCTGTTCACCATCGAGCAACATCATGAGCGGATCGATGGACTACAGATCGGGATGATCGGTGACCTGAAGTATGGACGGACGGTTCATTCACTCGCCATCGCCCTGACCCCGTTTCGTGACATCCAACTGCGGCTCATCTCGCCGGAGAACCTTCGGACACCCGATCATATCCTGAAACAGCTGGATCAGAGCGGAATCATACACCGGGAGACCGAAGCGCTTGACCTGGGGGACCTAGACGTGATCTACATGACCCGCATTCAGAAGGAACGATTCCCGGATATCGAGGAGTACGAGAAGGTGAAGGGGAGTTACGTGTTAGATCGGGAGCGGCTCGCCGACCTGAGTGACAGGGCGATCGTCATGCATCCGTTGCCCCGAGTCGACGAGATCGATGTCGCGGTTGACCGGCTGCCCCAGGCCAAGTACTTCGATCAGGTCCAAAGCGGAATCCCCGTTCGGATGGCACTTTTATCGCTCATCCTTCGGAGGACATGAGGGAGGGAAACGGAAGTAGATGCCGGAGGAACTTAAGGTCACCAAGATCGAGCACGGCACGGTGATCGACCACATCAGGCCGGGACTGGCCCCCCAGGTGTTGAACATCTTAGGAATCGACCGGGATTTCCCCAGCACCGTGATCGTGGCGATGAATGTCCAGAGCCTGCGGCATCAGAGCAAGGATATCGTCAAGGTGGAGAACCAGATCCTAGACAAGCAAGAGATGAACAAAATCGCCATCATCTCACCGAATGCGACCATCAACATCATCCAAGGATTTGAGGTGATCGAGAAGCGCAAGGTGACCCTTCCCCATGAGCTCATCGGGATCGCCAAATGCCCGAACCGCAACTGCATCACCAACCACGAGGCGATCGAGTCGTTCTTCATCGTGGAGTGCGAAGCACCGCTGGAGCTACGCTGTCATTATTGTGAGGATCTGTTCGGAGAGGACCGGGTGGAGATCTACCGTTAATCCAAGGGCGAGGTGACCAGAAGTGCGGTTGTTCTTCTGTATTGAACTCGACGATCAGACCCGAAAGAGGCTCGACAAGATATCCAAGACCCTGCGGGAGCGAACCGCTGCCCGAGTCAACTGGGTGCACCAGGAGAACTTACATGCCACCGTCAAGTTCCTCGGCGAGGTAGAGGCAGGGCGGGTCGAGGAGCTTAGAGAGGCAGTGCAGCAGGCGCTCATTGGCATCGCTCCATCCGAGATGGTCATCGATCGACTCGGCGTGTTCCCCAACCCCGATCGACCGCGGGTCCTGTGGGTCGGAAGCGAGACCACCCCACAAGAGATCCTGCAGTTACACGACGCTTTGGAAGCACAACTCGAGGTTCTGGGGTTCGAGCGGGACCGGAACCGCTATCATTTCCATATCACGCTGGGTCGGGTGAAGGAGCGGAGCCGTTGGAAGGTCGAGGCGCTCGCTCGGGCGATCCAGAGATTCGAACTCGATACGAGCTATCCGATCCGTGTCGACGAACTGGCGCTCATGGAGAGTACGCTCACGCGGGAGGGGCCCATCTATCAGCCCGTTTTCCGATTGGCATTCGGGGAATAGGCGCAGAAACGGGATCGGCAGCATGCCATTCGAATACATCGATCACGAGGCCGATGCGTGGGTAATCGGCATCGGTGCGACGCCCGAGGAGGCGTTTGTCGAAGGTGCCAAAGCAACCTTCAATCTGATGGTCGATATCGAACAGATGACCCCCAGGAAGACGGTCGAGATCTCCTGCCGTGCGGATGATATCGAGGAACTGTTCGTCGCCTGGCTGAATGAGCTGATCCTGGCCAAAGATATCCACGGGCTCGTCTTCTCCGACTTCGAGGTCGCGATCCGCGAGACCAACACGGGATTCGAGCTCACCGGGAAGGCCCGTGGAGAGCCCCCGGATCCTGAGAGACACGAGCTTCGCACCGAAGTGAAGGCGGCAACCTACCACGGTCTCAAATTCGAGCGAACCGATGGGGAGTACCGGGTCGGATGTGTGGTTGATCTGTAGGACTGTATGGCTACATCAAATCGGGGGGACCTCCGCCCATCGGAATCTTGGTCATAGGCTTGACGATGTCTGGGAAGTAAGCTATACTTGCTATAGTAATACTATTATGAAAAAGTAAGGAGATAGCGATGATCGGGAGTAAACTGACGTCCAAAGGTCAGACGACAGTTCCCAAGAAGATCAGAGACTATCTGGGCCTACGGCCCGGGGATCGTGTGCTCTTCCTTATCAAGGACGGGGAGGTGATGCTGCAAGGTCTCAAGGAGACCCTCTTGGATCTACGAGGCAGTGTCAAGGCCCGTCAGCAGCCTGAAGAGTTTGACAAGGTCCGCCAACAGGTCAAACGCCGGATCGCCCGAAAGACCGCCCATGAGTAAGTACTTTGTCGATACGAATGTCTTCCTGCGCTTCCTCACCAACGATGTCCCTACCCAAGCCGAGGCTGTGGTGCGCCTGCTGCAGCGGGCGGCCGAGGGGAAAGTCGTGTTGCAGACCAGTGTGTTAGTGCTGGCGGAGATCGTCTGGACGCTGGAATCATACTACGAGTTGTCCCGCGAGGAGATCAAAGCCAAGGTGCTGGCCATCTTGAATACTCCGGGACTCCAGGTGGAGAATGCCGAACTCATCGGTCAAGCCATCCTGCTTTATGTGGACAAGAACGTGGACTATATCGATGCATATAACGCCTATTGGATGACCCAGCAGGGACTCTCCCAAGCTTACACGTTCGATACCAAACACTTCGCCCGGGCCGAGGGGGTCGTGTCGCTGGTGCCGGGAACCGATGAGTGAAGTGAAATTGGCTCAGACTGTTCCTATATCTACAAATTCGGTGCGAATAGAATAGTGCTTGAGCCGTATAGCCTCCCGAACCTGATCAAGAAGTTTCTTGGGGCGTCTATTCATTGATTGACTTCATGGGATATATGAGTGTATATTGCGACTCGGAGGTGATTTACTCAGTTGTGGCAAGTGTATTAGGCGGAAGGAATATCCGTCTAATACACCTGATCGGGGGTTTAGACGGAAAAGTAGCTGTCTAAGACGTTAATCAGAGGTTTAGATGGAAGGATGTCTGTCTAAAACGCTTGACGGGGAATTAGATGGGAAGATGTCCACATAATTAATAGTTAGGCTGAGATCACAAGAAGATCATTGGGGGTTGCGTGAATTGGTGGTATCGCATATAATACCATATCGGTGGCAGAAACGAAGGTCGTTCTTGACACAAGCGTCCTCGTCGCCGGGCTTCGGTCACGACGAGGGGCTGCTTTCGCGTTGTTGTCTCTGGTTGGGACAGGGCGATTCGATATCGCGCTCTCGGTCCCACTAGTTCTGGAGTACGAGGATGCGTTACTACGACAGGTCGAAGAGTCTTGGCTAAAGGAGTCCGATGTCGGAGATCTTCTCGACTACTTGTGTTCTGTCGCCATACGCCAGGAGATTTTCTTCCTTTGGCGGCCATATCTCCGTGACCCGGAGGACGACATGGTTCTGGAGCTGGCGGTTGCTGCAGGCTGCGAAGCGATTATCACATACAACCGACGAGATTTCGCAAATGCTGAGAGCTTCGGCCTTCGCGTGCTGACCCCAGCAGAGTTCTTGGATGAGATAGGAGGAGCACGATGAGCACCCTGAGTGTCAGACTACCGAATTCTCTTCACAAGCAGCTTCGTGAGCTCGCTAAGAGCGAGGGGATCTCGATCAACCAACTGATCGCTTCTGCAGTGGCGGAGAAAATGGCGGCGCTGATGACAGCGGACTACTTGGAGGAACGAGCCCAACGTGGCAGTCGGGAGAAATTTGAACGCGTCCTTGCTAAGGTGCCAGATGTTGAACCAGAGGATTTCGACCGGATGCCTAACAAGTCACTGCAGCGGACGCCGCCTCAGCCCGAGAATCCATTGAGAATAGATTAGCAGCGCCGCTGAGTTCCCCGCCGTTATGGGGTTGTGCCGCTGATGCCGGGAGCCGATGAGTGAAGTGGAACCGGATCTGTAGCGGACCCTATGGGGTTACCCCATATATGTCACATGTTCCGGCTCGATCTTGTAGAGGATCCGGATCTCGCCAGGACGGCCGGTGAAGCGCTCGGTGCCTACATACTTCTTCGCCAAACTATCGATGTGAGCGTCCGCCCCTTCCTCGGTGATCTTCGCAATCCGCCCGCGAACCTCAAGACGGCGGTAAGGGTTATCGGGATCGATCAACGATAGAGTCACCCGCGAGTCACGCCTCATAAGGTTTTACGCGGCGGAAACCCCTCCAGTTCACTTCCGGGGAGGAGCCGT
>JBHIAT010000029.1:0-27839 GCA_046758705.1 Bipolaricaulia bacterium
GGCGCTGTCCAACGGCTTCGGCTTCGGCGGTCAAAACGCCACACTCGCCTTCAGAAGGCTTTAGGCAGCGATCATCAACCCATGAGCGCTAAGCGCGCAGCTTGGCACCCAGTTCCTGCTCCAGGTGACGTCGGATTCGCTCGTGCACCTGTTGGACTTCATCATCGGTCAGGGTGCGATCTGTTGTTTGATAGGTGAGCGTGTAGGCGAGGCTCACCTTCCCCTCCGGAATCTGCTCACCCCGATAGACGTCGAACAGGACCGCCTGGGTCACCAGTTCGCCGCCGGCCTCCCGGATGAGGTCATAGACCTGACGGGCAGGGATCGTCTCGTCGACGATGACGGCCAGATCCTGGATCACAGCAGGATAGCGGGAGATGGGCTGGTAGGGATGGTCGCGCTCCGTCCGATCGAGGAGCGCATCCAGGTCGAATTCGCCAACACAGATCCGCACTTCAGGCAGATCGAAACGCTCGGCGACCTCGGGATGGAGTTCTCCCAAGATCCCGATTCGCTTCCCATCGATCTCAAGCTCGGCCGATCGGCCGGGATGGAAACCGCGGTGGTTGGTTGTGGTTGAGGCGAACCGATATCGGGTATCTTGCAACCCGAGCCGATCGAGCAGGGTATCGACCACCCCTTTCAGATCAAAGAAATCCATCTCCCTTGACCCGTCCTCCGACCATGAGCGGCGAGGGGACCGGGGACCGGACAGAGCGATCCCCAACCGACGCGGTTCCTCGGGCAGCAGCTCGCCGGCGACCGGCAGATAGACACGCCCGATCTCGAAGATCGCCACCCGATCACCAAAGCGGAGGTTCGACTTGACCGTCTCAATCAGACTGACGATGAGCGTCCTGCGCAGATGGGAGCGTTCTTGGGTGAGCGGATTGGCCAATGCGATATGTGCTTCGTTCGCCATCACAGGATCGAAGCGGGCGACACCCTCCGGGTAAGTGAGAGAGTAGCTGATGACCTCCATCAACCCGATCCCGGTCAGGAGATCCCGAACCCACTCCTCGCCCTCCAATGCCCGATTGCGACGCTGAGGCGGCAAGGTGTCATACATCAGCGTCGTCGGAATCTGGTCATAGCCGATCACCCGAGCAACCTCCTCGATCAGATCGGCGGGGATCTCCACGTCGAGACGGTGGTCGGGGACCGTCACTTGGATAACATCACGATCCGGTTCTGATTCGCACTGAAACTCCAGCGATTTCAACACCGTGATGATACGCTCCGGGGAAACCTTCATTCCCAGAATGCGCTCCACTTCGCCCGGGTCGAGTTCGATCTGCCTGAGCGGCTGTTTGACCGGATAGACGTCGATGATGCCGTCGGCGATGGTGCCGCTGGCGAGCTGGCGCATCAACCCGCTCGCCCGAACGAGCGCCGGGATCGTCAGTTCGGCCGGCATCCCTTTGCCGAATCGGTCCGAGGCCTCGCTCGAGATCTTGAGCCGGTTTGCGGTGCGTCGGTTGCTGATATATTCGAAGTTGGCCGACTCGAGCAGGACGTTCTCGGTCGCCTCGGTCACCTCGGTTTCCAGACCGCCCATCACTCCGGCGATCGCGATCGGACCGCCGCCGTCGGTGATGAACAGGTCTGCCTCGATGAACCGTCGCTCGACGCCGTCCAGCGTCGTCAGCCGCTCATCCGGCTTGGCCCGACGGACGATGATCGTCGGATGTGACTCTCCTGGTTTGGCTCGAAGGCGATCGTAGTCGAAGGCGTGCAGCGGTTGACCCCACTCGAGCATACAGTAGTTGGTGATGTCGACGATGTTGTTGATCGGGCGCATCCCTGCCGCCAGTAAGCGGCGACGCATCCAAAACGGCGAGGGTTGGACCTGAATCCCACGGATCAGGCTAGCGGTGTAACGCGAGCAAAGATCCGGATCGGCGATCTCGATCGCAGCCTGGCCTGAAATCGAGTCTTCACCGGTGACCCAGTTCGGATCTTCGAGCTTGAGCCGCTCGCCGGTCAACGTGGCCACCTCCCGGGCCACCCCGATCACTGACAGGCATCGAGCCAAGTTCGGGGTCAAGTCAAATTCCAAGACCACATCACCGGTCACCTGTGACAGCGGTGCCCCGACCGGTATGTCGTCGTCGAGGATCAGGATACCGGTGTGATCGTCCGACAGGCCCAGTTCCTTCTCGGAGGGGATGACGACCTTGGAGTCCACCCCTCGGATCCGAGCCGCCGCTACGGTGAAGGTTTGGAAACGGTCGGCGTATGGATCGACGAGCGTCGCCCCGACCTCGGCGACCGGGACCTTGTTTCCCACCTCTCCGATCCGGACGTTGGGGGCGCCGGTGACACTGACCGCCCGTCGTCCGTCTCCGTAATCGACAGTGGCGACGACGAGCCGGTCGGCGTTGGGATGGGGGTTAACCTCGACAATCTTTCCCACATAGACCCCATCCCAGGTAAGCTCGGTTGCGTTCTCCTTCCCGGTCTCTGGGTGTCGACCGATGTGTTCGACTGCGGCCACCTCGATCCCCGCCATCGTCAGTCGATGGGCAAGCTCTGCAACCGGAAGGGTGACATCGACATACTCGGTTAGCCAACTGAGTGGAACGCGCATGTTAATAGGTAACCGGTTAGAACTGACCTAAGAAGCGCAGGTCATTACCGTAGAACAGCCGGATATCGTTAATGTTATACTTCAACATGGCGATGCGATCGGGTCCCATACCAAAGGCGAAACCGCTGTATTCATCGGGGTCGTAACCCCCGTTTTCGAGCACCTTGGGGTGGACCATCCCGGCCCCCAATATCTCGACCCAACCGGCATATTTACAGACACGGCAACCGGTTCCCCCGCAGATAATACAGTCCATATCGACCTCGGCGCTCGGTTCGGTGAACGGGAAGTAGCTGCACCGGAACCGGACCTGACGCTTCTCACCGAACATCTGACGGGCGAACTCGATCAACACCCCTTTGAGGTCGGCCATGGTGATATGTTTTCCCACGGCCAGACCTTCTACCTGATAGAACATCATCTCGGACCGGGCGGTGACCTGCTCGTAGCGGTAACATTTCCCGGGAAGGATGACCCGAATCGGTTCGGGCGCATGCTGGCGCATGGTCCGGATCTGTCCGGGCGAGGTGTGGGTGCGCAGCAGTACAGCCGGGTTGGTCGTGTAGAACGAGGCCTGCATCTCCCGGGCCGGATGGTCAGGGGGGAAGTTCAGCAACTGGAAGTTATATTCGTCCGTCTCCACCTCCGGGGTTTCGACCACTTGGAACCCCAGCTTGGAGAAGATCGCGTAGATCTCCCGCAACGTCTGGGTGATTAGATGGAGGTGGCCGACCTCCCACGGCCGACCAGAACGGGTCACATCGACCGTCTCCTGGCTGAGCCGGAGATCGCGCTCCCGGTACACCAGGGCCTCACGCCTGGCATCAAGCTCCTGGTTTACGTCGTGTTTCAACGTGTTGATCAGCCGACCGGCCTCGGCGCGCTCCGCCCCGTTGAACTCCGTCAGCCGGTCGACCAGCCGGGTGATCTGCCCGTTTTTCCCCAGAAATCGTATTCGTACCGCCTCGGCTGCCTCGAGGCTGTCCAGATCGGCCAGAGCGTCTCGGCTCGACCGTCGGATCTCCTCAACCTCCGCCTTCAGTCTATCGAGTCTATCCGACATGACGTCCCGATTATAGCGGTGGAGAGCCACTTTGACAAATCTCGGTCGAAAGGGATAGAATACTTAAACATGACTTGGCATAAGATCCCGGGTTTGAAGTGTATGGTGGTCAGCGCACTCCTGTTCGCGGTATTCCTGTTTCAGCACGCTGCTGCACAAGGGCCGGATCGACTTACGTTCTCGGTGCGGGTGTCGCTGATCGCCTTTCCTATCGAGACGATGTCGGCGGATCTGGAGGGACTTTCGGCCCCGTTGTTGCCCCTGATGGAGGACCTGGGGGATCATCTCGCCGCAATGGCTCGTGAATTGGGCTACCTGGAGTTGGTTGACGATCCCCGTCAGGCCGATGTCGAGGTGGAGATCGAGGTGGGGGTAGACCGTGGCGGGTCGGAGGCAGAGCTGTTCACCGCGCGGATCGGGCTTCGTTACCTGATGAGTGTGGAGCGCAACGCCCTGGAGTTGAGCGTCCGCAAGGAGCGGGAGATGTTCGTGGCTGAGGTCGAGAATCGGTTGTTCTCCCATCTGACGTTGATCGCCCTGAATCGGGGGGTGAACGCACCGCTTTACCAACTCACCTTCGTGGACGCCTGGGATGAGCAGCCGACCTTCTCCCCTGATGGCCAGCGGTTGATGATCATTTCCGAACGGTTTGATGCCAATCGCAACCTGCTCACCTTCGATATCGCCCAACTGTCACAGACGAGCCATACCTTCCCCGGGACGGAGTTCTTCCCTGTCTACTCCCCGGATGGGGGGGAGGTGGCGTTCCAAGCCTCCAAGGACGGGAGCTGGGATATCTGGGTGAGGGACGTGAGCACCGGGGAGACGACGCGGTTGACCGGTTACGGTGCCGATGAGATTCAGCCAACCTGGTCGCCGGATGGGCAGCGGATCGCGTTCGCCTCCAACCGGAGCGGCGTCTGGGACATCTGGGCGATGGACAGCGATGGGGGGAACCCGCGCTGGCTCACCCATTCCCCAGCGCGTGACCTCTCTCCCAGCTGGTCGAACCGGAATCAGATCGCCTATGTCTCAGACCGATCGGGGAACTTCGATATCTGGATACTCGATCTCGGTGGGGGGGATCAAGTCAACATCACCGATACCTTCGAGATCTCGGAGTTCGATCCCAGTTGGTCCCCTGACGGCCGGTGGCTGGCGATCTCAGCGAACCGCGCCAGCCCGAGCAACTTCGATATCTGGGTCATCGATCCGATCGGCAACTACCTGGAGCGGGTGACGGAAGATCCGGCGGAGGATTACCATCCTGCCTGGTCACCCGACGGGCGGATGATCGTGTTCCAATCGTTCCGTCACAGGAACGCCGACATCTTTATCAAGCGGTTGGGCGATGGCATGTAAAATCTGGTGAGGAGGGATAGGCATTCATGTCTGCCCCCATGTCTCATCATGAGGTGAGGATCGAGGGGCTCCGCAAACGTTTGGTGGAGCAGAACCTCGACGGGTTCGTCGTCTACAACTTCGAGGGTTCGGATAGGGCTAACCTCGGTTACCTCACCGGATTCTTCGGCACCACCGGAATTCTGATCGTCAGTTCGTCTCAGCAGGTGTTGATGACCGACTCGCGCTACCTGGAGCGGGCCCGACGCGAGCATCCCGATTTCGAGATCACCGAGGTCGATACGAACCGGATCGAGCAACTCGGGGCACGGTTAGAGGAGATGGGGTTGAACCAGGTTGGGATCGGCTCGAAGCGAACCAGCTACGCCAATTACCAGAGGATCTCTGACGCCGCCGGTTCCGTCGAACTGGTCCCAATCGAGGATCAGGTGGAGGGGTTGCGCCAGGTCAAGGACGATGAGGAACTCGACCGGATCGGTGCGGCGGTCGCACTGACCGATCGGGGGTTCGAATATGTCCTGGAGACGGTCTCGCCAGGGATGACCGAGCGGGAGCTCGCGTTCAAGCTGGAGTTCTTCCTGCGCGAACAGGGAGCGGACAGGCTCGCGTTCCCGATCATCGCCGCTGCGGGAGAGCGGGGCGCCTATCCTCATGTGGTCCCGTCAAATCGCAGGATTGGGGAAGGAGATCTGCTGCTGCTCGATTTCGGCGCCCGATCTGGGGGGTATTGTGCCGACCTGACCCGAGTGGTAGCGATCGGAGAAAGATCGGAAAGACAACAACAGATCTACGAGATCGTGCTTCAGGCAAACCAGGCGGCGATCGCCGAGATCCGGGCCGGCGTCCGGGCAGAGGCGGTCGATCAGGCTGCCCGCCGGATCATTAAGGCAGCGGGTTACCAAGAAAATTTCGGCCACGGCCTAGGCCACGGGGTAGGGCTCGAGATCCACGAAGCCCCACGGCTCGGTTCACAGAGCGACGACCTCCTGGAACCGGGGATGGTCGTCACCGTTGAGCCCGGCATCTACTTGCCCGACTGGGGTGGGATCCGTATCGAAGATCTGGTCGTCGTAACCGAGAACGGCTACGAGATCCTCACCGGCGCTGAAAAGAAAGAACTCCAGGTGGTTCCCAGATAGAGATAGAAGAGCAACGAACTGAAGGAACGGTTCTCCAGCCTCCTTCAATTCCGGTAGACGATTCGCCCTCGTGACAGATCGTGAGGAGAGAGTTCCACCGTGACCGTATCCCCGGGGAGGATTCTGATGTGGTACCGTCTCATCCTCCCTGAGGGGTAACAAAGGACTTCGTGCCCGTTGCTAAGCTTTACTTTGTAGGTAAAGCTCGTGATTTCAGCGACAATCTGCCCTTTTTGGGTAATTATATTGCCATCGCGACGACTCACGCAGACTAACACCCCCTTTCCGCTTCAATAAAACTGAAAGGCATTCTGGAATCTCCATATTGATATTAGCAGGGATCATCCGGCTTGTCAACCTAAGCTTCCTGTTCCTGAGCCTCGACGACGGCGATCGACGCCAGGTTTACGATGTCTTTCACCTCATCACCCATCTGAAGCACGTAGGCCGGTTTCTTCAAACCGGCGAGGATCGGGCCGACGACCTCAGCGTTCCCAAGCCGCTGTAACAGCTTGTAACCGATGTTTCCCGATTCCAGGTCTGGGAAGATCAGCACATTGGCCGCCTCCTTCAGCTCGTTGAACGGGTAGGTGTGATTCAAAATCTCGGGGACGACCGCCGTGTCTACCTGCATCTCCCCGTCGATCGCTAAATCAGGCCGGCGCGCCTTGACGATCTCGACCGCCCGTCTGACCTTTTCCGTCCTCAGATGGCGGACGCTGCCGAAGTTGGAGAACGACAGCATGGCCACCCGCGGTTCGACGTTGAACCGCCGGGCGAGCTCACTGGTGAGGATGGCAATCTCAGCGAGTTGCTCGGCCGATGGCTCGATATTGATGGTGGCATCGGCGAAGAACAGCACCTGGTTCTTGATGGTGATCATGTAGACCCCGCAGGCGATCGTATAGTCCGACTGGGTCCTGATCACCTGGAGCAGCGGCCGGAGCGCCTCGGGGTAATGGTAGGTCAGTCCAGAGATCATCCCGTCGGCGTCACCCTGTTCGACCATGATCGCGGCAGCGTAGGTGTGATTGGTGATCAACTCCCAGGCCTCGCTACGCGTCACGCCCTTGCGCCGCCTCAGCTGGTACAGCCGCTCGGCGTACCGTTCCCGTGGATGTTCTTTGGTTGGATCGATGATCTCGGTCTTCAGGTCGATCTGAAGTTCCTCGGCTTTCGCCCGGATCGCGTCCGGATCACCGAGCAGGATCGGTGTGCCAATGCGCTCCTCTCCCAGTTGGTGAGCGGCCCGGATCATCTTCGGATGGCCTCCTTCGGTGAAGACGATCCGCTTCGGTCGTGTCTTCGCCTTGTTGATGATAATACGCATCATCTCTCTCGATTTGCCGAGTCGCGCCTCCAGCCGCTCCCGATAAATTTCCAGATCAAGTTCCCGGTGGGCGACCCCGGATTCGATCGCCGCGTTTGCGACCGCCGGTGCCTCCCAGAGGAGTATCCGGGAATCGAGCGGCTTGGGGATCAGATAGTCAGGTCCGAACTGAATCGGCTCACCCCCATACGCCTTGACGACCGCATCGGGAACATTCTCTTGGGCCAGTGCGGCCAGCGAATGTGCTGCGGCAACTTTCATCGCTTCGTTGATCTCGGTGGCCCGCACATCGAGCGCCCCGCGAAAGATAAACGGGAAACCGAGGACGTTGTTGACCTGGTTGGGGTAGTCGGAGCGGCCGGTGGCGATGATCGCGTCACGTCTCGCCGCCTTGGCGTCCTCGTAGCTGATCTCGGGGTCGGGGTTGGCCATCGCAAAGATGATCGGCCGATCGGCCATCGAGCGAACCATCTCTGGGGAGAGGACCCCGCCGACCGAAAGCCCGATGAACACGTCGGCCCCTTGGATTGCCTCTTCGGGGGTTCGCAGGTTGGTTTCGATGGCAAATTGCGCTTTGTAGGGATTTAAGTCCTGGCGACCCTGATGGATGACCCCGACCTGATCACACATCACGATATTCTGTTTCCGGGCCCCGAGCGTCAGGTAGAACCGGGCGGTGGCGATCGCCGCCGCCCCTGCCCCGTTGAAGACGATTCTGATTTGGTCGATCTCCTTTTCGACCAGCTCCAGCGCGTTGAGCAGCGCCGCCCCGGAGATGATCGCCGTGCCATGCTGATCGTCATGGAAGATGGGGATGTCCATCTCCCGGCGCAGCTGTTCCTCGATATAGAAACATTCGGGGGCCTTGATGTCCTCCAAGTTAATGCCGCCGAAGGTTGGCTCGAGCCGCTTGACGGTACGGATGAACGTATCCGGATCCTCGACCTCGAGCTCCAGGTCGAAGACGTCGATGTCGGCGAACCGTTTGAACAGAACCGCCTTCCCTTCCATCACCGGCTTGCCGGCCAGCGGACCGATCTTCCCTAGGCCGAGTACGGCCGTCCCGTTGCTGACCACCGCCACCAGATTCCCCTTGTTGGTGTAGCGAAACGCCACCTCGGGATCTTTGACGATCTCACGGCACGGGGCGGCGACCCCGGGGGTGTAAGCCAGCGATAGGTCATGTTGGGTGACGCTCGGCTTCGTCGGCTCGACCCGGATCTTCCCCGCTGGCTCCTCAGCATGATAAGTCAGCGCCTCAGTTTCGATTGTCATATTCACAAGTATGCCCTCGCAGTTTATATTATAGTATTACGCGGATGGCATAGATTGCAACGGGAACCACCGCTCTATTTGATGATCCGAAACGACGTTGCTATAATATCCCACCGCATCGTGATTCGGGTCGTTGGAGGTTGAGGTTAACGATGAAAGTCCTGATCTGTAGCGCCTGGCCTTACATCCAGGGGATGCCTCACCTGGGGAACCTGATGAGCTCGCTGCTGTCGGGGGATGTGTTCAAACGCTATTACGCGTTGCGGGGCGATGAGGTGTTGTATGTCAGCGGCTCAGATGCTCACGGGACGCGCATCGAGTACGAGGCTGAGCGCCAGGGCATCACGCCGGAGACACTGGCCAAGCGCAATCACAAGCGGATCGTCTCCATCATCGAGCGGTTCGGCATCGATTTCGACAACTACACCACGACCGAATCGCCGATCCATTATCGGTTCGTCCAGGAAATCTATCGCCAAATGGACGAGAACGGTTATATCTTCACCCGGGAGGAAGAACGTGCCTACTGTGAAATTGACCGACGGTTCCTGGCCGATCGGTTCATCGAGGGAACCTGTCCCCACTGCGGTTACGCGGGGGCCCGGGGGAACCAATGTGAAGTCTGTGGCACGCTTCTCGAGCCCGAGGAGTTGATCGAGCCACGCTGTGCGTTCTGCGGCGAGCAGGAGATCGTCTTCAGGTCGACGGTGCACTGGTATCTGGATCTCAAGAAGCTGGAGCCTCAACTCAAGGCCTATGTGGCGTCTCGGGACTGGCGGGGTAACGTCAAGCGGTTCACCGAGAGCATGCTCCGCGACGGGGTGGAGCCACGGGCGGTGACCCGAGACATCCGCTGGGGGATCCCGGCCCCGTTCTCGGGGGCGGAGGGGAAGGTGATCTACGTTTGGGCGGAGGCGGCCCTCGGGTATGTGTCGGCGACGATCGAGCACTTCGAAAGGACGGACGATCCGGACGGTTGGAAAGCTTACTGGTTCAGGGATGAGGTGAAGCAGGTCTACACGCAGGCGAAGGACAACGTCCCGTTCCACACGATCATCTTCCCGGGCCAGCTGCTCGCCTCCAAGCAAGGGTATCATCTTCCCGATCAGGTCGCGGCGACCGAGTACCTGAACTGGGTGGGCGGCAGCAAGTTCTCGAAGAGTCGAGGAATCGGCCTGTACTGTGACGAGGCGCTGGAGCTCTTGGATCCCGTCTACTGGCGCTTCTACCTGCTCTACGCGCGGCCTGAGCGCAAGGATGTCGACTTCTCCTGGGAGGCGCTCGGGCGGGCGGTCAACGGGGTGTTGATCGACAACATCAGCAACTTTGTCAACCGGGTGCTGACATTCGTGCGTAACCGCTTTTCCGGGGTCGTGCCCGAGGCCGAGACCGCCCCTGAGATCGCACAGGAGATCGAGCGCGTTCGCACCGAGGTGACCCGGACGATCGAGGGTGGGGAACTCGCCCCGGCGTTGCGGGCGATCGCAACGCTCGCGGTCACCGGAAACGCCTACTTCCAGCGGGAGCAGCCGTGGGAGGACCCGGAAAACGCCCCTGAGATCGTTGCCACCGCCACCCATCTGGTCAAGGCGATCGCGATTTTGCTCTATCCGTTCGTTCCCTCGTTCTGCGAATCGATCTTTGAGATCCTCAGCTTCGAGTCGTCCCGGCTTCGCCTTGAGGAGGTTTCAGTGCCGGCGGCGGGGGAGCGTCTCGGGGAGGTTCGGGTGCTTCTGGAGAAGGTCGATATCGAGGCACTCAAGCGCCGGTATGACGAGATGAAAGCTGGACAGCAAAGTAAGCAGCAAAGGGAGGGGTCAGGAATGGAGGGAACGCAACCGGGGCAGGTGTCGATGGCGCAGTTTCAGACGCTCGATCTCAGGGTCGGGAAGATCGTCCGCGTAGAGGAGATTGACGGGGCGGACCGACTCTACAAGCTCACCATCGACGTCGGCGGGGTGGAGATGACGAGCGTCGGTGGGTTAAAGGCGCATTACAGTCGGGAGGCGATCGACGGGCAGAAGGTGGTAGTGGTGGCCAACCTGGCGCCGGCGACCATCCACGGAGTCCGTTCGGAGTGTATGGTCTTGGCCGCAGTTGGGGATCGTGTCTCCCTGGTTGTCCCCGACGAGGACGTGCCGGTGGGAACCCGGGTGCAGTAGGGCAAAGTGAGCCACGTGGCCGCCCAACGTCCTGTCTGTTCGATCCTTGAATTTTGCTGGGGGCTTCGCTACAATTAACCATGGAGCTATTGGTATGTATGCGATCATCGAGACAGGGGGCAAACAATATCGGGTTCAGGAAGGAGACTTTCTGGTGACCGAAAAGATCGCCGACCGACAGGTCGGAGAGGCGATCGAATTTGATCGCGTCCTGTTGATCGCCGATGACGAGAAGCGGAAGATCGGAAGACCCTACATCTCCGGGGCCAAGGTCATCGGACAGATCGTAGAAAACGGGTTGGGTAAAAAGGTCATCATCTTCAAGTACAAGCGGAAGAAGCGATACCGCCGGAAGCGGGGCCATCGCCAACCTTATATACGGGTGTCGATCGAGAAGATCCAAACCGGGAGGATACGATGGTCGAAATAAAAATCTCCCGGGACGAGAAACGCAAGATCCGGGAGTTCGAGAGCAGTGGTCATGCAAACTACGCCGAGGTGGGGCAGGATATCGTCTGTGCCGGTGTTTCATCCTTGCTGCAGACGGCAGTGCTGGGCCTCGAGGTGTACTTACGGACCGAGCCCAAGGTGAAGCAGAAGGAGGGATGGCTGAGATGTCGGGTCGATCGGGATGAGATCTATATGGACCGCGAGATCGATGCCATCTTGGAGACGATGCTTCTGGGATTGAAGGCGATCCAGGAACAGCACCCGGATCATCTCAAGTTGGAGGAGGTCACCAGCGATGTGGCGGGCAAGGTTTGATCTGCAACTGTTCGCGCACAAGACGAGCGGCGGCAGCACCCGTAACGGCAGGGACAGCGCATCCAAGCGCCTGGGGGTTAAGTCATTCGGTGGGGAATGGGTGCTCCCCGGTTATATCATCATCCGACAGCGAGGCACCCGGTTCAAGCCGGGGGCCAACGTCGGCCTGGGGAAGGATCATACCCTGTTTGCCAAGGCGGCCGGTTACGTCCAGTTCGAAGGTCGCTACGTCAACATCGTCCCAGAGGATTGAACCGCGTCGCGAGATGAACACCTCTATCCTCATCTTCCTCCCTATCATCCCCCATGTACATCGCTTGATCGTTTCCTATGTTCATTGACGAAGTCAAGATCCACGTCAAGGCCGGGGACGGCGGCGATGGGCTGATCAGCTTCGATCGATTGCCGAGAGGTCGCGGCACGCGGAGGATAGCGAGCGGCGGGGATGGAGGATCGGGTGGGGACGTGATCTTTGAGGCAACCGGAAGTCTGAACACCCTGCTCAACTTTCGCCATCAAATCCATTTCCGTGCGGAAAACGGGGGACCCGGCGGCTCAAAGGGGAAGACCGGCCGGGGTGGGGCGGATCGCAGGGTGATGGTGCCCGTGGGGACGGTCGTCACCGATCCGTACACCGGAGAGGTGCTCGCTGAACTGACCGAACCGGGTGTGGCGCGTGTGATCGCCACGGGAGGCCGAGGGGGGCGGGGGAATCGCCGATTCAAGAGTTCGAGGTCGAGGCGCCGGGCTCCGCGGATTCGGGAACGGGGGGAGGCCGGGGAGGCGCGCTGGCTCAGGTTGGAATTGAAGTTGCTCGCGGATGTCGGGATCGTTGGCCAGCCGAACGTCGGCAAGTCGAGCCTCATCGCCCGTATCTCGGCCCAACGGCCGAAGATCGCCGATTACCCGTTCACCACCTTAGAGCCACATCTCGGCGTCGTTCGGGTGGGCGAGTTCGATGAGTTCGTGGCCGTCGATATCCCAGGGCTGATCGAAGGTGCCCATGAAGGGAAAGGGTTGGGAGATCGGTTCTTAAAACACATCGAGCGGACGAGCCTGGTGCTCCATATGATCGACGTCTCGGGGGGAGAAGGTCACGATCCGCTGGACGACTACTTCGTGATTAACGAGGAACTCCGGGCCTTCAATCCGACACTGGCTGAGAAGCCACAGATCGTCGTCGGGAACAAGATCGACCTTCTGGAACCGGAGATGGTCGAGGCGGCCGTCTCCCGGTTCGCGGCGACAGGGATCGAGCTCCATCCCATCTCGGTGGCGACCGGCGCCGGGATCGATCGGTTGATCCGTGACGCCTATCAGAGGGTTCGGTCGCTCCGGGCCCGGGCGCGAACGGAGCGGATGGCGGCGAAGCGCAAGGTGTATCGAATCGAGGAGGAGGAGGAGCCGGAGTCTATGGCATCCCAGGTTCGCTTCGATGGCGAGGCGTTCGTGGTGGAAGGTGGAGAGGCGGAACGGTTGGGCCGACGGCTGTTTCTCGACACCGAGGATGCCCTGGCGTATCTCTACGAACGGTTGGAGGCACTGGGTGTGGTCGCTGAGTTACAACGCCTCGGGATCCGTCCCGGGGAGATCGTGTGCATCGGTGACTATGAGTTCGAGTTCCAGTTCCAGCGTCAGTCTTGACAGGGAACCGCGCGATATGGTATGTTAAACGCGCTTTAATTAATAAGGAGGGAGACGCAGATCGACCGACAAGCACGGATCAACGAGCAGATCAGGGTGAGTGAGGTCCGAGTCATCGATGAGAAAGGAAGACAGCTGGGTGTGATGCCGGTGGTCGATGCATTAGAGAAGGCAAAGCGCCGGGGCCTCGATCTCGTCGAGGTTGCCCCCCAAGCCGACCCAGTGGTCGTCAAGATCCTCGACTACGGGAAGTACAAATACGAGCAGGAAAAGCGCAGGAAGAGGCAAAGGAAGAAGCAGAGCCGGCTCAAGGAGATGCGGTTCACCACCAAGATCAGCGATCATGACTTCAACACCAAACTGCGTCACATCCGTCGATTCCTGGAAGATCAGCACAGGGTGCGGATCACGGTGATCTTCCGGGGACGGGAGATCGTCCATATGGATCGAGGACAGGACCTTCTGAACCGGATCGTCGAGGAGACCCAGGACATCGCCAAAGTGATTCAGAGTCCACAACGGCGCGGTCGAACCCTCCAGATGCTGCTCGTGTCGGAGAACTAACAGCTCTAAGACCCAGTGATCCAGAGAGAGGAGAGAGGGAGATAACGATGCCCAAGGCCAAAACCCATAGGGCAGTGAGCAAACGCTTGAAGACGAACAAACACGGGAAGATACGCCACAGAAAATCGCACTATCATCACAAGCTGAGGAAGAAACGCTCCCAATACAAACGGCAGGCGAGACGGTTCAAGGCGATCGCTAAGGCGGACGAGAGGATGCTTAAGCGTATGATCTCCAGTTAGAAGCTGGGGGTATATAGAGAGGGTGAGCGGATGTGCCGAGGGTCAAAGGGGGAAAGCGACGCAAGGAGCGTAGGAAGAAGATCCTGAAGCTGGCAAAGGGGTTCAAAGGCCGTCGAGGAACGGCCCATCGGATTGCTAAACAGTCGGTGATGAAGGCGCTCAGGAACGCCTACATCGATCGTCGGCGAAGGAAGCGGGAATTCAGACGGATGTGGATCATCCGCATCGGGGCGGCGAGCCGTCAGCGTGGCCTGTCTTACTCCCGATTCATCGGCGATCTGAAGGCCGAGGGGATCGAGCTCAACCGCAAGATGCTGGCGGAGATCGCCGTGCGGGACGCAAAGACGTTCGACTCGTTGGCCGAGATCGCTAAAAAGTCTTGAGGAACGGAGTCCTAAATCCTACGGGACAAAGGGTGAACGCGCTCGGGCCCCCGAACAGCTGGTGAACTTCCAAGAGATCGTTCTCAAACTCCACGAGTTCTGGATGGACCAGGGGTGTCTGTCGCTGGTCCCCTATGATGTTGAGATCGGCGTCGGGACCTTCCCCCCGGCCACCTTCTTCGGAGCCTTGGGGGAGCGACCCTGGCGGGTCAGTTACCTGGCGCTCAGTCGGCGGCCGACCGACAGCCGCTATGGGGAGCACCCGACCCGGCTCAGGCTTCACCACCAGTGTCAGGTGTTGCTCAAACCGCCGCCCGAGGAGGTTCAGACGCTCTACCTGGAGAGCCTGACCCACCTGGGAATTGACCTGCAACGCCATGACTTACGGTTCGTGGGGGACGATTGGGATTCGCCGCCCCTGGACGCCTGGGGGTTGGGTTGGGAGGTTTGGCTGGACGGTATGGAGATCACCCGGTTCACTTACCTCCAGCAGGTCGGCGGGATCGCCCTCGACCCGATCTCGGTCGCACTCAATTACGGTCTCGAGCGGATCGCGACCTTCGTCCAGAAGGTCGAGAACATCTTCGAACTGAACTGGAACGATACCTACCGTTACAAAGATCTGTTCCGGGCTCAGGAGCGAGAGTTCTCCGAGTACAACCTCGACCGGGCCGTCGTCGACGATATATTGCGCCTGTTCCAGGTGAGCGAACGGGTGACACAGGCCAACCTGGAATGTGATCTGGTCTATCCGGCATACGACCACGTCCTCAAATGTACCCATCTGCTTGACATCTTAGCGGCACGGGGGGCGATCAGCATCACCGATCGAGAGAAGTACATCGGCCGGATCCGAAAGTTGGCTCGGGGGTGTGCAAAGCGGTATCTGGAGGAGCCGGGTGACCCGAAGGTCGCTCTCGATCCAGCCCGCCACCTAAGATGAACGACCCGGGCCGAGCATTGCTGGTCGAGATCGGGACGGAGGAGATCCCCTCCGGCCTGCTTGCCGGGATCGCAGCACAGCTCAGGACAGACGCGGAACGGCTGTTGAGGGAAACCGGGATCGGCTGGACGGCGATCGAGGTCCTTCATACGCCGCGCCGGCTCGTGCTCTCCGCCCAGGACGTCGCAGGTGATCGCATCCAGGAAACCCTGCCCGGGATCGTGGCTGAGCTGGTCCGGGCGATCCGCACCGAGAAGCGGATGCGCTGGGAAGCATCCGACCTGGAGTTCATCCGGCCGATCCGCTGGCTCGTCTGCCTGTTTGGGGACGAGGTCGTCCCGGTCGAGCTGGGAAGTCTGCGCGCCGGGCGGGCCACCCGCAACCGACGGTTCTGCGAACCAGAGTGGATCGAGGCTCGCGATCCGACGGATTATTTCGATCGGTTGGGAACAGCGGTGATCCTCGACCCCAAGGCGCGTCGGGCAACTATCGAAGCAGCGCTGGAGCAGACTGCCGAGGAGATCGGGGGACGGCCCGTCCAAGATGAAGCGTTGCTCGAGGAACTCGTCGCCAGCTTCGAATATCCGTCCCCCGTCCCGGGGGAGTTTCCCGAGCATTTCTTGAGGCTGCCTCAGGAAGTGGTGATCGCCACGTTGATCCAGGAAGAGCGGTTCGTTCCGTTCGTCTCCGACCAGGGGATGAAGCCTTACTTTCTCGGATTCCGGGACGGGGAGGTCGATGATGGGACGGTGAAGCGGGGTTATGAACAGGCCCTCCGGGCCCAGCTGGCCGACTCCCAATTCTCCTTCGCGAAGGACCGCGAGACGACCCTGGCGGAGAAGACAGAGGAACTGAAGGCGGTGATCTATCAGGAGCGGTTGGGCTCCATCTGGGACAAGGTGGGGCGGATCCGAAGGTACGCCCATGAGATCGCCCATCGGCTTGATTTCCCAACGATGGAGGTCGATCGGGCCGCGTTCCTGTGCAAGGCCGACCTGATGACCGAGATCGTCAAGAAGTTCCCCGGGCTGAAAGGGATGATGGGAAGCGTCTATGCCTCGCTGGATGGGGAATCGGAACGGGTCGCCAACGGGATACGGGAGCATTATCTGCCCCGGGCCGCCGGCGATCCGATCCCCCAAACCGAGATCGGGATCGCTCTCAGCCTCGCTGACAAGCTCGATACGATCGTCGGTTCGATCGTTCTCGTCGATTCCCTCAGTGGATCACGCGATCCCTTCGACCTGAACCACAAGGCGGACGGAGTTATCCGCATCGCGATCGAACGGAACCTCGACCTCGATTTCTACCGTTTGATTCGAGATCTCGAAGAACAGTTCGCCCGGTTGAGGGAAGGGCATGAGTCAGGGATCGAGATCGAGGTGATTGAGGCGTTCTTCCAGGATCGGGTCTATCAGGTCCTGGTTCAGGAGTACCGGGTCGACGACGACCTAGGAAAGGCGCTGACGGCCGCGCCGACGGGGAATTTCTTGCGGACGTTCCGGAAGGCGAAAGCACTGGAACGGTCGAAGGATCAGGAGGCGTTCAAAGCACTGGTCGCCGCCTGCTCACGGATGCGTCATGTCACCGAAGATCATGAGATCGAGGGGTATGATTCAGCGCTGTTCGAAGAGGAGGCCGAGCTGGAGCTGTGGCGTCGCTTCTTAGAGGTGAAGCGGGAGATCATCAACCTGGAGAGCAATAGGGATTACAATGCGATCCTTCAAGCCCTGACCAGGCTCAAAGAGCCGATCGATCGCTACTTCAATGCGGTGCGGGTGATGACCGATGACCGGGTGCTCCGGGAGAATCGTTTGGGGTTCCTGCTCGAGGTCGAGGCGTTGTTCTTCACGATCGGTGACCTGTCAAAGATTGTCGTCGAATGACGTGTGCCCCGGTTAGCGAGAGCGCGATGGGTACATCCCTATGAGTTTCTCTAACCTCTCGATGTTGCTCAATTTTCCTGTGTCTCTTAATTTTCTAGCTGATTCGGTGAAAAAAATATGGTTTTTTAAGAATTCTAGCTGAATTTTGTACCATTCATCACCTTCATATCTTATCCCTCTCGATATTTCCCATTCTTTTCTCAATAAATCGCCTTTTTCAAGGAAATCATCCCGACCCAGATGATCCAAATCCGCATCACATAGGATTCGTTGTAAGTGGGTCTGGGGGTTTTGCGGCATTTGAGTCGCCAGTATGATCCTCGTAATGGCCTCGATGTCCTGTTGCGAGTATCCGTTATATTGTGACAATGTCACGCTAGCAATTTTTGCGCCAATGGGTTCATTATCCTCATACTGTCTTATATATCCGATATCGTGAAACAACGCCGCCGTCAGCAGAAGCATCGTTTCATGGGATGGGATCTTTTCCAGTTGGGCGTACTGTTTAGCGCTGGTATAGACATCAATCGTATGCTGCTTATCGTGATAATGTAGGTCTTCAGGCAGTCTTTTGTCCAACCAGTCTATGACACAGTTCTTTAAAACTTCTATATCTGGCATGCCCGTTCTATTATACCCTGAAATAGGCAGAAGATGCTCACAAATGTATCAACAGGTCGACAGGACGGTGGTTGGGATTGTGGGTGTGGGTAAGGAGGCGTTCATCACATCCTGATCAGTTGCTCCAATTTCTTGATGTTGATTGACTTGCCTTCATCCCTTAATTTTCTCGCTGAATTTGTGAAATACTGATGTTCTTCCAAGAACTTTAGCTGTAACTTGTTCCATTCCTCATCACTATATTCTATTCCCTTACATATTTTGTGTTCTTTTCTCAATAGAGCGCCTTTTTCAAAAAAATCATCGTGACCCAAATAATCCAAATCCGCATCACATAGGATTCGTTGCAAGTGGATCTGGGGGTTCTGTGGCATCTGAGTCGCCAGTATCATCCCCGCAATGGTGTCGACGTCCTGCTGTGAATATCCATCGTACTGTGACAATGTCTCTCTGGCAATTTCTGCGCCAATGGGTTCATTGTTGTCATACTGTTTTACAAATCCGGTATCGTGAAACAATGCTGCGGCCAGCAGAAGCATCGTTTCATGGGATGGGATCTTTTCCAGTTGGGCGTACTGTTTAGCGCTGGTATAGACATCAATCGTATGTTGCTTATCGTGATAGTACAGGTTTTTAGGCAGTTCGTTGTCTAAAAACTCTATGACGTAGTTCTTTATGGCTTCTATATCTCCATTGGTGTTCATTCTTCCGCTTCCGCTTGAATGGGAACCTCTTCTCCGGGGGCTTCGGCTTCAACCTCTGCCGTTGCCTCCTTAAGGCTGACGACCTGATAGACGGTCGTCTCCCCCTTCCCCTTGATCGAAACGTTCGAATGTCGTACGACTTCGACGATATCTTTGACCTGTTCGTAGGTCGATTCGCTGATCAAGATCTCAGAGTTGAGATCCTTGTTCAGTCCTTCAAGCCGGGAGGCGAGGTTCATGGTATCGCCGATGGCGGTATAATCCATCCGATCTTCGGAACCGACGTTCCCGATCACCGCCGGTCCGGTGGCGAGGCCGACCCCAATCCTCAACTCGGCCCTTCCCTGTTCGCCCCATCGGTTGCGCAGTTCGATGAGCCGTTGTTGCATCTCGAGGGCGGACCGGACCGCCCGCCCCGGGTCGTCTTCGTGGGCGATCGGTGCGCCGAAGAACGCGACGATCGCATCGCCCTCGTACTTGTCGACCGTCCCCCCATATTCGTGGATGATCTGGGTCATCTCGGGGAGGTATTCGTTGAGGATCCCCACCACCTCTTCAGGTGAGATGTTATCGGACATGGCGGTGAACCCCCGGATATCTGAGAAGAACGCGGTGATTTCCTTGCGCTCGCCGCCGAGCTTCACCTGATCGGGGTTCTGCATGATCTCGTCGACCACGTGAGGCGGCACGTACTTCTGGAAGAACTGCTGGGTGATCCGTTTCTCCCGCTCCTCGAAGAAGTAGCCGTACAGGACTCCTGCGCCGGAGATGATCACGATCGAGACCGCCGGGTAGAACAGGTGGACCACGGTGTTGAACATTTGGAACGCGAGTTGGGCATAGACGAGGTAGACGACGAGCACACCACCGGCGACGAGCGCCCCGGTCGTGGAACTGAACCGGAAGAGCGAGTAACTGAGCACGCCGCCGAGGATCAACAGGGTGAGATACGTCACCCAGTTGATTGGTGGACTGAGGAGCCGTTCGTTGAGGATATTGCTGATAATCGTTCCATGGACCTCGACACCCGGCACGGTCTCGAACGGGGTCGGTCTCAGATCGGACAGTCCCTTGGCAGTGTACCCGATGAGCGCGATCTTGCCCTGAAACTCCTGAGACTCGACGTTCCCCTCTAGGACGTCGACATACGAAACGTACGGCAACATGTGTCTCCCACCGAAATAGTTGATGAGCATTCTGCTCTTGGTATCCGTGGAGATCTCGGTGATCCCTCTGATCTCGATCCGATCTCGATCGATGATGGCATCCTCCTGACGTTTGTCCAGGTAGGCGAGGACCAGTTGCAGGGTGAAGGGGGGATAGAGCCGGTCGGAGAACCGTTCTCGAAAGACGAGCGGGATCCAGCGGTAGATCTTATCAGGATCCGGAGTGCCGATATCGACAATACCGATCCCCGCCGCATATTGCGACAGGACCGGCACGGGTGGGAGGATCTTGTCGTAGGCTTCTGCCTTCTTCGAGCGGCTATCCATCCCCGCTTTGAACCGCCGATAGGCGAACTGTTGATAGATGAGGTTCGTCTCGGCCTGCGAACGGTTGATGAAATGTTCCCCAAGATAGACGTTGCCGGCGTTTCTAATGGCTTCGGCAAACCGCTCATCATCATCAACGGCAAAGCGGCTGACCTCGGGGAACAGGATATCGAAACCGATCGCCTTGACCCCGTACTCGGACAGCTTGTTCACCAACTGCCCGTGGACCGATCGGGGCCAGGGCCATTGTCCGAGCTCTGCGATGCTCTTCTCATCGATCTCGATGATGACGACCTCATCGCCGGGGTCTTCCTGCCCCCGGATGGCGAACCTGACATCGAGCGTCTTTAAGTCGAAGTTCCGCAGCCACTCGTTTACCGACCGCATCCCGCTCGTCGCAAACAAGTTCTGCAGGAAGAAGAAGACGACCAGGAACAGGGTGACCCCCACCCCGATTTTCAACGAAGTGCTCATCACCGTGAAGTGGTCCGGTTCCGGTCTACATCGAGGACCCAGACCACCTGGTTTTGCACCCCCTTCTCGCTCTTAATCTCAAAGTGTAGCACGGATCGGATCACGATGCAATTTTTACTTTTGTTTTGTAGGGAGAGTGCTGAAGGCACGGGCGGTCAACTTCTTTTCTTCACGCTGAGCCGGCTTCCCTGAACCGACTCAACCACGATCTCGTCGCCGGCACGGATCTCCTCGTCATCGTAAGGGTTCACGGCCTTCCAGTATTCGCCGTGGACGGAGATCATCCCGCGGGGGAGGAGGTCGTCCTTGGCCACGCCGACCTCGCCGATCATCCCTTCCGGGCCAGTTGCAGCGGTTCGTCGCTGGATCAACAGCGCCTTGCTGATGACGAAGGAGAACACCAGGGCGATCGCGCCGACGGTCACGGCGACGCTCCACCACGACAGGGAGATGACCGGGTTTTGCAGGTTGAACAGGGTGAACCCGCCGACGATCGTCGAGATGATTCCGCCGACGGTGAGGATGCCGTTGGTCGGGGTGAACACGTCCAGGACCATCAGAATCGCGCCCACCAGGATCAGGGCGATCCCGACAATGTTGATCGGCAGGACCTGGAGGCCGAGGAACGCGAGCAGGAGTGACGGCGCACCGACCGCCAAGCCGAAGCCGATCCCCGGGCTAAACAGCTCGTAGATGATGCCGTACAAGCCAACGAGAAACAGGACGAAGACCAGATTGGGATCGGCCAGGTAGTTGAGGACTTGTTGCCTAAAACTCATGCCGAACTCTTGAACGGTGGCCCCCTCGGTGTGCAGGATTCGGCCATCGCTGAGCACGTAGCCATTCAACTGAACGGTCAGATCGGTGAGGTTATCGGCCATCAGGTCGATCACGTTGAGGTCGAGTGCCTCCCGAGCGGTGATCGAGGCACTTTCTCGAACCGCCCGCTCGGCCCAGTCGACGTTGCGATTTCGCTTCTCAGCGATGCTCTTGATGAAGGCAACCGCGTCGTTGACGGCCTTGGCCGCCGCCGGGTCCTGTTCCTCATCCGGGGCCGTCCCGCTCAAACCGACCGGATGGGCGGCTCCGATGTTGGTGCTGTCGGCCATCGCGGCAATGTCGGCAGCCAACGTGATGAACACCCCAGCCGAGCCGGCCCGCGCCCCGGCGGGCGCGACATAGACGATCACCGGGATCTCAGATTCCATGATGCGCGCAACGATATCCCGGGTCGATTCCAGCAACCCGCCTGGAGTGTCCAGTTGAATGATCAACGCGACAGCGTTCTCCTGGTTCGCCCGCTTCACGCTCTCAGCGACGTAATCCCGGGTGATCGGGTTGACGGTGGCATCGAATTTGATCAGGTGGATCGTCTCACCCTGATCCTGGGCTTGGATCTGAGAGTGAACCGAGACGATCAATATCAGGAGGAAGATGGAGATAAAGATCGTTCTGGTGTTCATCATCAGCTCTGAGGGGCAGGGCTTACTGTACTGACCATCCCTGCTCGGTTTATTATACTGGTGGAGGTGGCGGGAATCGAACCCGCGTCCGAAAATGCATTCGTTCGGTATCTACAGGCTTAGTCCTGTGTTCTGGTTTTAGGGTCGTAGGCTCCCACAGGGCCGGATTCCACAACCCGATCCCTCCTGGGTTATTCTTCCTCTCCCGAAGGGCAAAGATAAGGATATAGCCCGCATGTGTCGACGCCCCATCCAACCCCTACAGGCGAGAGTCAGCGGGACGGGCGGTTGTTAGGCAACCGCGACAGGTGCCGCGTAATTGTTGGCACTTAATTGTTGATGTTCCACCCGTTTAAGGAGTATGGTGGGAACTCCGCCTGCAACCTCCCTGCAGCATTCCCGTCGAACCCAATCACCCCCATGTCAAAGATCTATCTGTATTATAGGTCACCCTAGGGGATAATTCAAGGTCAGACATCTCCCATCCCCACACGCCTCGATCCGAATTCTACCCCCGGTGGTACCGATGTCGTCTGAACAGGCTGAACGACAGAACTGCGGTCAGGACTCCGGCGGCATCGGCGAGCCCATCGAAGACGTCCGCTTCCCGGCCCGGCACGAACATCTGGTGCAGTTCATCGGAGGCCGCGTAGATCAGGCAGCCGATCACCACCCCTACCATTGCCTTTCCGCTCTTCGGAACGATGACCTGGATCGCCAGCAGAGTCAGGACCAGATATTCTCCCCAGTGGAACAGCTTGTCCAGGCCGGGGAACCGGGCGGGCATCGGGATGCTCGGCTGATTGGAAAGGTAGAAAATCAGTCCGGTGTAGCCAAGCAGAGTGATCCACCACAGGTAGCGTCGGGTCATCGGTTCAGTGCGACATCAGGATATAAATGTAGCGGTGAAAGAGGGAAATAAGCCGGATTCTGTCGTGGGAGGCCATCTATCTGGGCGGCCTACCCGAGGGTTGAGCTGCCGGAGAACCGGCGGCCCATGGGCGGCCCGGGCCGGACCATCCCCTCCTATTTGGCCTTGCTCCGGTCGGGGGACTGCCAGCCACAGCTCGGTCACCCGAGCTGGCGGTGGGCTCTTACCTGCCACCCTTTCACCCTTGCCCACGCGCTGGGGCGTAGGCGGTCTGGTCTCTGTGGCCTGACCCAGCGGTCACCCGCTCTCGGCTTGCGCCGAGCGACCTGCCCTATGGAGTCCGGACTTTCCTCAAACACCCGCGGGCGCTTGCGACCTCCTATCCCTCTTTCATCTCTACCGTCTCAATCCGAGAATAATCACAGTTCGAACAGTGGTGGATGAGATGCTTCTTGTCCATCAAGTAGGGCGTGCTTTCCCTCATCTCCAACCGGGCGCCGCAATTCGGGCAGCGCCGCCCCCGATCTCGATAAGTGACGATCGCTGCAGTCAACAGAACGAGCCCTGCAATCCCGGTCAGCAGGTAGAGGATCCTATCTCGTGTGAGCCTCACCTCCGTTATGCTACTCCAAATTCGACCGAAAAACGAGTTCCGGGTTGCCCCGGTGCTTTCCCCAAAGTCCGCTTCGATCATAGCGATCAATCGATCGACCCCCGCAGTCAGGCTGCCGCGCACCTGACCGGCATCGAGGTCGCTTTCGATCGTATTTCTTAATGCCGCACGCCTCTCCGGACGGAACAGGGGTTCGAGATCCGTGCTAAACTGGATATGAGCAAACCACTCCCCGCCCTGCTCGGCGTAGAGGAGCAAGACGGTCCTCCCCTGATCTAACCCCCAGTCACGAACGATCCCATCTCCCAGTGCCGAGATATCGGAGACCGGTCCTGGGACGGTCAGGATGACGAGTTCGACCCCGAACTCGCTTCGCAACGCGCCAAGCTTTGCCCCAAGCATCTTGCGATCGGGGGCATTCAACAGATTAGCGAGATCGTTGATTGAGCCGGTTCGCTCGGGGATCTGAATCTCATCCATTTGCGCCAGAATCGGTGTTGCAAACCCCAGTGAAAGTAACGAAACCAACACCACCGCCATCCATCTCCATCCCCGCAGAGTTCCCATCCCGAACTCCCTGCTATCACCGAGTATACAGGATTCGAGAGCAGTTCTCGCAGCCGACGATCTCTCTTCCTTCGGCGACTCGCTCGATCGTCGTCTCGCTCAAGTTCAACTGGCACCCGGCACAGGAGCCGGCGATGATCGAAACGACCGCATCCCGATATTCCCTCCTGAGCTGTTCGTAGTGGCCGAGCAGATTCGGATCAATCTTCTCGGCCAACTCCCCTCGCACACGCTCCCGCTGCTCGATCAGCACCTCCGCCGCCTGGATCTCCTCCCCGACCTCCTGAATACCCCGTTCGATTTGCTCTTTTTGCTTTTGAAACGTCTGTTGATGCTCATCCAGCTGCGCTTCTTGGCTCTCGATCTTCATCATCAGCTCGATCGCCCCATCCTCAAGATCTTCCATCTGCTCCTTGATCTGTTCGATCTTCAGCCGGAGCGCCTCTATCTCTCTGTAGCTGATAATCCCCTCATCGAGCTGTTTGCGATAACGCTTGATCTGATCGTCCAACGCATCGACCTCATCGTTCCGCCGGCGGCTCTCTTGCTTCCATTCCTGGAGCGTCTGGTGTTCGTTCTCGAGCTGCGCCTCACGTCGACCCAGTTGCTCTCGGAGCCGCCGCCTCCCCGTCTCCAGGTTCTCAATCTTGTCTTTCAGTTCGTCGATCTTCTGGTCCTGTGCCCAGATCTCCAGCAGGGTCTCTAGTTCCCGATCCATCACGGTTTCAGTATAACTCGATGACAGATGAAGATCAAGATGAGCGGGGATATCACCGGCGGTGACGGCGGTCAGGGTTGAACGCGTTGATCAGGATAGGATAGAATGATCCCAAAACAGGACGGGACGGAACCTGAGATGAACATTAATTTGGACTCGTTCACGCTCACGATCATCTTCTTGATTCTATTGACGATAATCGGGGCATTTGTCAGCGGCAGGCGAAAAGATCGGTGTCTGAAGGACTTCATCGGATACATGATCACCCTGGAAGCGAAGGACGACAAGCGGATCTGGGGCCGGTTGGCGATCGCGACCTCCGGGCTCGAGCTCAGCTACCTGGAAGACCACATCGACCAGGATCAGAACCACATCGAGCGGAGTTATATCCTGTACAAAAACGAGTACGGCACCATCCACGTGCTGTTTCGGTTCCACGACGAGTTGAGCGAGCGGAACCGGGCCAAGCGGGATCGAGCGTTGCGAAAGGCCTACCATCCATCGTTGTTCCGCCGGCTCCGTCGCAAGCTGCGCAACGTGATCGTCACGATCCGAGACTCGTTAACTCAGGTATCCGGGATGTTCTTGGGTCGGATGAAGGGAGCGAACCCGGTCGCCGGCGCGCTCGCCTCCCAGCAGAAGCAACTGACCAAGATCGAGACGGAGATGTTCGGGATGATGGGCACCGCCTACGACCCGATCTTAGAGCGTTACATCGGGCACAAGGTGGTTCTGGAGATCACCACGGGGGATCAGATCGAGGAGCACGTCGGGATCCTCAAGGAGTACAGTCCCGAGTTCCTCGAGATGATGGACATCGAGTATCCGGATCTGGGCGGCAAGCGGCGACGCTGTGACATCATCGTCCCTCGTGCCCACGCAGTGATCCGCCACGGCGCTGAGTCAGGGTCACAATGACCTCCGATGGCCGAGGTGTTTCCAGATGCAAGAACTCATCGTGACCCGGTGGCTGCGTTGGACCATCGCCCTTGTGGTCCTGGTGCTTCTGGTTTGGTTTGTATATGCGATCCGGTCGATCCTGACCTCGCTCCTGCTCGCGTTCATCATCGCCTACGTCTTCAGCCCATTCGTTGACTTTCTGGAGAGACATCGGGTCAAACGCGGCTGGGGGACGTTGATCGTGATCCTCTCGCTGGGATCCCTCCTCGCCCTATTCATCCTGTTCGCCGCCCCACCGCTGGCCCGTGAGTTCGCCGAGGTGGGCGAGCGACTCCCGAATTACCGGGAGATCTTCAACGAGCGGCTTTTCCCCTTTCTGGAGGAGCGGTTTGATATCAATCTGGAGGAACGGTTCACCGGATTGCTCGAATCCCTGGAAGAGAACCGGGAGTTGCTGCAGGATATCGGCTCCCGGGTCCTGGGTCCGCTATTCAGGTTTGTCAGGAGTGGGATCTCCGGCCTCGTCTCGTCGATCATCATCCTGGTCAACCTGATGTTGGTACCGGTGATGGCCGTCTACCTGCTCAAGGATATGAACCGGGTGAGGCGCTGGGCAGTGGATTCCCTACCTCAAGGGAATCGGAGTCAATGGAAGGCCAAGCTCAGGGAGATCGACGAGCTATTGGGAGGCTATCTGAGGGGTCAGCTGCTCGTCGCCCTCATCTTGGGTGTCCTGTACACCATCGGGCTGTCGATCCTGCGGGTGCCGCTGGCGCCGTTCGTCGGGTTCGTGGCCGGGCTGGCCAACATGATCCCCTTCTTCGGGTTGCTGGTCGGCATCGTTCCGGCATCCCTGCTCGCCTACTTGGAGCACGGCACCTGGCAGCCTATCGTCGGTGTCCTCGGCGTGTTTACGATCCCCCAGCTTCTGGAGAACTGGCTGATCACCCCTCGGATCGTTGGGAAGCGGGTGGAGTTACATCCGGTGGCCATCATCCTGGCGATCGTCATCTGGGGGTTTTTCTTCGGGTTCTTCGGGATGCTGATCGCTGTCCCGCTGACGGCTGCGGGCAACGTGCTGTTCAAGAGCCTGATGGAAAGATATAAGGAGTCGGAGTTCTATCGATCGGAATCGGCCGGAGCGGGACGGTAGGTGGATGAGGCCCCATGTATCTGTTATATTTAGATCGGCATGACGGCGTTGCTGAAGGAGCTTGGGAAGCGAACCTTGATCATGGGGATCTTGAACGTCACCCCCGATTCGTTCTACGACGGAGGTCGCTACAATCAGGTTGAGGTCGCTGTCCGCCATGCGTTGGAGATGGTTGAGGCCGGGGCTGATCTCATCGATGTCGGCGGGGAGTCGGCGCGACCCGGATCCGACCCAATCCCCGCCGACGAAGAGTTCCGGCGGGTGCTCCCGGTCATCCGAGCGATTCGGGAGCAGAGCGACGTCCCGATCTCGATTGACAGTTACAAAGCGGAGGTCGCGGAAGCGGCGCTCGCTGCCGGGGCCGATTGGGTGAACGACATCGGTGCCCTGCGGCTCGACGAGCGGATGGTTGAGGTGGTCGCCGAAAGACAGATCCCGGTCGTACTCATGCACATGCAGAGCGTCCCGAAAACGATGCAACAACACCCGACCTACGACGATGTGGTCGATGATATCATCCGGTTCTTCAAAGAGCGGATCGCGTTCGCGATCGCCGCCGGGATCTTTGAAACACATATCATCATCGACCCCGGAATCGGGTTCGGCAAGACGGTCACCCACAACATCGAGATCTTACACCGGCTCGATGAGTTCAGGTCGCTCGGCCGGCCGATCCTGATCGGCACCTCCCGAAAATCGTTTCTGGAAGCGATCTCCGACCTGCCCATCACGGAGCGGTTGGCGGGGACGATCGCCAGCAACGCGATCGCGATCATGAACGGGGCCGATATCATCCGGGTCCACGATGTCAAAGAGATGAAACGGGCGGTGGAGATCGTGGATGCGGTGAAATACGGGTGTCAACGACCTGTCCCGTAAACAGGACAGGCTTGCCAAAGGGCTAAGGCAACGCA
>JBHIAT010000030.1:0-27726 GCA_046758705.1 Bipolaricaulia bacterium
GATGGGTTTCAAATTCAAGAGCAAAGCCCTTGGGCTGTCTTACCACAGGGGTTGAACCCCCGAGGCTTGCGACAGCCCTAATTCTGTCAACTGTTCCTATATCCCCCAACCCCCGCTCAGGAGGATGTTAGCTCCGTTGACATAGCGCGCTTCGTCTGAAACTAGGAAGTTGACCACCTCGACCGCATCTTGGGTCGTCCCGATGTAGCCGGCAGGAATGTACTTGACCATCTTTTCCAGCTCCTCCTCCGGGGCGCTGCCGGAGTTGATGAACCCGGGAGATATCGCGTTGACGGTGATCCCATGGGGGGCCAGCAGACGGGCCAGCGATCGGGTCAGGATAAGCACGCCGACCTTGGCGATGTAGTGGGCCGTCAGTTGGGGTTGGGCCACCTGCTGATCCGCCTTGGCCATGCTGAAGTTCACGATACGACCCCAGCCACGCTCCTTCATGCCCGGTGCGACGATGCGGCTGAGGTAAAAGATGGGATGGAGATTGTTATCGAACATCGAGTTCCAACCTTCGACCGTCTCTTCTAAGAGATTCACCCGGTGATAGGGTCCGGCACAGTTGATCAGCGCGTCGATTCGTCCCCACTCCTCCTCCACCTGGCGCACGAACTCTTCAGCGGCGATCGGATCTGAGACATCGCTCTGCACGGCCATGCCACGGCCACCTTGTTTTTCGATTGCTTCTCGGGTCTCGGCGCCCTCCCGCGCACTCGTGCGGTAGCATACGGCGATCGACCAACCGCGCTCGGCCAGGGAAAGGGCGATCGAACGCCCGATCCCGCGCGCACCGCCTGTGATCAAAGCGACCCGGTCACTCTCAGGCATAATTCCCTCCTTCTCAATCTAGTAGGCAATTGTAAGCCATCACGGTCATCCAACAGGGGGCTGCATCGTATAACCGCCATCGGTCTGGACGATATAAAGGGTCAGGTCGCGATACTCACCGTTGTAGAGCGCGACCTTCCCCCGGATGATGATTCCTCCCCATTCTGTGGTTTCATATCCTGTGTAGCGAGTTGTTTCGATCGAATTGAGTTTGGAATACTCTGAACTGTCACCTTCCCGAGGGATCAGATGATTGTCCACATATCCTAAACCCAGACCGTCTGCGATATATTGTGGGGTTGATACGCCAATTTCACGCTGCACTCGAAAATTCTCTGGATCGAAGTAGGTCAACACGTCATTCCACCGATGTTCCTCGATCACCTTGGCTAACCGCAACAGAAAGACTTTCAATGGCTTGTCAACCTTGATGTCAAAGTCCACGGCCAAACCGGATATGGTGATCCAGCTGATCATGCAGCTGATAAGGATCAGGTCCAGAAAGACGGGGACAATCCGAACTCTCATTGACATTTCCTTCTCTTCCCTCCTGCATCAAATACTGTAATGCGAAGGAACCGCACGCGCAAATCCATCTGTAAGCAACCCCACAGTAATCTACTACTTGATCCCTTAGCATGGGTGTGGAAAGAACTTATTGTTGTTTACCTAACTCAGTAAAGGGAGAAGAAAAGGAGGATGAGGATGACAGCCAGCGTGAGTGTAAACGATCGGTCGCAGGATGACTTTGTGACGGCGATGAGCCAGGGGGATGAGCTAGAGGAACTGATGAAGATCCTCCTCGATCAAGGGATTCAGCTGTTCTCAGGAGCAAGCTTTGGAGCACTGTTCTTAGCAACAGGAGAGGATTTCAGATGTGAGGCATCGGTGAAGCTGGATTACGTGGGTATTCGTCTTCCTCAAACGGTCATTCTAGAGGCGTTCGATCTGGAGAGCGGGACGGTGATGGAACGAGGAGAGTTTCAAGCGCTCGTCGATCGAGTTGGTGATCAAATGGGCTAAAGATAAGCGCGATTTGGAGAGGACGGGTGTTGGCGGATCTATCGTCCCTGAGCGTATGTCGGCGTCGACAGCAGGCCGACACCAACACGATTCTATTATGATCTTTACCTCATCCATGAGACACTAGGAACTATGGAATAGTTGATATATCAATTCTGAGTGTGAGAAGTCCGACAGCCTATCTGTGAGAAACATCACAGCATTCTACCCCTCTATACCCCTATAATTATGATAATCCTTATAACTATGCGTGATAATCCTCAGGTTAATTTTTAGGGGTTGATCCGCTATGGCAAGCACAAGGCGGCTGTACCGTTCCCGGGACAAGCGGATGATCGCCGGTGTGTGCGGTGGGCTCGCCGAGTACTTCGACCTAGACCCAGTGCTCGTCCGGGTCGCGTTTGTGATTCTAGCGGTCGCTGGCGGCGGTGGGGTGTTGGCCTACATCCTGCTCTGGATCTTCACCTCCCTAGGCCCCCGGACGGACCCAACCGGATGATCAGGAGACTGAACCCCATGGCGAAACCGATCATCGGCTTGGCTCTCGGAGGCGGCGGCGCCCGGGGCTTTGCTCACATCGGTGTGCTGCGTGTTCTACTAGAGCATGGAATTCCCATTGACTGTGTGGCAGGTACCAGCATGGGAGCGGCCGTCGGTGGTGTGTTCGTCTGCGGACGCGACATAGAGGAGCTGGCGGAGGCGATCAAGGGGGTTGACCTCAAGGAGACGCTCAGTATCCCTGAGGGACCTACCAAGACCCTACGGCGGCTCCTCGGCTGGACGGTCTCCGAGTACCTGTTTCGGCGGGATTGGCGCTCCCCCCCATCCAAAGCGCAGGCAAACGCACACGCGATGTGCGAACTGTTCGCCCAATTCACCGGCGATACCCGGTTTGAGGATTTGCGTACCCCGTTCACCGCCGTCGCCGCCGACATTGACACCGGTGAGCCGGTCTTCATCCAGGAAGGCCTGATCTGCTGTGCAATCGAGGCGAGCGCCACCGTCCCGATGGCCTACCACCCGGTGGAGCTTGGCGGACGGTATCTCGTCGACGGCGGCGTCGTCGACCTGGTGCCCATCGATGCCGTCATTGCGATGGGTGCCGATCGGGTCATCGCCATCGATGTCGGCACAGTCCCTCTCCACGAGGCGAGATCGACCCTGGATGTTTTGATACATACCGATCTCATGGCCCGCCGCCAACTGGTCCAACTTCATGAAGCGCTCGCCCGGGAGCGGCTGGGGGAGGAGCACGTGGTGATACTCCAACCGGACGTCCAGGGGATCGACTGGACGGCGTTCGATAACATCGACGAGTGCGTCATTGTCGGCGAGCAGGAGACCGAAAAGCACCTAGACCACATCCGAGTGACAGTTGGACAGACTTGAAGTAGGATCTTCGTCGGTTCCCAGAGCCATCCATGACCCCTCACACATCGTGGTAGAGGTGGAACTCATAGGGGTGCGGGCGGATGCGGATCGGATCCACCTCGTTTTCACGCTTGTAGGCGATCCAGGTCTCGATCAGATCCTCGGTAAACACATCGCCTTCTAACAGGAAGTCGTGGTCGGCCTCCAGCGCGTCGAGCACCGCGGAGAGGCTGCCGGGGACCATGCTGATACCGGTCGCCTCCTCTGGACTCAGTTCGTAGATATCTACATCCAAGGGCGTGCCCGGATCGATCCGGTTGCGGATCCCGTCGAGCCCGGCCATCAACATCGCGGCGAACGCCAGATACGGACTGCATGAAGGATCCGGCGGTCGATATTCGATCCGCTTCGTCGCCGGGTTGGACGAATACATCGGGATGCGGACGCAAGCACTCCGGTTCCGTTGCGAGTAGGCGAGGTTGACCGGTGCCTCATAACCCGGCACCAATCGCCGATACGAGTTGGTCGTCGGCGCACAGAAGGCGAGCAACGCCGGCGAATGTTTCAGCAGTCCGCCAATGTAGTACAACGCCGTCTCGCTCAGCAGGGCGTAGCCATCCTGATCGTAGAACAGGTTCTGATCGCCTTTCCACAAGCTCTGGTGTGTGTGCATCCCTGAGCCGTTGTCCTCGAACAGTGGCTTGGGCATGAACGTGACCAGCCGACCGTACTTCGCCGCCGTGTTCTTGAGAATGTATTTGTAGATCAGTAGGTGATCAGCGCAACGCGTCAGTGTATCGTAGCGCATGTCGATCTCACCCTGGCCGGCGGTCGCCACCTCGTGGTGATGCATCTCAACCGGGATCCCGGCATCGATCATGCGGCGCATCGCCTCGGTGCGCAGATCGTGGAGGCTGTCAGCCGGGGGAACCGGCGAGTAGCCCTCGCCGTAGCGAGGCTTGTAGCCGAGATTGCTCACGCCATTGATCGCCCCATTCCCGGAGTTCCAGGCCCCCTCCTGGGAATCGATCGCATAGTAACCGCTGTACACGTTCTGATCGAACCGGATCTCGTCAAAGACGAAGAACTCCGCCTCTGGACCCCAGTAGCTGACGTCGGCGATGCCCATCTGTTTCAAATAAGCTTCGGCCTTCTGAGCGATGTAGCGTGGGTCCCGCGAGTAATTCTCCAGGGTCAACGGATCCCGGACGTTGCAAAGTAAGGTCAAAGTCAATTCCTTGTAAAACGGATCGACAAACGCGGTCCCCGGATCGGGGATGAGCAGCATGTCACTCTCCTCGATTCCCTGGAACCCGCGAATGCTGGAGCCGTCGAAGCCGAGACCCGCTTCAAACAGGTCGCTGGCGAACGATTCGATGGGCATTGCGAAGTGATGGAGGGAGCCCGGAAGATCGGCGAACTTCAGATCGACCACCCGAATCTCCTGCTCCCCACACAGGGCAAACAACTCTTTGATGGTCATGGTCACCTCCTAATTCGAACCGGAATCAGAACCAGATGCCTGGACCTCTGCAGGGAGGATTCCGAGATCCGGCTCGGAGATTTGCAGGATCTCCAAAGAGTCCAACCTATCGATCCTTTCCAACTCGATCAGATACTCACCCAGATAGGACCGCAATTTCAGCAGATCAGGGCTGGTGAACAGCGGACCGTCCTGGTAACGAGCACACAGTTCGCCATTACGTTGGTATACCGAGATCCGTTCCCAGGTCCCGTCCTGTTGCAACACGAACAGGTAGCTGGGGAGCCGTCCGTACCTCAGCATCCCCGAGATCGTCCGTCCCATCTGTCTGGCAAGCGAGGACAGGTTGGGTGCCTCCAGGGGCCTGCCGATGACCGATGTCCGGTAACTTTCCTTAGCGAGCAGGCTTCCGTTATCCCCTGGCTTCCAATAGATCGGGATCTGCTGGATGTACTTCTCCCCGGTCACCTCCTTCAGATTCAGTTCAAAGTGATACCGGGGGGACCGGGAATCTCCTTGATAGTTCACGTTCCTCAGAATCTTGAGACTCAACGCTGTTCACCTCCTAACCGCTCCTGCATCGGGAGCGGAAACTCGACCGCCTCCGGGAACTCCGGATAGGTCTCCAGACCGTGCTCTGACAGATCCAGACCGCCCAGCTCCTCCTCTTTAGAGACGCGCAACCCGACAGCCGCGTCGATGATCCAGAAAAGCACGAAGCCGGTCGCCAGCGCCCAGACGAGCACGGTGCCGGCACTGATCAGCTGAGCGAGCAGCTGATGGCCCTTGCCAGCGATCAGTCCGGTCACGCCGCCGTAGCTGCCGTCGGCGAAGATCCCGACGGCGATCAACCCCCACAGGCCGTTGACCCCATGAACTGCGCCTGCTCCCACCGGGTCGTCGATCTTCAGTTTCCACTCGATGAAGTGGGCGGCGGCCATGTAGATGATTCCGGCCACCAGCCCGATGACCAGGCTGGCCCACGGGGCGACGAACGCACACGGGGCGGTGATGCCCACCAGCCCGGCGAGCGCCCCGTTGCAGCCCTCCCCGATGCCCGGTTTCTGACCTCTGAGCAGTTGGACGGCGATCACGGCGACCGCCCCGGCCGATCCGGCTAGGAACGTGTTGGTCGCGATGATCGCGATCACCGGATCGGTTGCTGACAGCGTGCTGCCCGCGTTGAAACCGAACCAGCCGAAGAACAGCAGGAACGTCCCGGTGACGATGTAGGTGAGGTTGTGACCGGGAATGCGGTTCGGCGTCCCGTCGGAATTGTACTTGCCGATCCGCGGTCCCAACAGATATGCGGCCATCAATCCGACCAGGCCGCCCACCGCATGCACCACCCCGCTGCCGGCAAAGTCGACCGCCGCGATCTTCTCACCTCCCGGGCCGACGGGCAGCTCGCTGAGCCAGCCGCCCCCCCAGACCCAGTGGCCGTAGATCGGGTAGATGAACGCGGTGATGACGACGGTGTAAACTAGATAGGCTCCGAACTTTAGGCGCTCAGAGACCATGCCAGCGACGATGGTGGCCGCGGTGGCGGCAAACATCATCTGGAAGATGAAATACATCGCGGTGGACGGGTGGGCCGCCTCGCCAAGCAGCACAAAGCCGCTCGTGCCGAGAAACCGGTTGCCCGCCTCCAGCCCCGGCGCACCCCCGGAGCCCCCGAACATCAGCGCAAACCCCACCAACAGGAACACGAACGCCCCGATTGAGAAGTCCATGTAGCTTTTGGTGAGGTAGTTGGCGGTGTTTTTGACCCGCACCATCCCGGCGCCGAGCAGGGCAAACCCCGCCTGCATCAGGAAGACGAGAAATGCGGCAACCAATGTCCAGGCCATGTCGATGGATACCTGAAGCTGTTCCACAGTGAGACACCTCTTCCTGGCAAACCAAATTGTGGTTATTATATCATGGAATTGATCTTTTGTCAAGAGTTTTTCGCCAAAGATAATTTCATGTTCTCTTCAACTGGATATAAGAGTCTTTATGTATAATTCATTATCATATAAATAGACAATTGTATAAAAGCTGCTGGAAGATGAGATGAAACGAGGTGCACACCAAACTGTCAGGGTGAAATCGGGTTCCATCGCATTTGACATCCTGTTAGAATTCGGGTAAACTTGTGAACCTGGACCAAGACCAACCAGGCCGAGGTGGCGGAACTGGCAGACGCGCATGGTTGAGGGCCATGTGGGCTATATAAATGCCCGTGCGGGTTCAAGTCCCGCCCTCGGCACCAACGACCTGATACCCCACTTCTGTCGTTGAAACAGATTCGGTCTTCTGTTAACCTCGAAGTATGATGGTTGAGGCTGAGGATAAGCCGAAGTACCTTTATATCGTCACCGGAATGTCCGGGGCGGGGAAGACGACCGCGATCCATTCGCTCGAGGATGTCGGTCTCTACTGCGTTGATAACCTGCCATCGAGCCTCCTTCCCGACTTGGCCGATCACTTTGAATCGCTGAAGGGTCGCTATAAGGGTCTGGCCATCTCGATCGATATGCGCTATCCGGAGAGTCTGGAGCATCTGGATGAGATGGGGAGGATCGCCAGGGACAAGAATTTCCAGCCTGAAGTGATCTTCTTAGACGCGGGCAATGAGATTCTTGTCAACCGGTTCAAGGAGACGAGAAGACGTCATCCTCTCGAACAAGACCACCCCCAGCTGATCGAAGCGATCGAAGCCGAGCGGGATTATCTCAGAGCGATCAGGGGAAACGCCGATTACCTCATCGATACCTCGGACCTCTCCCTCAAGGAGCTTCGCTACCGGATCTGGACTCAGGTATTGGGGCTCGAGCACGATGGTCAGGTCCCGGTCATCCTGACCTCCTTCGGTTATAAGTTCGGTATTCCGCTCGATGCGGCTATCATATACGATGTCCGTTTTCTTCCCAACCCCAACGATGTGGAGGAACTCCGACCGCTCAATGGAAATGACCCACAGGCTCGAGATTATATTTTGGAGCACAAGATCACTCGTGACTTTATCGACCGCTTCTTAGTGCTTCTTGAGATGAACCTTCCCCTTTACTTTGCCGAGGGGAAAACCTCCCTGCCGGTTGCGATCGGTTGCACCGGTGGCAGGCACCGTTCGGTGGCGATCGCCAACGTACTGGCTGAGCGGCTGACGGCGGATGGATATGAGATTCGGGTGAGTCATCGGGACATCGATAAGGAGTGACAGTTCAAAACCTTGAAACTCAACGAGCAACCAATCCACAAACTGATCACCTTGCTCGATCGAGATGAGATCACATCGGTCGATATCATCAACGATCTCTATCACGCGATCGAGCACAAAGAGGATCAGGTAAAAGCCTATCTCAGCCTGGCGAGCCAGGACGAGCTAAACAGTCGAATCGACCCGGATCATTCCGGCCGGCTCCGCAACATCCCGATCGCCGTGAAGGATATTATCTCGACCGTCGACTTCATCACCACCTGCGGGTCCAAGTTTCTAAAGGACTTCAGACCGATCTATGACGCGACCGCCATCCGCCGCTTGAAGGTCGAGGGGGCACTCATCATGGGGAAGACCAACCTCGATGAGTTCGCCATGGGGTCTTCCACCGAAAACTCGGCCTTCTTCGACACCCACAACCCCCACGATCTCGAACGGGTCCCTGGAGGATCCAGTGGGGGATCTACAGCGGCCGTCGCTGCCGGTGAGGCGATCTGCGCCCTGGGGACCGATACTGGTGGATCGATCCGGCTTCCAGCCGCTTTCTGTGGCGTCGTCGGCTTCAAACCGACCTATGGTCTCATCTCCCGATTCGGCTTGGTGGCCTACGCCTCTTCTCTGGATCAGATCGGCCCGATCACCCGCGATGTTCAAGATGCGGCCATCCTATTGAACGTCATTGCCGGCCGCGATCTCCGTGACTCCACCTCGATCGACAGGAACACACGTGATTACACAGAGGGTCTGGGAGATGGGATCGAAGGCTGCATCATGGGTGTACCGAACGAGTATCTGGAGGGACTCTCCGAAGAAGCACAGGCCAAGGTGAACACGTGGGTGTCCACCTTTAAGGATCTCGGCGCCGAAATCCGACAGGTCAGCCTCCCCCACACCGAATATGCGATCCCAACTTACTATCTCATCGCTTCCTCCGAGGCCAGCGCCAACTTGGCTCGCTTCGACGGCGTGCGCTATACCTCCCGAACCAGCAACCGATCTGTCGATGAGATGTTCTCTGAAAGTCGTGATGCAGGATTTGGACCGGAGGTCAAGCGCCGCATCATGCTCGGGACTTATGCGCTCAGCGCCGGTTACTACGACCAGTTCTACGGAAAAGCCCAGAAGGTGCGGACACTCATCAAGCAGGATTTCGATGCGGTGTTCGGACAGGTCGATCTGCTGATCGCTCCGGTCTCCCCCACCCCCGCCTTCAAGCTCGGTGAGAAGATCGATGACCCGTTGACGATGTACCTTTCCGATATCTATACTATCCCGGTCAACTTGGCTGGGATCCCGGCCATCTCCATCCCCGGCGGCCGTGTAAACGGTCTCCCCTTCGGCCTTCAAATCATCGGGGATCGTTTAATGGAGCGTCGGATCCTTCAAGCCGCCTACGCCTTCGAGCAGGCGACCCAATAGCTATAAGGAGGAAAAACATGAATCGCTGGTCCGGTCTTTTGACGCTGGCAACCCTATTGATGACGTTATCGATGACGTTGACGACGGCAGCCACTCTGACTCAGGAATCCATCCCCACAACCTATCAGGTACAAGCGGGAGATTCTCTGTGGAAGATCGCCGAGCAGTTCTATGGAGATGGAACCCAGTGGGCAGTGATCGCTGAGGCGAATGGGATCGATGTGGAAAACCCCAGAGGCCTGCGCGTCGGGGAGTTGTTAATCATTCCGGAGAGACAGGAGGAAGTGAGGCAACCAGCCACCACTCCGCTTATCCCTCGCGAAGTTCTATTCGGCAACCCGGACAAGGTCTCAGCCCGGCTCAGCCCTGATGGGACCAGGATAAGCTACCTCGCCCCAGTAGACGGCGTGCTCAACGTCTGGGTGGGACCTGCCAATGATCCCACAGCGGCCGAACCGGTCACAGACGATACCGGCCGCGGCATCCGCATATACGGCTGGACCTTCACCAACGAACACATCCTGTATCTCCAGGATAAGGAAGGCGACGAGAACTGGCGGGTCTACAGCGTGAACCTGTCCACCGGTGAGACGATGGATCTCACCCCCGTGGAGGGCGTGCAGGCCCGCATCCAGGGGATTAGCCCCGAGTTTCCAGACGAGATCATCATCGGGCTTAACGACCGTATCCCTCAGCTTCACGACCTTTACCGTGTCAACATCGACACCGGTGAGAGGACGCTCGTCCTGGAAAATGAGGGGTTCTTAGGTTTCGTCATCGATGATGATTACAACGTCCGCTTTGCAAGGCGTATCACGCCTGACGGCGGGAGCGAAATTCTCAGCCCGACCGACGAAGGTGGCTGGGAGCCGTTCGTGAAGATCGCGATGGAGGACACCCTGACGACATCCCCCATCGGGTTCGATAAGACGGGCAGGGTTCTCTACATGTTCGACAGCCGCGGCCGGGATACGGCTGCGCTGACCGCCATCGACCTGGATACCGGTGACCAAAGGACTATCGCTGAAGACCCACGGGCCGATCTGAGCGACGCGATGATCCATCCAACGGAAAAGAATGTTCAGGCGGTTGCTTTCACCTACGAACGTAAGCAATGGCAGATCTTGGATAATTCTATTGCACCTGATCTGGCCTTCTTACGTACCGTTGCCGACGGCGACGTTGAGGTGGTCAGCCGCACCCGCGACGACCGACGCTGGATCGTCGCCTACCTGCTGGACAATGGCCCAGTGCGCTACTATCGCTACGACCGTGAGGAGAAGAAAGCACAGTTCCTGTTCACGAACCGAAAATCGCTGGAGGATCTGCCTCTGGCTCACATGCACCCTGTGGTCATCCAATCGCGTGATGGGCTGAACCTGGTGAGCTATTACACATTACCGGTATGGAATGACAGGGACGGCGACGCCCGACCCGATGATAAGCCCTTACCCATGGTACTGGTTGTCCACGGCGGCCCGTGGTCACGCGACAACTGGGGCTACAACGCTTTGCACCAGCTACTGGCCAACCGAGGGTACGCGGTGCTGAGCGTTAACTTCCGCGGGTCTACCGGATTCGGAAAGGGATTCATCAATGCCAGTAACAAGGAGTGGGGCGGTAAGATGCACGATGACCTGATCGATGCCGTCGATTGGACCATCCAGGAAGGGATCGCCAATCCCGATCAGGTGGCAATCATGGGCGGCAGCTACGGCGGATACGCCACCCTGTGGGGCATGACGAATACACCGGAGACGTTCGCCTGCGGGGTGGACGTTGTAGGCCCGTCGAATCTTGTGACGGTGTTTGAGTCGATCCCGCCGTACTGGCAGCCGCAGGTCGAGCTGTTTGCGACGCGCGTGGGCGACCACCGAACGGAGGAGGGCCGGGCGTTCCTGATTCGGCGCTCCCCGTTGACCTATGTCGATCGAATTGCGAGGCCGTTATTGATCGGTCAGGGAGCCAACGACCCGCGCGTTAAGCAGACCGAGTCCGACCAGATCGTCCAGGCGATGCAGGAGAAGAATGTCCCGGTGACATACGTGCTGTACCCGGACGAGGGACACGGCTTCGCCCGTCCGGAGAACAACCTCGCGTTCTTCGCCGTCACTGAGGCGTTCCTCGCTGAGTGTCTGGGTGAGCGATATGAGCCCATTGGTGATGACTTTGAGGGATCAAGCATCACCGTTCCCGCTGGAGCCGAGCAGATCCCCGGTTTGATGGAAGCTCTTTCTCGTTGATGCAGGATGTTGCACTCAGTCACCGTAAACAGCCCTGACACCGGCTGCGATCAGTATGCCGACTGGTGGGATTGCGTTGCGCGGCAGCGTGACCGACGGCTTTGTCGACGACGACGGGTTAACGGGCCGACTCGCCATAGACCTGGATCTCAACGGCTCCGGTGTTGCCGCCGCTGGTCTCGACCACCTCGAAGCGCAACCGCCGAGCGGTGAAGTCGGTGGCGAAGTAGTGGATGCCTGAGGCGTCTGCCAGCAAGAACGGACCGTGGGTGTCGCCACGGTCGGTCACCACGCGAAACGTGGAGATTTGCGCCGAACGCCCCATGGTGCGCGTCCAGAAACCGATGGCCGTGACGCGAGTCTCGCTGGGAAGCTCGATCTCGATCCAGGCGTCGCTCCCGTCGCCGTTTGAGGACCACTCCGTCCTCGGATCTCCGTCAATCGCGTGGTTGGCGCCGTAGGTACTATTGTTTCCCCGACCGCCGTAGTTGCTGCTCACCGCCACGACCTGTGCCCCCTGACTGAGCAGGGCGAGGTTCTTGCCGGACGGCCGCTGCGGCGCGGGGGTCTCTGCCTTGGGTGTGCGGAACGTATAGTCTTGAGTGCTGTGATACAGGGTGCCGTCAGACCCCATGCCCCCGAACCGGAAGTGGTACTCGGTGTCCGGTTGCAGGCCGATCAGGACCGGGTGATGGTCCTGGTGGCCGCCTCCGGCCATATCGGAGTCAGTAGCCAGTTGACCGTAGGCAGTCGTCGTGCCATAGGCGACGGCACAGACAACCGGGATGTGGGTTTCCACCAGAACGGTCACCGAATGGGGCTGTAAATCGATTAACGTCGGCCCGCTGATCAGGATGTCTTCAAATGGCCGCACTCCCACCTGTGCTAGCGCTGACGTCGGAGACAGCATTCCCCCGAAGGCTGTCAGCAGCCCCACTAGCAAGATGGCAATCGTCATTCTACTTCCTCCTCCCCCCTGATCTTCTCAAGCGCCTCGGTGGCTGCCTGGCGCACGCGCCAGTCCGCATGTTGCAGATCTTCGATGAGTGCTTCAATCTCCTTCATCTTCATCCCCAATCAGGCGCAGGTGCAACTCGCTGAGCTGCTCCTCCGTGACCGGACCAGGAGCATCCATCACCGCTGTCTGGCCGGTGGCGCTCGTCGGAAATGGGACCACCTCCCGAATGCTCTTTTCACCCAGCAGCGTCATGAGAAACCGATCGGATGCCGCGATTCCGCCGTGAGGTGGGACGCCATATTGAAATGCCTCCAGCAGATGCCCGAACTTCTCCTCGATCTCCTCCTCGGTGTGTCCCAACGCTTTGAACACCTTGGCTAACACCGTCGGATCATGCGTTCGAATGCTGCCGCCGAAGATCTCATCACCGTTCAGGACCAAGTCGTACTGTTTCGCTCGGATCCTTAACAGATCCTCCAGTGATTCGGAGTCCAGGAGTTCGATCTGATCGTCACGGGGGGCGGTGAACGGATGGTGGGATGCACCCAACCGCTCATCCCCCTCCTTGTATTCGAATAACGGGAAGTCGACGATCCAGGCGTAGGCCAACCGTTCGAGATCGTTCGGATCGTCTCTGAGATCCGGATGATCATCCCCATACACGCTGACCACCTCATCGTAAGGGATCCTCGGGAACGGCTTCTCCTGAATCTTCTTCCCGATGACCTCCTCGCTCACGCCGATCACCAGCTCTTCAACCAGGCTCAGCACCTCCTCCTGGTCTACGAATGACATCTCCAGATCCAGTTGGGTGAACTCGAACAACCGGTCCTTTCGGATATCCTCATCACGGAAGCATCGGGCAAACTGGTAATACCGCTCCAGACCGGCCACCATCAGCAACTGTTTGTATTGCTGCGGCGATTGGGGCAACGCGTAGAACCGGCCGGGATAGTGACGGGAAGGCACCAGGAAGTCCCGAGCACCCTCCGGAGTCGATTTCGTCAGGATCGGAGTATCTATCTCGATAAATCCACGTTCATTGAGAAAATCCCGCACATATGTGTGATAACGATGGCGGATTTTCATGATCTCTCTCATTCGTGATCTACGAAGATCCAGATATCGGTACTTCGCCCGCAACATCTCTTCGATCTCGTAGCCGTCGCCATCGATCGAGAACGGCAGCGGGGCCGCCTTGATCAGCACCTCCAATCCCTCCGCCTGGACCTCCACCGTTCCGGAGATGATCTTCGGGTTAATCATCCTTTCAGGCCTTCGCTTGACACTCCCGGTCACACGAATCACCCACTCCGGTTTGAGCAACTGAGCTCGTTCGTAGGCTTCGTTGCCGGGAACGAACACGATCTGTATCAGGCCGTCTTTATCCCTCAGATCGATAAAGATGATCTTGCCGTGGTCCCGTCTCGCGTGGACCCAACCGGCCATCATCACCCGTTCATCGACCCGCGCGCTCACCTCGCTGGACAACACACGTTCCCGCCACTTCTGCTTCTCCATGACAGCACCTCTCACTCCTTCACTGAATTCTGAAAGGAGTCGGAACAAAGACGAGAATGAATAGGATGATGACAAACAGCGCCAATGTCCGGTAATGTCCTTCCAACGGGGTGATGTCGTTAAACGGGGTCGCATGGCGTTGGCCGAAAAAGAAGATCAACGCCGCCCACAGAAACCATCCGTTCCACAGGCGCAGACCGAGGCCGACGAGTGTCAAGATGATGACCCAATACAACGGCCGCGCCCGATTTCCCAACAGCGCGTAGACTGCATGGCCTCCGTCAAGCTGCCCGGCCGGGATCAGGTTCAGAGCTGTCACCAACAGCCCGACCCAACCGGCAAACGCCACCGGATGCAGGAACACATCCTCCCCACCGCTCGGCAAGAACCGTCCGAAGATCCAGATCTTGAGCCCCGCGTACAACAGCGAGTTCCCTTCGATAAACGATATCCGATCTGGACTTGGCGGCGGAATGACATGCACTTCAGAGATTGACAATCCCAAGATCAGGATCGGGATAGCGAGGACCAGACCGGCTAGTGGACCGGCGGCGGCGATCGCCAGCAACTGGCGTCGGTCCTTCGGCGGACCCTGCATTCGGATGAATGCCCCCATAGTTCCCAACGCGAAGAACGGCATGGGAATGAAGTAAGGCAGACTGACGGGTACGTCGAAGCGTCTTGCGACCAGATAGTGCCCCATCTCGTGGGCTAACAGGATACTCAGCAAACTTAACGCGAACTCCCAACCCTGGACTAAGAAGACCGAGATCAAGGTCGCTACAAACAGCGCTGCGGCCAACCATGGCCTCTCTCCACTTCTCGTCTGCGACAGCGTTCCTGGAATCGCCAGGATCGCTTCCTTCCCCCCGTCTTCGCGGAATAATGCCGTATAACCCAGCTCCCGGAACCGGGACGCAACCCGATCGTAGGCTCGGGATGCTTCGGTCAGAAACCGCCCACGCAACCGCACCACCCGTCTCCGCAACTGATCCGTGTCGAATTCCTGCTCGTGCACTTCGAACACGTCGATCACCGCGGCCCGCAGCTGGGCGACCATCTCAAAGCTCAACGGCTCACTGCTCTCAAAGTTTATCCCCATAATTCAGTATCAATAGGCGAAGATCGCGATCAGGCCGAACGCCATCCCCAGGATCCAGAACCGGACCACAATCTGCGATTCGCTCCACTCGAAGTTCGGCAACAGATACGGATAGTCGACCCCTTCCGCTCGCTCGAAGTGGTGATGGAGCGGACTCACCTTGAAGACACGTTTTCCGAACAGCTTGTAGCTCATCACCTGAACGATCACCGACAGCGTCTCGACTACCAGAACTCCGCCCACCACCAACAGCAGAAGTTCGGTACCCGTCAGGATCGCTAACGCTCCCACGAACCCGCCCAAAGCAAACGAGCCGGTATCCCCCAAGAACACCTGGGCCGGGTGGAAGTTAAACCACAGGAACCCAAGCAAGATCGAGACCATCACGATGATCGGCCCAAGCAGGTCGATCTCCCCTTGCAAGTAGACGAACATCGCATAGACCGACAGGATGATGATCGACGTTCCAGCCGCCAGCCCATCCAGCCCATCGGTCAGGTTCATGCCGTTGGTGGTGCTGAGCAACACCAGGATCACCAGGCCCAGGTACAGATAGGGAGACAGCACCAACTCCACATCCACGAACGGGACGAGGACCGGCCGACTCAGGAACAGATCTAGACGGAGCCCAAGGAAAAACAGGGCGGCGACTGCGATCTGGAGCACGAACTTCTGTCGTACCCCAAGCCCGAGCGACCGACCCCGTGACAGGCTCAGCAGATCGTCGACCAATCCGATCGCACCATACCCCAGGGTTGCAAACAGGACCAACACAGATTTCAACGAAACACCGGCTGTATAGGAGCCCACGATCAGGACGACGAACACGAGTAGAACCACCGCTCCACCCATCGTCGGCGTTCCGCGCTTGTACTCATGGATCTTCGGTCCGTATTCACGGATATGCTGACCGAGATGTGCACGTCGCATCCACCGGATAAAATAGGGGATGAGCAGGACGGTCAGAATGAACCCCAGGCCCCCCAGGCCGAAATAAAGCCTGATCTTACCGTACCTCCCTCCTTCCAGGTTTCAGATATTCCTGATGCTATCCCCTCGTATCTCTATTCGACGAGGGTGGTTCCCGGCTTTGTCTCCTGAACCTGATCTGCTTCCGGCTTCTCCACTGGCTCCGGCTGCTGGATCGTGATCACCTGAGTCTCTTCGCCGAACAGCACGTAGCCGTCGATCTTTAGCTTCTGTATCGTCCCAGGTTGCAAACTATCGGGGTCTTCATCCCCTTCATCCCTGTTCTCATCGTCCTCGTCCTCGTCCTTGTCCTTGTCATCTTTGGAGAGCCCGATGAACTTGACCGTCAGCTGATCGTTGCTGTTGATTTCCTCGATCGCCTTAATGAGCTCTTCCAGGCTTTCGAACGTCTCCAGCTCCTCCTCCTCCTCATCGTTCTGGAACTGCTTGCCGCCGAATGCCTGGACGGTCAACCGCGTGACGTCGGTATCCTCTGGGATTTTGAGTGTCCCTTCCTTGACCACGACCTCATCACGGTACGGCTTCAAAGCCACCTGGTAATTGACCAAATCTCCGGGGGCATAGGTCTCCCGATCGAACTCCAGGGAACGGATCTCCATCGCCTTGAGCTCGCTGCTCACCTCGATATCCACGTTGATCTCCCGCAGCTCGGGATCGTTGAACTCGTTGAACTCCAGGATATTGACCACCTGAGCGATCTGAATCGGGGCGGTGACCGCGATGTCACGGACGCTCAGGAAGACATCCCGTCGTTCCACGTCCCTCGGCAGACCGTCCCCCGATATCCGATAGCGCACCTCCAGCACCCCCGGTCCGATCCGGTTGAGGGTGGAATCGATCGTCTCCAGGGCAACTGACAATACCAGCAACGCGGCCAGGCGTTGCTCTTTGATCGTCTGAACCTCGAACTGCTGACTGGTGCTCAAGTCATCGTCGCTGATCGTGATTTGGACCTGGACGCTCTCTGGTTCGACGCTGAGTGCACCGGCGATTCCCTGGAATCGGTCCTCCAAGATGGCTCCCAACGGCTCTCCAGCGATGCCCAGTTTGAACGGAGCTTGAAGGCTGTTCACCGTGTCAGAGATGCGGGCCGTGGTGAGAAAGAAGTCGGAATCCCCGTTGAACAGGAAACTGTGACCGAAGGCCAGGATCTTATCACTCTCCCGATAGGTCACCGTGCCGATCGCGGTGATGCTCACATCCCCATGGGTCAACTGGACCCCGAGCGGACTCCCCGGGACGATCTCTGTCGCATCGGAGTCGAAGCCTGTTGCACTTGCACTCGCCGACCCGATCCGATAGAAGCTGAGGTCGTAGCGGCCCAGCCCCTGTTCAAGATCGGTCGAGAAACTCGGTGAGAAACCGGGCAAGCGGATCCCTGATCGCGCCTCTAACAGCTGAGGATCCATCTTCTGCACGCCGTCCAACCCCTCGATCAACAATTGCAGGGCGCGTTCACCAAGCCCGGCGACCGAGACAGGCGTGCTGATTTGCCTGAATCGGTTCTTGATGACATCGTTGCCGTGAAGATCTCCCGAATCGAGCCCTGTTGATTCTTGCCCTGGTTCCTGTTTCTCCGGTTCGCGATCCATCTCCACCTTATCTGCAACTGGCCCCAGCAGCTCCAGCATTACCTCAATCGGGGTGACCAGTCCGATCGGATCATCACTGTCGTCCCAGTTGGCGGCGCGACTGAGCGCACCGATCAACTTGCCGTCAATATAGACCGGGCTGCCGCTCATCCCTTGAGCAATCCCGCCGGCCCGATCGATGACATCGCCCCGAACCCGAACCACGATGAAGTCGTTCAACGTCTTGGGGTTATCCAGAATGTCGATGATCTCGACCTCAAACTCCTCGATGAGGTTCCCCTGAATGACCGTCTTGCCGATCCCCACCATTCCCGGTGTGAGCTGATCCATGAACAGAAACGCATTCCGTTTCCCTTCGACAGCGAGCCCCGGCGTTGCGACAACGATCATCATCAGGAGAACGAGCAAGACCCCAAAGACTCTTTGTATAGGGTTAAGATTCCTCATTATCTTGCCTTCCTGATCTTCTCGACCTCGGCTACGATCATCTCAGCCCCGACCTCCATGCCTTCAACAGGCTGAATCCCTCTCTCTTGAAGCATTCGTCTCCCTTCTGCTTCGTTCGTACCGGTGAGTCGGACGACCAGCGGTTGCTCAGCTTTCAGCGCTTGGTTCGCCTCTATCAGGCCTTGGGCCACCGCATCGCCGCGGGTGATTCCCCCGAAGATATTGATGAACACGCCATCCACCTGCTCGTCTGAGATCACGATCTCCAGGGCTTCTCGCATCTGGGCGGCATCGGCCCCACCCCCGATGTCCAAGAAATTGGCCGGACGGCCGCCCTTCAGCTGTACCAGGTCGAGGGTTGCCATCACCAGGCCTGCCCCGTTTCCAATTATTCCGATATTTCCATCGAGTTTGACATATCCCAGGCCGACCTCCTCGGCGCGACGTTCCTCAGGGCTATGGTGCACAGCAGCGGACCGATACCGTTGAAGTTCCGGGTGTCGGTAGAGCGCATCATCATCGACGATAAACTTCGCGTCGAGCGCGATCAGCCCGCCGTCCAGGCCGACCGCCAGCGGGTTGATCTCAACCAAGTTGGCCTCATACTGTATGAATGCGTGATAGAGTCGCTCTATGATATCCGCAAGCGGTTTGAATCGCTCCCGATCGATACCGGCACCAAGCAGTAGATTCCGGATTTGATAAGCATGGATTCCTTCGAGCGGCTCCACATGGAACTTGAACACGGCCTCTGGATGCTGGACGGCGAGCTCTTCGATGTCGATCCCTCCCTCTGCGGAGAAGATCACCACCGGTTTCCGGGTGGAGCGATCGAGCGTTATTCCCAGGTAGAGTTCATCCTGGATGCCGATCGCCTGTTCCACCAGAACCTCTTCAACCGGTACTCCTTTTAACATGCTCCCCAGAAGCTTCCTGGCATGTTCCTCCGCCGTCTCGGGTCCTTGGGCGAACTGGATCCCTCCTGCCTTACCCCGGCCTCCCACTACGACTTGCGCCTTGACGACCACCGGCGTGCCGTACGATCGGGCGATCCGCGCGACCTCCTCCGGTGAGTTCGCCACCTTCCCTTCCTGAACGGGTATCCCTGACGAAGCGAACAGCTCTTTTCCCTGATATTCCAACAGTCTCATCGCACTTTGTCCAACCTCTTTACTATTATTCCCAGCTCACGGTCATGGGGACGACCGCTCATCGTCGTCTTGCCCCGCCTCGCGATCTTCATCCGGCATCGCACCTGCTGCCTCTGCTTCCCCTGACGCTGAGGTCACTTGGGACTCGACCTGGGGGAGATCTTTGTCTATCTCAGACGTCGCCTCAAGTTCCTGTCCGAATTCATTCTTAGCCTTCTGAAACTCGCGGACCCCCCGTCCCAGGGATTGGGCGATCTTGGGAAGTCGATCTGCACCGAAGATAACTAGGGCGATGACCATGATAATCAGCAACTCAGGAACACCGATGCCAAACATTACATTCCTTCACCTCCTGCCCTGCTAATGACATCTTGGCTGTAAGGCTCGTTCTACACTCTAAAGTTAGCAGAAACGGGCGGGCGACGTCAAGGCTCAACGGGGGATCGTGGAGCCGTTTGAGGTTCGACTACCGTTCCTTCTCCAGCTCATGGACGCCATGACCCAACACCGGCAGAATCAATCGCTCCATGGCCAGCTCGACCGCGGCTTTAGATCCTGGAAGTGAGAACACCAGCATCCTCCCGATCGCTCCGGCGATTGCTCGGGACAAGATTGCGAACGGACCGATCTCCTCGTAGGAGAGCCATCTGAACAGTTCTCCGAACCCCGTCAGTTCTTTATCCAATAGGCTGCTCACCGTCTCATAGGTGACATCCCGCTTTGATAAACCGGTCCCCCCGTTCAAGATCGCGACCTGAACCTCCTGCTGATGAGTGAGCTGTTTCAGCAGATTGCGGATCTCATCGGCCTCGTCCGGGACAATCCGGTAATCGATCACCCGATGCCCCTCCGCTTCGAGCCTGTCTCGGATCAACCGGCCGCTGGCATCGGACGCTTCGTCTCGGGTATCGCTGACGGTGACCACCCAACAGTTGATTGACTCGACCTCCAGATACCCATGCTCATGTCGATGCTCATACTGATCGTCGCCGATCTTCGCTCACCTCTCATCCTGATATCCAACGCCTCGATTCTGAACTCGATGGTAGCAGAATATGACGCTTTTTTCCAAGGCCTGACTGCGAGGCAAGCTGGTTTGACAAGCGATTGGAGAGTTGATAAAATAATCGGGCGATGGGTCTATAGCTCAGGGGAAGAGCGCACGCCTGATAAGCGTGAGGTCCCTGGTTCAAATCCAGGTAGGCCCACCAGAGTGGTTGTTTTTTACTTCCTGACAGGTTTTCAGCAACTTCTCCCTTGAGCGCTTTGCCTCTCAAAATCCATGCAAAATTGGCCCAGTAAAGCGCTCCCCTATAACCGGGAGAATCTGACCGATCCGACCCAGGACAATCTTACACTGGAGGAAGCCATCAAACACTTTCTTCTGATGGCTTGTGTTGACGGACGTGTCTACAGAACAATCGAACTCTACAACCAGATTTTTGACAACTATGTAGCGGTCGATCACAGTTCTATCCCCTCTCGCTCTGTCCCACATGGGTAAGGAATCAGAGGGAGCTGGGGAGATCTTCATACGTCTCTGGACCCCTCTTGGGCCGCACATGCAGCACCAGGATCATCTGATCCTCGTCATCCACGCGGTAGATAATCCGCCACCGGTTCAACCGGATACGGAAGCGCCCGGGCAAGCCTCGCAGCTCCTTCGTCTCTAATGGCCGGGGGTCATCAGCCAGAGCCTTTACCAGGCGCCGCGTCCGTTGCCGGTAATCGCCCGGCATCTTTCGCAGTGCTCGCCGTGCTTCGTCGGTGTATCTAATCCGGTAACGCACCCTGGGATTCCAGTGCTTCGATCTCTTTCCACACTTCGTCGTGGGAGTAGGTGCGCTCTTCCCCGCTGGCTATACGGGCTTCGATCTCCTGAACGGCCCGCACGTCTTCGGCTTCCTCCAGAGCTTCGGTGACGTACTCCTCCAGGGCGGCACGCACCACATCAGAAACGGTCTCCCCGCGCAACGCCGCTACGGCTTTGGCCCGGCGCCGCAGGTCCTCAGGGAGCTTGATCGTCAACCTAGCGGTCATGTCATCTCATCCCCTCATGCATAAAACATACTTCTGTATAGCTGTATTATACCACATAATTTGACTCTTGCCCAGGGCAGTGCTGGGATCAGCTCCCCTGGGGCTGGCGATTGAACAGGTCGCAGTTCATTAATCCTGTCCCTTTCCCCTTGGCTCTCTTAGAAGCTGCTGTCCCTTTGGTGTATCAGTTGGTGTATCAGTCGGGATCATCGTCTCGTTTCCGCACTTCGGGCAGACCTTAACCCGTCCGCTCGTCATGTGCCACAGTGAATAGATCAATCCCGGAACGATGTCAGCTAACTGACCGATGGAGGGAAGTCGGCTTTATTACCAGAGCCCCTTGATCTAGCGAGAGACCCTGTAATCGCCTCCGACGCGGGGGGCTAGGAGTTTATAAGAGAAAGGGGTGATTGACATTTAAGTTAGCCATCCCTGCCATCCGGGGGCTTATATTCTGCTGGTGGTTGTGGGAATCAACGGCTTAGTCATGCGGAACGATTGGGGGCGGGCCATAGGAGATCACCGCCCCCGTGGTTTCTTCAGGAATTGCACGGTTGGATCGGGTTGGGGTATAAAAGATCGAAAGCCAGAGCTATCTTTAATAGCAATGGAGGTTGAGCTGATGACGACTCGAGTTCAAACTATTGATAAAGCAGCGTCTCACTCGCTTGCCATCTTACAGTTCCTGCTACGCGATTATCATCCGCGCAACTTCACCATTTGCCTGTGGGACGGCAGCCAGTGGCCGGCCGAGATCGAGTGCCCTGATTTTACCTTGACTCTCAAGCATCCCGGTGCCTTGCGACGAATGCTCCAGAACACCACCACCGATCTTTACCTGGGCGAGGCCTATATTTACGATGATTTCGATATCGAGGGGGATATCGAAGCGGTGTTCCCGGTAGCCGACTACTTAATGAGCCTCGACTGGCGTATTTCTACGCGCCTACGCCTGGGCTGGAAGTTGCTCCATCTGCCCAACAATCGGCCGCCCAGGAGCAATAAGCGGCAAGCCGCCACACTGAGCGGAAAACCTCACTCGATAGAACGTGACCGGCAGGCCGTGACCTATCACTATGACATATCCAACGATTTCTACGCCCTGTGGCTCGACCAGTGCATGGTTTATTCCTGCGCTTACTTTGCCACTGGTGACGAAGACCTCGACACCGCCCAGGTGCGAAAACTAGACTATCTCTGTCGCAAGATGCGACTGCGTCCCGGCGAGCGTCTACTCGACATTGGTTGCGGCTGGGGCGGTCTGGTTATGCACGCCGCCCAGCATTACGGTGTGGATGCCCTCGGCATTACCCTCAGCCGCCCCCAGGTCGAACTGGCCAACGAGCGTATTCGGCAGGCTGGGTTGAGCAACTACTGTCGGGTGGAGGTGAGTGACTACCGTGAGTTGGACGAGCCGGATGGTTTCGACAAGCTGGTCAGCGTGGGCATGTTTGAGCACGTGGGCGAAACGCTGCTGCCGATCTACTTCCAGCAAGCGTGGCGACTGTTGAAGCCTGGCGGAGCTTTCCTCAACCACCGACCCACTGCCCACAGGTTCCACCTTTACGGACCGTTACGTCTTTCCTGATGGCGAGTTGGTGCCCATCAACGTAACTCTGCGTCACGCCGAAGAATCAGGCTTTGAGGTGCACGACGTAGAGAGCCTGCGCGAGCACTATGCCCTCACCCTACGTCATTGGGTACGTAACCTGGAAGCTTGCCACGACCAGGTGCTGCAGGTGGTCAACGAGCCTACCTATGGTGTGTGGCGGCTATTTATGTCCGGCTCCGCCCATGGTTTCGCTGTGGGGCGGTTGAACCTCTACCAGGCCTTGCTGGTCAAACCTGACCGAGGCAACAGCGACCTGCCGCTGACCCGCGCCGACTGGTACACCCCCAGTCAATAACAGTCAAACCTGTTCATTCATTATCACCAGGAACCCGGCGACCTCAAGCCATCGGGCTCCTGACCTATCTCATGAATCTGATCCGGTCTTGTCCGGCCCCCCTATGGCTCGGGAAGCACTGAGGCGTGATCGTGGACGATCAACCACTTCCCTTCAATCTTCTGCAAGACCATTGTAAATCTCCCGGAGAACCCTTCTCCTGGTCCCTCTGGGATTTGGAGATTATAAACAAAGTGTCCGGTCAAGATCACCACATCGTCTCCGAGCAACGTGAGTTGTGGTTGTCTAGGAGAGAGGGAGACACTCCCTGGGGGAAGCTGGGCAAAGAAACCAAGGGTTGCCTTCCAGAACTCCCCTATCTGGCTCCAGCCATCCAGACGAAAGGGCTCGATATCGGAAAAGGCGGTTGCCTCCTCGGACTGCCACCACAGGGAGGCAAACAGCTCGAAATCCCCGGTATTGAAAGCCTGGATAAATTGTTGTGCGACAGCCAGCACTTCATCCCCCACTGTGTCTGCAAGGGTCACAGGTGTCACCGAAAACCAAAACCCCAAGGCGATGGTGAACACCAGCCCCCATGTAATTCGCTTCCTCATCTTTGTTACCTCCTTCTGGTTTTAAACAAGGCGCTATCGCGCTTCCTAATCCGATCCGGTCTTATCCAGGTGGTTCAGGAAGCACTGAGATGTGCAAGTGAACGATCAACCACTTCCCTTCAATCTTCTGGTAGACTCCCGTAGCCCTCCCAGCGGCCGTTTCCTGTGGCCCCCCTGGGATCTGGAGAGAAAAAACCCAGTGATCGGTAAAGATCGCCACATCGTCTCCGAGCAACGTGACCCGTGGTTGTCTAAAAGAGAGGGAGACACTCCCTGGGGGAAGTTGAGCAAAGAAATTAAGTACTGATCCATAGAACTCCCCTACCTGGCTCCAGCCATCTTGCCGGAAGGGCTCTTCCCCATAAAAGTGGGTTATCTCCTCGGACTGCCACCACAGAGAGGCCATCAACTCGAAATCCCCGGTATTGAAGGCCTGCCCATATTGTTGTGCGACAGCCAGCACTTCATCCTCCATCGTGTCTGCAAGGGTCACAGGTGTCACCGAAAACCAAAACCCCAAGGCGATGGCGAACACCAACCCCCATGCAATTCGCTTCCTGTACATCTTGACTCCCTCCTTTAAGTCTGATTTTCAGGCTCTGGGAACCCGCGTAAGGGTTTCCTCAGGTTTTCTCGTACGATCACCTCCCTTTTATTGTGCGGATCGTTAAACCCGTTCCAAGATGAAGCCGTGGATTTGGAGAATTTACCAATGTGAGAGAGAAACTTGCAGAAGATGAGCTATACACCGCCATCCACCTTCACCCCCACCTCATTGACAGAATAGCTCAATCGGCAGATTTAGGTTTTCATAGAGGAGCTATTCAGCTAGTAATTATGATTATTGATCCTATTTCTCACTTCCTCTTAATAATCCTGATCTTTTACGGTTGTATTGTATCATAAGTTATCATAATATACAATCGGCCAACTGACCGACAAGGGAAATCGGCCCTATTACTTGGTCACAGGAGACGGATGACATTCTCGTCATGAATCAGGTGATTCTGGGGTCAATATTTGGTCTGCTCAACTGTTCATTTAAGGGTGTGGTCATGGGGAGATTCAGGACATCCCCTTGACAGATATTTTATCAAGCTGATATTCTTGGTTATGCGAAGGAGGTGGCCGGGGAGTAAGGGGCACTTTCGGAGAAATTACGGGAGATAGAACATCCTTGAATCCCGCTTCCACACAGTACTTTGATTAAACTATGATGTTCTTGCACTTATAGCGCTGGCGAAGTGGTGTACTATCGTGACCAGTCTTCGATCGTTAGATCACTTACCTGAGAGAAATCCCGGACGTTACGGGTCACCACCGTCGCTCCTGCCGTCAAGGTGATGGCCGCGATGCGTAGATCGTTCGTACCCAAGCGACGATATATCCTTCACATTTGCTCGTACTCTTGAGCTGCTTGGTCGTCGAAGTCAAGCAAATTCGCATCACAGAGAAATTCGAGGGATCGCCGCAAACCTGCGTAGGCCCATACGTAGCGTTGCACCGGCTGCTTGCGCTTCAGCAAGGGGAGCCATCCATCCAGAAGTTCCTGGGCTGTGACAAGTGTCACCCAGATTTCGGTGGGCGAATGCACAGCCAAGCGACGGATCACTTCCGCATGACCTTGCAGGAGGAGCGAGACATGGTCTGTGTCCAGAATGTACATGCGTGTTTCCTATACTATGCCTGAGGAATATAGCATGCTATTCTTTTGTCCGACCCTGGCGTTGAGCTTCACGCTCTTCCTCGATCATCGCTTTTACTTCCGCCCAGAGTGGATTAGATGCCAAGATGCCAGCATGGCGTAGGTAAGGGTTATTTTCCCTGCTTCCATTGCTTAACCACTGATGGAGAGCGAAGCGGCTAAAGCGCCATCGGCGGGCGATCTTCTGGGCAGGCACCTCTCCACGGGAAGCGGCCTCCCGCAATGCTCTGGGGGAAATCTCCAGGAGTTCAGCGGCTTCTTCTAGTGTTAGAATCTCTTTGCTCATATCTCCCATCTTGTTCACATTATAGGTCGTTGAAAGGTAATTATCAAGAGTTGAGTTGCACTCGAAAAGCGTTTTCTGGAAAAGACTCTTCGGATGGGAGAAGGTCGAAACCGCAAGGAAAGTATAGAGTACCAAGCACAAAAATTCGGTATTATCCATCTAAGGAGTACACCCGCTCCCAAAGCAGGCGTACTTCATTCGCTCGGTAGTTCTCTTCTCCTTGACAATCATCTCATCAACTTGATACCCTGGGCTATGCCAAGGGGGTGAGACGAGACAGTAAAGCGCTCTTTGGGAGAAATAAGGGAAGATCAAAAATACCCTCAAAGCCAGTTCTCACCTGAAAAAGGTCGTAGCTCAAGGGAAGAGCGCACGCCTGATAAGCGTGAGGTCCCTGGTTCAAATCCAGGTAGGCCCACCAACTCCACCCTCCAACCGTATAAGGAAAAGGAAGATCTTTGCCCGAGCGCACCTGCGTCGGCTGTCGCAAGACGAAGGAGAAGGCCGAACTGATCCGGCTTGTCTGCCCTGAGGATCGGCCGATCGTCGATCTGGAGGCGAAGCTGCCGGGACGGGGCGCCTACGTTTGTCCCGAGCGATCGTGTGTCGAGCGCGGTGCGAATGTGAAGAGATTGAGCCGGGCGTTTCGCAAGCCTGTATCTATGCCGGGTGGCGCTTCCTCCCTACGGGAAGATATTCTCACGGCCCTCAAAAAGCGGATCCTCTCACTCCTCGGCCGGGCCCGGCGGGCCGGAAAGGTGGTCTCTGGGTGGAACAACCTCAAAAGCCGACTGAACGAACTGCAGTTAATCCTGGTTGCGGAAGACGCCTCCAACCACGTCTGGGAGCGATTCGGCCGCTTAGAAGATGCCTTCAGGCTCTTCACTAAACAAGAGCTCGGGGCAGCCATTGGGAAACCACCCCGCAGTGCCGTGGGTGTGACCGATTCGGGGTTGTCCGCCCGGATCGGGGAGGCGGCCCGCCGCTACGCCAGTGTAACCGGTTGATCGCTTGATGTACACCATGCTGGTTTATTGACAGCTTTTAACACGCTCAAAATTTCTGGTCCTAAACCGTACGCGATTTGGGAACGCAGTCTTTGCTGTTGGAACAGATGAGCGTAGTGCGCTGTCTCGAGGGGTCTCTCCTCAGCGGGTCCGAATAGCGGCGTTTATCATCTGTGGTTTTCTAGCGGCGTTCGCTGGGATTAGCACGGTGTCTGATATGAATACGGGTTCAACGACGTTGGGTGAGCGCCTGGAACTTGAAAGCATAGCTGGATCTGTCATTGGTGGCACATCGCTTCTTGGTGGGGTCGGTTCGGTTTTTGGGGCGGTTTTGGGCGCACTTATGCTCTCCTTCATCAGGAGCGGGTTGATCTTGGCGGGTGCTCCGCCGTACTGGTTTGTAAGCTTTGTGGGGGTCGTCCTCATCGAGGCGGTCTTGTTCAATACGAAGGTGAGAGAACAATTGCTGCAGAGGATAGAGAGGTAAAGGTAAAGGAATGAACAATAATCAAGAGCCATTGGTGAGGATGGTGGGCATAGAGAAAAAGTTTGGCTTTGTTCATGCCCTAAAAGGAGTGAACTTTAAGGCATATCCTGGTGAAGTCGTCGGTTTGGTCGGTGATAACGGTGCGGGCAAGTCCACCCTGATGAGAATTCTTACGGGGATATATCAACCCAATCAGGGAGATATATACTACCGCGGACAGAAAGTTTCCATTGAAACACCCAAAGATGCTAGAAATTTGGGCATTGAGGTGGTGCATCAGGGCTTCGGACTGTTAGACTCGATGTCGGTTGCAAGAAACATATTTCTAGGTGCAGAACCTGTTAAAAGAATTGGACCTC
>JBHIAT010000031.1:0-26980 GCA_046758705.1 Bipolaricaulia bacterium
GGCACAGTTAAACAAAATGACCGTCCAAGTCATATTTAAAGTCGGAAAGGCACGGCTGGCGAGGAAGCTTTCCCCCAGCCCTTCAAGATCGGCAAGTTCAGCATCTGTAAAACCAACGAGCGCCCCACCCGATGCCGTTGTGTCATCTCTCAACGAATCGCCCAAATCCCCGATGACCTGGACATCGAACGTATCCAGATCCACCTGAATGCTGTTGTTGTTGGCAAACCTGACCGTTGATTTACCCGCGGGGATTTGGAGGCACCCGACTTTCAGGCCTTCGAATCCTCCGTCAACGCCGAGACTTGGGAGTTCAATGTCGATATCAAACCCCAGGCCGAACAGCTCTCCTGAGTCGCCGCTGATGATGATCTCAAAGAGCTTCTCCTCGAGCAAATCGTCAAACCCTATAGTGGCTGTCAATGAGCCGAACAGATCGTTCAGAGCGGATGGCGCTCCTGGGGCACGCCGAACCCGCAGTCTCGGTTGGCCGGCGAACGCCGTGCTGCTCACCATCGCGACCACAAGAAGCGTGATGAACAGGACGACCCCTATATGCCATCCCGTTCTAGCTCTACCTCCCAACCTGTTCATAGAAAACTCCTCCTCTAAATAATCTCCCACGTATCTTGGGGAGAGGATAAGAACTCCATATATTGTTGTACCCTAAAAACCTAGCTTTTATACTTGAGCAGAGATTGAGATGAGACTTCGATCGGATTGTGCGGCCCCATTGCTCCTCCTCACCCTGATCTTGGTGGTGGGCCCATCGGCATCGGCGATCGCCGAGGAACAGATGTTAAGCCCCGAACAGCAACGCCGACTCGATCAGGGGGAGGTGTTGGTGTTGAAGGCGGATCTCGTCGCTGGGTTAAGCGAGGGGCTCGCCCAGGTGATCATCGACCGGCCCTGGGAGGAGGTATGGTTAGCAATCGTTCCGATCGAGAACCAGACCTATCTTCCCCGAGTCCGGGAGATCCGGGTGTTGGAGCAGAGCGGATCTGCATACAGAGCCCGGCTCGTGTTGGGGTTCCTGTGGTGGCGGATCGGCTACACCCTCCACCTCCAGGCCGATCGGGACGGCCGTCGGCTGACCTGGGAGATCGATCCCGACGCCGACAACGATCTCAACTACACGTCCGGCTACTGGGAGCTGGTGCCGCTCGCCACCGATCGCACCCTGGTCACTTACTATGTAGCTCTGGATATCGGATACACGATCCCAGGATTCATCGAGGATTACCTGGTGCGCCGGGACCTGCCCGATGTCCTGCATCGGCTGCGTGAGCGGGTCATGTCGAGGGATGGGAGCGAGGATGAGAGGTAGCGGTGTGGTCATTATCATCGTGGTCGGAATGGCGTTGATGATGGCTGCTGGCTCGTCCGTCTCCGCCGGTCCGTATCACGCGTTTCTGGACCTGCCCAACGCTTATACCTTGGGAGAGCTGCGCTATGTGAAACTCTCTACGACAAACGCGGGGACGCAGCAGGTGCTGCTGGCTGGCCCGGTGCTAGGACAACGGCTCAACCTGTTCGGGCAGGTCGGGTTCGAATCCGGAGCCGTCGTTAGCTTTATCGGAGGAGGGCGGTTGAGCCTGATGGACGAGACGGATGATCCGTTCTCCTTGGCGCTCCAGATCGAGGTCGGCAGTGTGCCATTGGTTTCGCTGTTCGCCAGCATGACCTTTCCGGCCGGCATGGCCTGGATTCACCTTGGCCCGACCTTCGATCTCCAACAGGGATTGCCGGGATTGACCGGCTACACGTTCCTGACCGACGTCTCGTTAGGCTCCACGGTGGCGTTCCAGCTCGGCAGCGTGTTGCGCCCGAACGCGCCCGCTGAGCCGCTCGCCGGGATGAGGCTTTTCTATCGGTACGCGGCGTTCTCATGGGGGATCCGGGGCGACGGATGGGAGGGGAACCTTGGCCTACTATTCTAAGAAGGCAGGCAAGTTCTGGGTGATGATTCTGCTGGCACTGTCCGCGCTCTCAGTCAATGCCTACGCTGTAGAACTCGTCTTTCTTCACACCAACGATCTGCACCTGTCGTTCGGACCCCGGTCCGAGGATGGAATAGGCGGGACGATGGTGTTGGAGCAGCTGATCCAGGAGATCCGTGCTCAACATGAACATGTGCTGCTCGTCGACTCCGGGGACACGTGGCAGGACTTCTTCTCGCCGCGGTGGTCTCTGCTGAAGGGCGAGCCGATGGTCACGTGGATGAACCGGGTCGGCTACGATGCGATGGCGCTCGGCAACCACGAGTTCCTCTACGGCGGGCTGGATCGTATCAGGAAGAACGTCAACCAAGCGGCGTTTCCGGTGCTGAGCGCCAACCTGCGCTCGTTCGACCCCCGCCGATTTCCGGTTCCGGTTGCACCCTACATCGTTCGTGAGCTCGGCGGACTTAACGTGCTGATCATCGGGCTGACCACCCAGGAGTTCGTGGTAGCTCAGATCATGCACCCCTACCGGCTTAACGATCCATCGTGGGCGGTCCGGGAGGTGCTTGATCAGGTGGACGAGGCGATCGATCTGGTGGTCGTCGTCGCCCACATCCGCGAGACGAAAGCGGCCCAGATCATCGCCGAGAATCCGGAGATCGATCTGTTCTTCTCCGGCCATACGCATCTGGCGCTCGAAGATCCGATCCAGGTGGGGACGGCTTACGTCTTTCAATCGGGGTGGTGGGCCAGGTTTTTGGGGATGGTCCGGGTGACCGTCGACCCGATCACCAAGGCGATCGTGAACGTCGAGAACACCTTGATTCCGGCGGTCAACGATCCGGAGACGCTTGAGGCGAGCCAGAGGTTCAGCGATCAGTTCCAAGGGGAGATCGACCGCCGGGGGCTCAAGGCCGCTATCACCCTCGGGGTATTGCTTTTACCGCTGCTGTGGTTTTAATCGTTAGCCGACCGTCTCAAAGATCTCATCGGGGATATCGAAGTTGGCGAACACCTGCTGGACATCCTCGTGATCATCGAGCCGGTTCATCAACTTTAATATCCGCTCCGCCTCGCTCCCCTCCAGGTGCACGTTGGTGGTGGGGATCATCGTACTCTCCGCCCGACCGATCCTTGCCCCCATCGCCTCCAGTGCTTCTCGGATCTTCTGGATCAGCTTGGGGGAGCAGTAGATCTCGATCCCGTCCTCAATCTCCTGGATGTCCTCAGCGCCCAACTCGATGGCGCGCATCATCAGCTCATCGTGATCCGCTTCCGTAGCGTCTCCATCGACCACGATGACCCCCTGGCGCTCGAACAACCAGGCGACGCTTCCCTCCTCCCCCATGTGACCTCCAAACTCTTTGAAGATGCGGCGAATCCCGGAGGCGCTTCGGTTGCGATTGTCAGTGACGACTCGAACCAGCATCGCTACGCCGCCGGGCCCGTACCCTTCGTAGCTGATCTCCTCGTACTGGACTCCCTCCAGATCGCCGGTGGCTCGCTTGATCGCCCGTTCGATGTTTTCCTTGGGCATATTCACCGCCTTGGCGCGCTCGATGGCGTTGGCCAGGGACGGGTTGTTGTCGGGATCGGGGTCGTGTCGGGCGAGCAAGGTGATCTCCTTGATCAGCTTGGAGAACAGTTGTCCCCGCTTCTTATCCTGGCTCCCCTTGCGATACTTGATGTTCGCCCATTTCGAATGACCGGAAATGGTTATCCCCCCCTGTGAATGGAATAATCTCGATCGATCGATCGTTCGGACCGGTGATCCGGAGCCGGACGGTGATCCCCGGGGGCAGGAGCCCCACTAGCTTCTCCCCCCACTCGATCGCGGTGATCCCGGTCTCCTCCAGCAGGTAATCTCCTATCCCGATCTCGATCAGTTCCGCCGGGTCGGAGATCCGATAGGCATCGACGTGAAACAGCGGAACCTGACCGTCCCGATGCTCCCGGATCAACAGGTAGCTGGGACTGGTGATCCGATCGGAGATTCCCAAGCCTTGAGCAATCCCCTGCACCAACGCCGTCTTGCCAGCGCCCACCTCCCCCACCACCGAGATCAGGTCGCCTGGTTCCAGCTCACCGGCCAGTTTTCTACCGAGCGCCATCGTCTCCTCGGGGCTGTGACTGTAGACGGTCAGCGACTCCATCACTCGATCTCGATCCTCACCCTCACGATCTCCTTGTCGGTCGCCTCCTCGACGATGAATCGCGTGCTATCGATCGTGAACGTCTCATCCTCCCTGGGCAGATCCTGCAGACGATTCAGGATCAAGCCGCTGATCGTCACCCCCTCGTCGATGGGCAGTTCGAGATCCAGGGCGTCGTTGATCTCGTCGATCTCGGCGTCTCCATCGACCAGGAAGACTTTATCCGAGATCCGCTTGATGAGCTGTTCTGGATGATCGTACTCGTCCTCGATCTCACCGACGATCTCCTCCAGGATGTCCTCGAGCGTGATCAGGCCGGCCACCCCACCGTATTCGTTGACGACAATGGCCATGTGAACCCGCTTCGTTTGAAAGTCGCGGAGCAGCACGTTGATCGGCTTGGTCGTCGGGGTGTAGATGACGGGGTGGAGGATCTCCTGCAGCGTCACCTGGTCATCCGGATCGTATTTGAGCAGGTCCTTGGTGTACAGGATACCGACCATGTTGTCGATCGTGTCCTCGTAGACGGGACACCGAGAATGTTCAGCGGTGCTCACGATCTGTCGCACCTCATCGAGCGTCGTATTGACCTCCAGCGCGTCCATCTCGGTGCGTGGGACCATGATCTGGCGCGCCACCAGGTTGTCATAGGAGAAGATCCGCTCGATCATCTCCCCCTCTTCCTCGGCGATCACCCCCTTCTCCTCACCGACCTCGACCAGCATCTTGATCTCCTCCTCGCTCACCTCGATCGGTTCCTGTGAGGCGATTTCCTCCCCGAACAGCCGGATAATGGATGAGGAGATCCACTGGAACATGGTGACGGCCGGCCCGAGCAACACCGCGAACAGGTAGATGGTGTTGATCACCCCGAGCGTCACCCGTTCCGGGTGATTCTTGGCGAGGCTTTTGGGGGTGATCTCCCCAAGGATGAGCAACGAGGTGGTCATCACGACGGTGGCGATGATCGCGGCCTGATAGTCGGGTAAACTCTCGGGGAGAAGGTTGAGAAACAGCAGCGTCGCCAGCGACGCGGCGGCGACGTTGACGAGGTTATTCATAATTAGCAGCAGGGTGATCAACCGATTGGGGGACTGGATCAGGGCGTCGAGTGCCCGGGCTTTGCGCTTGTGTTGGGTCATCAGGTAGCGAAGCCGAATCTGTCCCATCGCGGTGATCGCCGTCTCGGCACTCGAGAAGTAGGCCGATGCAGCGAGTAATAGAACGAGGATGGAAAGTAGTGGTCCTGTAGGCACCTCTCAGTTCACCGGTTCCATTATATCGAGAATCTCGGTCAACCTCAAGCTTCACCCCTTACACATATATATTATACCTCAATTTTCAGTTTTGAACTCAACCTTGCTTAATTTTACGGCCTCGTGTATGCTATGATCGTGGGTGGTGGGACAAGGAGGATAGGCTGTGGAACTTGAGGAACTTCGCACGCTGATAGAGCTTTTTGATCACTCCTCCCTTACGGAAATGACGATCAAGGAGGGGGATCAGGAGCTGATCCTCAAGCGAAAATCGGCCAGACCGGTCAAGCCGATCGAAGTCCAGGCGGCCAGTGAGCGGATCGAGGAGACGTCCGCGCGCCGAGACGGCTACGTCTCGATCCGCTCACCGATAGTGGGGACCTTCTATCGGCGCCCTTCCCCGGATGAGGACCCCTACGTTGAGGTTGGTGATCGGGTCGAAGACGGAGACACCGTCTGCATCATCGAGGCGATGAAGGTCATGAACGAGATTGAAGCCGACTGCACTGGGATTATCGCGAACATCCTGGTGGAGGATGCGCAGCCGGTGGAGTACGGGCAGGAGTTATTTCTGCTCGAGCCGATCGGATAGTCCGGAGCGACGAACGCCGAGATGAGCAGAAAGGTCAAGCGGTTCAAGAGGATCCTGATCGCCAATCGTGGGGAGATCGCCCTGCGGGTGGTGGAAGCCTGTCGGGAGCTTGGTATCCAGTCGGTGGCTGTCTTCTCCGAGCCCGATCGTTCCCTGCCCCATGTTCAGCTGGCCGATGTGGCCTTCTGTATCGGTCCGGCGAGCGCCGGCGAGAGCTATCTCGACATCCCGGTACTCATGAGTGTGGCCGAGTTGTCGGGCACCGACGCCGTCCATCCCGGCTATGGATTTCTAGCCGAAGATCCTCACTTCGTCGAGATCTGCGAGGAGAGCGGCCTCGTGTTCATCGGCCCGAGCCATAGGACGATGGTGGAAGCCGGTGACAAGCTGATTGCCAAACGGAAAGTGGCCAAGGCGGAGGTCCCGGTGATTCCGGGCTCGGAGGGCGTGGTCCGGACCGAGGACGAGTTGCTCGAAGTCACGAACGAACTGGGTTATCCACTGATCATCAAGGCGACCGCCAGCGGCGGCGGCCGGGGGATGCGCGTCGTGCAACAGGAGGACCAGATCCGCCTGTTTCAAGCATTCCACGCCGTCCGGCGTGAGGCCGAAGCCGGGTTCGGCACCTCTGATGTCTATGTGGAACGGTATATCCCGAACCCTAAGCACATCGAGGTCCAGATTCTGGCCGATCGCGCCGGCAACGTCATCCATTGGGGAGAGCGTGACTGCTCGATCCAGCGACGCCATCAGAAGCTGATTGAGGAAGCACCGGCGCCGGGACTCAACGCGGCGACCCGGAACCGGATCCATCAGGCGGCCATCCAGGCGGCCAAGGCACTAGACTACCAAAACGTTGGGACCGTTGAGTTCATCGTCGCGGGCGATGTGCTCTACTTCCTGGAAATCAACGCGCGCATTCAGGTCGAGCACCCCATCTCCGAGATGATCACTGACAGGGACCTGATTAAGGAGCAGATTCGGCTAGCCGAGGGAGAGAAGCTCGGCTACAGTCAACAGGAGGTCCAATTCCGTGGCCACGCCATCGAGTGCCGTATCAACGCCGAGGATCCCTACGACGGTTTCCGTCCCTCGAGCGGCAGGATCCGGTTGAAGCAGCTTCCCGGAGGATCCGGCGTTCGAATCGACACCCATCTGTTCGACGGTCTGGAGATAACCCCCCACTATGATTCGATGCTCGCCAAGCTGATCGTATATGGACAGGACAGAACAGAGGCACGGATCAAGATGATCGGAGCCCTGGAGCGGTTTGACGTCGACGGGGTTAAGACGACCCGCGACCTATGCCGAGAGACGATCACTCATCCAACGTTCGTCGCCGGAAAGGCCGATACCGGGTTCTTGACCTCCGAGATCTTGGAGGTCCATCCTTCCCGGCAGACGACTTAGGACGGGACGCCGCCGTCCCCGGCTGGCCGGTTGACGCCAGAACGGAATGTTGTTAAAATAATTCTGATCCAACCACAGAGCTCATAGAAACTCAAACCGAAGCACCAGGGGGGCAACCAGACCCACCCTGGTCGAGGGTGTCCGACCTCTCGGACTCGCCCGCTATACCTAAGGTTGGAGGAGCAAGGGAGTAAGGTCATTCACGATGCTTGAGCAGCTGAGCGAGAAGCTGACTTCAGTCTTGACCCGACTGCGGCGTCAGGGAATGCTCTCTGAGGCCGATCTGGACGAGGGGTTGAAGCAGGTTCGGCTGGTGCTGTTGGAAGCCGACGTCCATTATCGGGTTGTCAAGCGCTTCGTAGACCGGGTGCGCGAGGTTGCCGTCGGCGAACGGGTCATGGACAGTCTGACGCCGGGCCAACAGGTGATCAAGATCGTTCGAGATCAGTTAGCAGCGATCATGGGCGGGGAGCGGGTCAACCTGGATCTGTCAGGACAACCGACGATCCTGATGTTGGTCGGACTCCAGGGTTCGGGGAAGACGACCACCGCCGGGAAGCTGGCACGGCTCCTGAAACACGAAGGCAAAGCGCCCGCCCTCGTCGCCACCGATGTCTACCGACCAGCCGCCATCGAGCAGCTGAAGCAGCTCGGAGATGATCTCGGGCTGCCCACGTTCGCCGAGGGAGAGACGGCGGTCGAGATCGCGGTCAGAGCACTGACCTGGGCCAAACAAAACGCCAGGGACGTGATCATTCTCGATACCGCAGGACGGTTGCAGATCGACCAGGAGATGATGGCGGAACTGGAGGAGACCGACCGGGTGATCCAGCCCACGGAGGTGCTGTTTGTCGCCGACGCCATGACCGGTCAGGAGGCGGTCAACGTCGCTACAGCGTTCCACGAGCGCCTCGAACTGGACGGGGTGATCCTGACCAAGCTCGACGGCGATGCCCGGGGTGGGGCGGCGCTCTCGATCCGTGAGGTCATCGGCGTCCCGATCAAGTTCGTGGGCACCGGGGAGAAGCTCGACGCCCTCGAGCCGTTCCATCCCGATCGCATGGCCGAGTGGATCCTGGGGATGGGCGATGTGCTCACGCTCATCGAGAAGGCCGAGTCGGCGTTCGACGCTGAGCAGACCAGGAAGCTGGAGGAGAAGATCCGTAAGGATCGGTTCACCCTGCAGGACTTCCTCGAGCAACTCCACCAGGTGCGGGACATGGGGCCGCTGAGCGAGATCATCGGCAAACTGCCGGGGATGAATCGTCGGATCGAGGTCGATGAGCGTGAACTCGATCGGATCGCGGCGATCATCAATTCGATGACAGTCGCGGAGCGGGAGAACTCAGCGATCCTCAACAGCAGTCGCAAGAAACGGATTGCACGGGGATCGGGAACCCAGGTCAGCGACGTTAACCGATTGTTGAAACGGTTCGATGAGGCCAGGCGACTCATGAAACAGATGGAGGGGAGATGGGGCAGGTCCTCGGGACGGCTTCCTTTTTGAGCTGTGCGCCCGGCTCCGAGGGATAGATATTGAGACGTGATGGAAGCGCGCCGCGTTAAGGTATGAAGCATAAAGTATAGAGTAAGGGAGAGATGATGGCAGTGAAGATCAGACTTCAGCGGGTTGGTAGGAAGAACCAGCCTGCTTACCGGGTCGTGGTCGTCGATGAGCGGAAGCCGAGGGACACCCGGGTGATCGATCGCCTCGGGCACTACAACCCTCTGCCCGACCCCCCGGAGATCGAGATCGATACGGGGAGAACTGTGGAGTGGCTAATCAATGGGGCTCAACCGACCGAAGCGGCCCGAGCGCTGCTAAAGAAGTTCGGGGTGATGGCCGAGTTGCATCGATTGCGGCACGGAGGGTAGCCCGCCAAACGGCCCTCCAAGATCGGGGTCGGGAATGCTACTGAGACTGTTGGAGTACTTGGTCTCATTTCTGGCGGATGATCCCGAGGGGATCCAGATCGATCGTATCGAGACTCCGAAGGTCGATCTGTTCTTTCTGAGGGTTCAGGAAAGCGATCGAGGTCGGATCCTCGGCAGAAACGGACGGACCGCGGAAGCGATCCGCGATCTGATGCAGACTGCCGCCGCCCGGCTCGGGAAGGAAGCCATCATCGATATCATCGAGTAAGAGGGATGAATATGGTCGAACCGACGGACCGATCGATCCGAACCGTGAGGTTAAGAATCGATATCCTGACCCTGTTCCCGGAGATGCTGATCGGTTTCTTCAGCATGGGCGGACTGGCCCGAGCTCAGCAGTGTGGCCTGATCGAAATCCATCTCCACCACCTCAGGGAGTTCGCGACCGGCAAGCACAGACAGGTCGACGATCGACCCTACGGCGGAGGCCCGGGGATGGTCCTGAAAGCCGAGCCGTTCTTCCGGGGGGTGGAGCATATCAAAGATCAGGTTCCGGGGACACCTCGGGTGATTCTGTTCACGTCTCGGGGGAGGCGCTTCAATCAAACGCTCGCTAAGGAGTTGGCCCAAGAAGGCCACCTGATCCTACTCTGTGGCCGGTATCAAGGGGTCGATGAGCGGGTGACCCAGATCGTCACCGATGAAATCTCCATCGGTGACTTCGTACTCAGCGGGGGGGAGGCCGCCACCGCGGCCGTGGTCGAGGCGACCGCTCGGCTGATTCCCGGTGTTGTCGGAAACTGTGAGTCGGTGACGCGCGATTCCTTCTACGCGGAGTCCATGCTCGGCCCGCCTCAATACACCCGACCCCAACACTTCAGAGACTATGAGGTGCCTGAGGTGTTGCTTTCCGGAGATCACGCACGGATCGAGGCGTTTCGTCGGGAAAAAGCACGGGAAAAGACCCGACGGAATCGACCCGATCTGTTGGAGTAAGAGCGGGAGCCTGTTCATATGTCCGTATACGATTACGATGATGGCAAACCTCTATATCGGGCTGCTTCACCATCCGATACAGAACAGGCGGAGTGAGATCGTGACGACGGCGATCACCACCATCGACGTCCACGACATCGCCCGGACCGCCAGGACCTACGGGGTTGTGGGCTATCACATTGTGACCCCGCTCGTCTCTCAGCAGCAGATCGCATCCCGGATCGTCGATTACTGGACGAAGGGAGGCGAGTCTGAAGACCTGACCCATCGTGGGGAGGCGTTGGCGTTGATCGAGATCGTTGATCGGTTTGAGATCAGTATGGCACAGATTGAGGCGGCCGAGGGCGCCGTTCCGCTCACCGTTGGGACATCGGCCCGAGATCTCTCGGATCTGGGAGTGCCGACGGTTGAATATCAGGAACTCAAGCGTATAATGGAAGGCGAACGACGGCCGATCTATCTGCTCTTTGGAACCGGTTGGGGGATCGCTGATGAGCTGTTGGAGAGATTTGATTGTTTGCTGCCACCGATCCGTGGGTACCCGTGTGAGGATGGGGATTCGTATAACCATCTCTCCGTCCGTGCGGCAGTGGCGATCATCCTGGATAGGTTGCGAGGTGGACCGAGTCTGTCGCGGGACGATCGAGGTGGAGAAAGGTCGGCATAGGTATTAGGTATCTAGGTATCAAGGGAGCGGTGGTTCGTATGGATCATCTGATCAAATCGATCGAAGCTGAGTTTGTCCGGGATGGCGTTCCGAGCTTCTCGCCCGGGGATACGATTCGCGTCTACGAACGGATCTCCGAAGGCTCAAAGGATCGGGTTCAGGTCTTTGAAGGCGTGGTGCTCAAACGGGCTCACGGAGGGACTCGGGAGACATTCACCGTCCGCAAGATCTCCGGGGGGGTCGGGGTGGAGAAGACCTATCCCCTCCATTCCCCGAAGATCGATCGGATCGATCTGGTCACCCGAGGAAATGTCCGTCAGGCGCGTCCCTATTATCTGAGACGGAGGAGTTGATCGCGGGTGCCCGAATCCGAAGTGAAGCGGTCCGACGAAAAGCCCAAGAAACCCTATTCAGCCCGGATTCTGAACCGGCTAGGGTTGAGGACAAGCCAGCGACTCGATTCGATTCTCGGATGGGCCGATGTCCTCATCGTCGCCGGGACGCTGGCCGTGTTGGTGATGACGTTCGTTACGGTGCGGATGGAGGTGCCGACCGGATCGATGGAGCCGTCCATCCGGGCAGGGAGCAGCTTCTTTGTCGACAAGATCTCCTACCGATTCCGGGGGCCGGCACCGGGTGACATCATCGTCTTCTGGCATGAGGAGAACGGAAGGCCGGTGCGCTACGTCAAACGGTTGATTGCCACCGAGGGCCAGCAGGTCCGGATCCAGAACGGCGATGTCTACGTGAACGGTGACGAGCTGATCGGAGTGGCGTTCGATCGCCCCTACTGCAATGACGGGATCATGGGAAACTCCGAGTGGATCGTTCCCCCGAACTCCTACTTCGTCCTCGGGGATAACAGCGTCAACAGTCTGGACAGTCGGTTCTGGGGGTTCGTCTCCAAGGGCGATCTCATCGGCGAACCGTTCCTCAGAGTCTGGCCGTTGGATCAGATCGGCTTCATGAACGGTTACTTGGGTTCTGCTCAAGCGGAGGCGGAGACCGGGGGAAGCAACCCATGTCGGCGGTAGTTTCCCCCGAGCGGGTTCGATTCGATCGGGAGATCCGTGCCAAGCAGGGGATCAGGCGACTTGCCGGGTTGGATGAAGTGGGTCGGGGCGCACTCGCCGGGCCGGTGATCGTCGGGTGTGTGATGTTCCGGAACCTGGAAGCGGTGGGGGTTGAAAACCAGGATCTGCTGCTTGAGATCGACGATTCGAAGCGGTTGAGGCCGAGACATCGAGAAAGACTCGCTCGGGCGATTCGCGCGCATGCCGATTGCGGGATCGGCCGGGCAGGCTCCGAGGAGATCGATGCAATCGGCATTGTAGCCGCGACCCGACTTGCAGCCCGCCGAGCGGTGCGTGTACTCCTTATCCGTCCCGAACTGCTCCTGACCGACAGAGGACTGAAGGTGGACCTCGGGATTGAGGAACGGGAGTTGGTCGGGGGCGATTATCGCTCCCTGTCGGTCGCCGCCGCCTCGATCCTGGCCAAGGTCGATCGTGATGGGTGGATGAGGTGGATCGGTCGTCGATATCGGAGTTACGGATTCGCCCGCAACAAGGGCTATGGAACCGCCGAACACCGAGCGGCGATCACCGTCTACGGTCTCTCCCCCCTCCATCGCCGCAGTTTCTGTCGTGTGAACGTGGCTTGACAGAGGGATAGGATTGCCCTATAATGAGGAAAACGTGCCAAATATATTGAGAAAATGAAGAGATACCTTGGTACAAGGCGGACAGATAAGGGGGTGAGTCATAGCGGATCGCAGGTCGAGGTAGCGAACTGAAGGCCCTTCCCGATGCAGGCGGTCCAACGGGAGTTCGATCTTTGTCTTTTTGGGATCTTTAAATAACAAGGAGGTCACATTGAGAATAACGAGGAGGTTAAAAGGAGGAAGGGCGGTAATGCTGACGTTGGCCCTGCTGTTGGCCATCCTATGGTATCCGCACTCAGCCTTCTCTCAGGAGGCGCTGTTCGTTGATGTCCCAATCAATCACTGGGCAGCCGACGCCCTACAGTTTCTGGCGGATCGGGGGATCATCACCGGGATGCCCGACGGCACGTTTCAGGGAGATCGCTCCCTCAGCCGATATGAGGCATCGGTCCTCGTCTTTCGAGCAGTTCAGTTCGGCCTCGATGAGTTGATTGTCACCGCCCAGGATTTGGAGACCCTCGAAAACCTCACCGTCCGACTCGCCGACCGTCTCCGAGACATGGGCCAGGATGTCGGGGCGATGCAGCAAGTGTTGGATGAAGCGCGTGCTACCATCGAAAGCAACTTCGACGATCTGCTCTCGGTCAAGGATCTATCGGTGGAGGCGTTTCGAAAAGCACTTGATGTGGAACGCCGGGTCGCCGGGGTGACAGCGTCTGAGGCGATCCTCGACGATGTCAACGTCCTGATCGGCCCGCTGGAGCGGAACGTATCGGATCTGATCGATCTCAGCGGGCAGTTGCTCGAGGATACCGCTGATAACGAAAGAAAAATCGCTATCTTGGAGTCCGATCTCGAACCGCTGAACGAACGGGTAGACACGCTGGAGTCCGACCTGACGCTCGCCACACAGAGTCTCCGGACAAACACCTCACGGGCCATCGTGACGAACCGCCAAGACATCATAGCCAACCAACAGGACGTCGCAACGCTCCAGACCACGGTCTCGGATCTGGAGTCCCGGGTGTCCAACAACCAGACCGATCTCGCCGCCACCCGAGACCTGCTCGATTCGGTCGCCGGGAGGGCCGGGGAGGCGCTGCGGACCGCCACGGAACTGAGCGACCAAGTGGCCGCCCTAGGCGACCAAGTGGCCGCCCTGGACGTCGCTGCGGTCAGCAGTCGGGTCAACACGAACCGGACTTTCGCGATCATCGCGTTGCTCGCTGGCATAGCTGGGATCTTCACGTAATTAGTGAAATTGCCTAATCTAAAGGGGAGGTGATAGTAGGTACGAGTAGCAAGTCGGGTGAACGCTCACATCACCAGTGTAAAATATTCACACATTAAGGAGGTAACCTCACATGCGAGGTAAGTTTTTGGTTGTCCTCTTCGTCGGATTGCTGGTCGCTTCTACGCCAGCGTGGGCTGTAGAGTTTGATGCATCGGGGGATTTCACGTCCACTTTAAATGTCACTCAAAGCCCAGCAGCACCAATGGCTTTTGGAACGACCGGGAGTGCTGAGTTCTCTGCAAGTGCTTCAGTTGGAGAAGACGCTCGGTTTGTCGTCGATGTAAGCCTTGAATTCGATTTTGATGCTTCCGTGGGTCAAACCACTGAATCACCGTTAGAATTTGATTTCAGTGAGGCCTACGTCATCCTGTTTGAGAACTCCCGGTTTGGACTGTCGAGCTTCGACACTGATGGGACCCCGGCAGAAATCTTCGAAAGTCTCGGGGAAGGAAGCTCGGACTTCGATGGATTTGGGTATTCGCTAGCCATGGATCCGTTTAGTATTGACTTGTCGGTCGATCTCGCCCAGACAGCAGAAGCCGCTCCTGCGGCAGATCCTATTGGTCCTCAGGTCGACGTCCTTGTCGGAGGCGGGTTCGGTCCGGTCGCGGTGACCCTTAATGCGATCGACCTAACGAGTGTTCAACCAGCGGGTCTAACAGTGAATGCGACAGCTTCGGTCGAAATGCCCATGGGACCGGCTAACGTCTATGCGGGAGTCAACGCGACGCTGACCCCCGCCCCGGCGGCCTTTTTCGCTCTCGTCGGTGCGACCATAGATATCGGTTCCTCGGTCACTGTGGAGTTCACCACCGACGACGAAGGTGACGGGACCGGTGTAACTGACCTAGGCGTCTCGGCGGACTTCAGCTTCGGAGCCATCGATCTCAGCGCTGAGGCGACCGGGTTAGCAGGCCCCAATGCCCCCCTCTCGTGGGAAGTCACCGTGTCTACGGCCTTGAGTGACGTGACCACCCTCTCGTTAGCCGTGTCGGATGAGGGTGGAGCTGTCGACGTCGAGGTTGAGACGAGTTTCTGATGATGTAGGACTAGGCAACTAGGACAGGATAGAGAACCCCGAGCTCTCACAGCTCGGGGTTTTTTTATTAACCGCCCTCACGACATGCTAAACCCGTAGCTCTCCGGGAAGGATAGCTGATGGGGTAGAAGGAGGTTATCTCCATACAAAGTAAGTTTCTGGCTGTCCTGTTCGCTGGGTTGTGGATCACTTCTGTCACTTCTTTAACACCGGCGTTGGCCGTAGAGCTTGATGTATCGGGATATCTCACGGCCACATTCGAAATGGAAGTTGGAGCGCAAACTTTCTCCACGGCCAGTGAAGTTGGGTTCACTTTAGATGCTCCACTCGGGGAAGACGTTCGGTTGTTCGCCAGTATAAACGGTTCTGCTGATACTGACCCTACTTCACAGACACCCGGAACGCTAGCGTTCGAATTCGATGAGGCCTACCTCATCCTGTTTGAAAACTTTCGTTTGGGTCGGTCGAGCTTCTTCAATGACGGGACCCCGGCAGAAATCTTCAGCAGCCTTGGGGAAGTAGACTCGGACTTTGATGGATTTGGGTATTCGCTGGCCATGGGCCCGGTGAATGCTGACCTATCGGCCGATTTCGCAAACGGCGTGCAACCCCCTGAGATCGACGTCCTTGCCTCAGGTGAGTTCGGTCCGGTCACGGTGACCGTTAACGGTGTCGATCTCTTGTCATCGACTCAAACGGCTCCATCAGTAAATGCGACCGCCTTCCTCGAAATGCCCATAGGACCGGCCACGGTCTATGCAGGGGTCAACGCGCAACTGACCGACCCCGACCCCAGCAACTCTCCTAACGAGACTCACGTTGATCCAGGCACATTCTTTACCGTTGGTGCGACTCTAGATTTAGAGTTCGCTGCCTCCATCACCGTGGAACTCTCAACCGACGCCTTCGGTGATGGTGTAGCCCTGGACGATACAGGAGCCTTGGTCCCTGACACTGACCTAGGCGTCTTGTTGGATTTCAGCTTCGGAGCCATCGATCTCAGTGCTGAGGTGATCGGGATATTGGTTCCACCTATCCTATGGGAGGTCACCGCATTTACAGGCTTGAGCGATATCATCAGCCTCTCGGTAACCCTGGATGATCTCGGACTGATCGCAGTGGATTTCAGCTTTGGGGCCATCGATCTCAGCGCTGAAGTGGACGGGATATTGTTTGATCTTCCCTTGTGGGAAGTCACCGCGTCTATAGACTTGACCGATAGCACCAGCCTCTCGGTAACCCTGGATGATCTCGGACTGATCGAAGTAGCGATTGAGGCGAGTTTCGGATGATGTGAGCGGATTCAGGGGTTTGGGGAGTGGCCGTACCCGTTGACGGGTTCCCTGACCCTGTGCTATCTTTAAGGTATAAAGGTATAATCATCATCATGAACGCCACCAAGATGCTCAGTCTCCCGGCTCTCAAACGGGCGCTGACCACCCTGTTTATCTTCACCCTGCCGCCGTTGATCTACTTCGGGAACACCTCCTACGGGTATACCAAGGCGATCTTCGCCCTGGTCGGTATCTCGATCCTGTTGGTGGTCTGGGGGATCGAGATGGTGATGGTGAACGGAAGAGGGAAGAGGAAAGGGAAGGGGAGAAGCAACGGATATCGGTTCAACAAGACGGAGCTGTTTCTGCCCGCGCTGCTGCTGATCCTGGCGCTGACGGTCTCGGCGGTGGTCAATGCGAGCTTCGGCAATGCCAACCTCGGCTTGGGTCTTGAGAGTCTGGGTCTGATCGTCTACTACCTGCTGCTCTACCTGGTGGTGGCGAACCTGGTGACCCGTCGCAGCGATCTGCTGCTCATCCTCGGCAGCCTGTTCGCGTCGGCCGTGCTCGTCTCCAGCTACGGGCTGCTCCAGTACTACGGCTTCGAGATCTTCCCCTATCCCTTCCGGCGCATCTCCGGGGGGCCGAGTGCGATGATCTCGACGTTGGGCAACCGGAACTTTCTCGCCGGCTTTCTCGCGTACCTGGTGATCCCGTCGTTGATTCTGCTGTTCAGCGTCAGACGGAGGATCTCGAAGGCATTGGTGCTGCTCGGCGTCACTGTGATCTACACGACGTTGTTCGCCACCCACGCACGCGGGCCGTTGATGGGGTTGATCGCTGGGGGGATCTTCTTCATCGGCGGGCTGGCCTTCTTGAAGGTTCGGAAACCGTTGCGGGTCAATTGGAGGTGGACGACCGCGCTCATCGTCTTGCTGATCGGGGCCACCGCCCTGTTCTGGAGCCCAAACTCGCTGAACCGAAGCCGCAGGTCGGCCACTCAGGAGATCACTACCGCCTTCGACGCCGGTTCGGCCGATACGAGAACCCGATTCTACGACTGGTGGGTCACCTGGGAGATGATCAAGGACGAGCCGATCATCGGGATCGGCCTCGGCAACTACAAGCGCGATTTTCTCTATTACAAAGCTCAGTTCATCGATACGGAGCGTGGAGCGCCCTATGCTGACTACTTCATCCACAAGGCCAATCAGGCACACAACGAATACGTGCAGGTGTGGGCAGAGACGGGGACGTTGGGTCTGCTAGCCACCGCCGCCGTCGTACTGCTGTTGTTTCGCACCAAGATCCGCGATGCGATCAAAGCGAAGTCCGAGCAGGATCGACTGGTCCTCTGGGGGTTGCTCTCCGGGGTCGTTGCCCTATTCGCTCACGCGACGGTCAGCTTTCCGTTGCACCTGCCCGCCTCCTCGCTCGCCTTGGTGGTCATCCTCGGGCTGCTTCACTCCAGATACTTCATCGGTGAGCGGTATTCGGTCGAACTGAGCCGCCGTGGGGCCGGAGTGATCGCCGTCTTGCTCTTGTTCATAGCGGTCTCGGTGAGTTGGTTCGCCGCCCAGGACTTTATCAGTAATACCTACTTCAAGCGGGGGCGCGACCATTTCCTCGCGGGCGATCTGGCGGCAGCACAGCGTGACTACGAGGAGGCGCTCGACCTCGAATTTCAGCCGTCGGATCTGCTGTTTGCATTGGGTGTGATCGAGAGACGCAAGAATAATCTTGAGGCAAGTGAGTTTTACTTCAACAGCTCTCTGGACGCGTTCACCGATGTTAACACATTCCTCAACCTCGGTCTGATCCAGCGAAAACGGGGCGACCTCCAGGATGACCAGGCTCTGGCCCGAGAATACTATCTGGAGGCGATCCCCTACTTCGAACAGGCGATTGTCCTCGACCCCACTCACCTCGACGCGCGTTATCTGAAGGCTCAGATGTTGCTGAAAGCTGGAGAGTTCGAGGCCGGGGCCGCGACATTGCAGGAACTCCTGGCCCGCGACCCTAGTTACGCCCGGGCCTATATCGAGCTCGGCAACCTCTACCGGTTTCAGGCCAACCGTCACACCGAAGCCGGGAATCTCCAGGTCGCTGATGCCCTCCTGAAGGAGGCCACCGTCAGTTACCGCGAAGCGCTGAAGGTGATCGAAAGAAAGGTTCAGGATCTCCGTGAGCGATTCCAGGGAAGAACTCTAGCGCCCAGTGCATACAACCAGGTGATGGGGGAGATCGACTCGCTGGGGAGGATGTACGTGGACGGCCAGATCAGATTAGGGGACCTCTACGTCCGTCGGGCCGAGGTCACGGCCGATGCCGAAACCGCCACCGCCCGCCAGGATCGGGCGATCGCCAGCTACCGTGCCGCCCTGACGGCCGTCGAAGGCCAACTCCGGGACTTTCTCAGGCGTTACGAAGCAGGACGGTTGCGGCGCGAGGAATATCAAGCGGCTCAGGCAGACCTTGAGAAGACACGGGAGCGCATCCTGGAGCGGCTGGAAAGGTTAAAGTAAGTAGTCAGCTATCAGCTCTTATAAATCAAGAAGCCGTTTTTACCGGCACCCGCGCCTCGATGACCCGATCGATGAGCCCGTACTCGTTTGCCTCCTGAGGTGACATGAAGTAGTCTCGATCGGTGTCCTGCTGCACCTGCTCCAGATCTTGCCCGGTGTGTCTGGTCAGGATCTCGTTGATCACCTGCTTGTAGCGCAATACCTCTCGGGCCTGGATGTCGATGTCGCTGGGCGCACCTCCCAGGCCATAGGCACTTCCCTGATGGATCATGATTCTCGAATGGGGCAGCGCTTGGCGTTTGCCTGGGGTGCCCGCGGCCAACAGCACCGCCCCCATCGACGCCGCCTGGCCGATGCAGATCGTGGTGACGTCGCACTGGACGTACTGCATGGTGTCATAGATCGCCAAGCCTGAGGTGACCGACCCGCCGGGGGTGTTGATGTAAAGCTTGATATCTTTCTCCGGGTCTTTGGCTTCCAGGTAGAGCATCTGGGCGATGATCAGGTTGGCAACGGTGTCTTCGACCACATATCCCAGGAAGACGATGCGATCCTCCAACAGCCGGGAGTAGATGTCGTAAGCCCGGTCGTAGCGGCCGGTGTTGTCGATCACCGTCGGGATCGGTATCTGGACCGGTCTTTGGAATTTCATTCTTCCGTAGTTCCCTCCTTCTGCTCCTGTTCCGCCTCCGGCACCGGGGCCGGGACGATCTTCGCCTGTTCGTAGAGGAAGTCCAGGATGCGCTCGGTCTCCTTGCGCCTTTGGAAGCGCTCGAGTTCCTCGGGCTTCGCCCGCATCTCATTCTTGAACTTGATCGGGTTCTGGTCGAGACGCACCGCCTCCTTCTCGATCAGGTCGTCGAGGGCCGGGCCGGAGAGCTCCAATCCTTCGGCCTTCTTGATCGTCTCTAACACGAGCTCCCGCTTGATCTGAAGTTCTGCCTGTTCCCGGTAGTCGCCCGCGACCGTCTCCTCGGTTGTCTCCTCCTGCTCTAAGAACTCCTCGAACGAGGAGTAGGCGGTCGCGGAGTAGCCGATCATCTGTTTCAGATCCTCAAGGTCCTGCTTGGCCATCCCATCCCGCAACCGCTCGGGGACATTGATCTCAGTCATCTCGACGATCTTGTCCAAGAGCTTGAGCTGCATCTCCGCCCGCTGCCGCTCCCGGGTGCTCACTTCAAGGTCGTCCCGGATCGCCCGCGTGAGCGCTTCCAGGTGCTCATAGCCGTGATCCACGGCGAACGCATTATCCAGTTCAGGCAGCTCGACCCGCTTGAGCGAGACAAGTTTCACCCGGCTGCGGTAAGTCTCTTCTCCGAGTTGGAGCTCGATCTCCCGCTCGTCGCCAACCCGCATCCCCATCAGTTGCTTGCCGAACCGGCTGTCTTCCGAGACCACCAGTTCACGCTCCTCGGTCTTCCCCGGTTCGTCATCGAGAACCATCTGTTCTTGGATGAGCATGACGTCGCCGTCTTCGACAACCTCCCCCACCGCTTTGGGGACGGTCCAGCCGTGGGCGCGTCGCAGCCGCTCCAGGGCGGCCTCGAGCTCCGATTCCTCGATCGGCTGGAGGGGAATCTCCTCGATCTCCACTCCCTGGTAGTCCGCGACTTGGATCTCCGGGAGGATCTCAACCGTCACCTCGAACCGGAACGGCTTCCCTTCCTCAAACTCGATGACCTCGAACTCGGGCTCGGCGACCGGTTCCAGCTCCAACTCCTCGAGCACCTGGGGCAGATGCTCGTTGACCAGTCGGGCTTGAGCATCCTCATAGAAGAAATCCTTGCCGAATCTCGCCTCCAGGAAGCTCCGTGGGATCCTTCCCCGGCGGAAGCCGGGGATCTCCATCTCCCGGACCGCCTCCCGGTAGATGGTCTCGATCATCTTGTCCACGAACTCCGCCGGCAATTCGACCTTGATCAGGCACTCACTGGCGCTCTGCTGTTCGACCTCGGTCTTCGCTCTTGTCGCTATAGGCTTTCCCTCCCCCCGTCTACTCCCTTGCCGCTTCAGTCGGCTCCAACGGCACCAGTTGATTGCTATCGAAGAACCGCAGGTAGTCGGCGTCGGTCGAGATGACCACGGTCGTCCCGTCGGCGAACGACCGCTTATAGGACTCCAGGCTCCGCCAGAATTGATAGAACTCGGGGTTCTGGCTGTAGGCGTTTGCGTAAGTGACCAGCGCTTGGGCGTCGGCCTCGCCGCGACGCTCCTCGGCCCGACGGTTGGCTTCGGCCAGGATCTTGGCCCGGTCGGCATCGGCCTTAGAACGGATCTGCAGCCCCTGCTCATCCCCCTCAGCCCGGAGTTGCGCGGCCGCCTGCTCCCGTTCGGAGCGCATCCGGGCATAGACGTCCTGCTCAACCTCGCGGGGCAGGTCGGCCCGCTTCACCTGAACGTCGATGACCGCCATGCCGAAGTCATGGACCTGATTGTCGGTCAGGTCGGTCACCAGGGCCAGAAATTCCAGCCGCTGCACCGAGATGATGTCGGCAAGCGTATGCCTCGCCAGGACGTCCCGGATGTTCGAAAAGACGACGTCGTCAAGTCGGGACTGCGCGAGGCGGAGATCTCCTCGCAACTTCTCGACAAACAGCTTCGGGTCTTCAATCCGCCACAGGGCGTAGTTGTCGATCCGTAGCCGGCGCTGGTCGGCGGTGATGATCTCCTTAGGCTGGATGTCGTAGTTGAGCAGCCGATCCTCCAGAAAGATGATCTGATCGACGAACGGCAGCCTGAAGTTCAGCCCCGGCTCGGTGGTGACACGTACCACCTCGCCAAACCGCTTGACGACCGCCGTCTGGGTCTCGTCGACGGCGAACGTGAACAGGTTATAGAGGATCACCAGCACGATGATCCCGATCCCGAAGATCAGAGCGTTTCTCATCGCTCACCACCGCCCTCGACAAACCGATCCAGATCGAGGAACTGCAACAGGCCGCCCCCCTGGGACCCTTGGGTGAGGATCAGCTTGCGCATCCCGGGGAGGATCTCCTCCAGCGCCTCGATGTACAGGCGCGCCTCGGTCACCCGCCGGCTGCCCAACTCGTACTGGGCCAACACCTGCTCGAACCGGGCCACGTCCCCCTTAGCCCGGTTGATCCGCTCCTGGAAGTAGCCCTCCGCTTGGTTCAGAATCTGCTGGGCCTGTCCCCGGGCCTTGGGGAGGATGTCGTTCTGGTAGCGGTTCGCCTCGTTGATCTTTCGATCCCTGTCCTGTCGGGCGCTGTTGACGTCGTCGAACGCCGCCGCCACCGGTGACGGCGGTTTGACGTCCTGGAGCTTGACGTTGACAACCCGGATGCCGATTTCGTAGCTGTCAAGCAGTTCCTGAAGGACATCTTGGGTCTCGGCAGCGATCGCATCCCGCTCGGTGGTCAACGCCTCGTCCAGGTTCCGGATGGCCACCTGCCCGCGGAGCACCGACTCCGCCGCCTGCTTGACCACCTGATCGGCCACCCCGATCCCCTCCACGGGCTGCTGGCTCAGGTTGTCGATCATGTTAAATGCGAACGCCTCGGGCTCAAGCACTTCATACTGGATGACGACCTCGGTGTGGACGATGTTGTTGTCGCCGGTGAGCATCAACGCCTCCTCGGGGATCTCCCGGTAGCGGGGATTCGGGGGAGGGACGATCGTCCGGAACCCGACCTCCTCCTTTCGCACCGACAGCTTATCTACGGTAACGACCGTCTCAAACGGCCATGGTAAGCGATAGTGAAGCCCCGGACCGGTCTCCTTCACAAGCTGGCCGAACCGTTTGACCAACCCAATCTCAGACGGATCGACGGTGTAGATCCCTCTGATCAGCCAGATCAAAACGACGATGCCGATAATCAGCCAGCCGGTCCAGTTTCCCAGCTCATCTAGCCGTCTGCGCCACTGGTCCCCACTGCTGTCACCGCTGTCACCGCTGTCACCGCTGTCACCGCTGTCACCGCCGCCGCGGCCCAGCTCCCGGTCCCGCTCTCGCTCCGCTCGTTCCAGTTGTTCGAAGAAATCTTTGGCCATTAGATCCCCCTCCTCTAATTCAACACATGTTGATTGTATCAAAAACCGGGTCCGGGATTCAATGCAACGGGGTCATCTTGACATCGGACGTTCGGCTCTGATAGGATGGGAGCATCTTATGGATACGGTTTGGATCGTCGACTTTGGCTCTCAATACACGAGGCTCATTCTCAAAACGGTCCGGGAACTGGGGGTGTACGCCCGGATCATCGAGCCCGATCGGTTTGCCGATCAGGGCGTAAGGGAGCGGGAGCGGCCGATTGGGCTTATCCTGTCCGGCGGACCGGGAAGCGTCCGGGAGGCGGATGCGCCGCGACTCGATCCTGAGCTTTACCGGCTTGGGATCCCGATCCTCGGCATCTGTTACGGGATGCAGTTGATGGCGGACGAGTTCGGTGGCCGCGTCGTCTCAGGGGAGACCGGAGAGTTCGGCACGAGCGAGATCGAGGTGATCGATCCCAACGGGCTCCTCGACGGGCTGGAGCAGCAGGAGACGGTCTGGATGAGTCACGGGGACGCCGTCTCCCAGCTCCCCCCGGGGGTTGTCTCGTTAGCCCGGTCCCGAGGCATGCCCGCGGCGATGGCCGACCCACGGCGGCGGATCTACGGACTTCAGTTCCATCCGGAGGTGGCCCATACCCCTCGAGGCAAGCGGATACTGAAAAATTTTCTGTTCGGGATCTGCGGTGCCCGTGGCGACTGGACCCCGGAACACGATCTCGAGAGGCGGATCGCGTCCCTACGGGAGGCGATCACGGGCCGGCGGGCGATCATCGGACTCTCTGGAGGCGTGGACTCGACGACGGCCGCCACGCTGGTCGGCCGGGCGATCGGGGATCGATTGGTTCCAATCTTCGTTGATACCGGGTTGCTGAGGCTCGGAGACCGAGAGCGGATCGCGCAGCTGTCGACGACCTTGAAGCTGAGGACGCGGTTCGTCGACGCCCAGCCCCGGTTCCTCAAAGCGCTCCACGGCGTCTACGACCCGGAGGAGAAGCGCAAGATCATCGGAGAGCTGTTCATCCGGATCTTCGAGGCAGAGGCGCGCCAAGAACAGGCCGATCTGCTCGTCCAGGGCACGATCTACTCCGACGTGATCGAAAGCGCCGGGGCCCAGGGGGCCGCCCGAATCAAGAGTCATCACAATGTGGGCGGTCTGCCGGAACGGATCGATCTTGCGATCGTCGAACCGCTGCGCGATCTGTTTAAGGATGAGGTCCGTCAGCTCGCCAAGGCCTTGGGTATCCCTGATGCGATCATCCGGGAGCCACCGTTCCCCGGTCCGGGCCTAGCGGTCCGAGTGCTCGGCGAGGTGACCGCGGAGCAATTGGGGGTGTTGCGACAGGTCGACCGGATCGTGCGGGCGGAGGTGGAGGCCGATGACGAAGATGTGGCCGAGGATCTGTGGCAGTATTTCCCGGTGCTCCTCCCGATCCGGAGCACCGGAGTAGTCGGCGATGCGCCGGAGTACGGGCATGTGATCGCCCTGCGGGCGGTCACCAGTCGGGAGGGGATGACAGCCGATTGGGCCCGGTTGTCCTATGACCTCCTGGAGCGAATCTCTTCGCGAATCACAAACGAGGTCCGGTCGGTCACCCGCATCGTCTACGACATCACCTCGAAACCCCCGGGGACGATCGAATGGGAATAAACCTAAACCCAGCAAAATGGCGAAGAGGTTATACCTTTGTGCTATCGGTCCTGGTCGGCGTGGCCATCGTCCTGATCATCTTACAATACGTCGGCTGGGGGAACGTGGTCCGCGAGTTCACCGCGCTCGGCTGGTTGGGGTTCCTCGCCTTCACCGTCGACATCACCCTGACCATCCTGCTCTGGACGCTGAGCTGGCGGATCATTCTGAACGCCTACGGCATCCGGCGTCCCTGGAGCCGCGTCTTTCAGGCGCGGTTGAGTGGATTTGCAATCACCTACCTCACCCCGTCGCTCTACCTCGGCGGGGAGCCGGTGCGCGCCTATCTGCTCGCCGACGAACGAAGCTCCCCGGCCCGGTTACTTGCGACGGTGATCGTCGAGCGGTTCCTGGCCGGGCTCAGCCTGATCTGCTTCATCTACCTGGGGATCTTCCACTTGATCGCCTCAGAAACACTTCCATTCAGCCAGAAGTCGCTGATTCTTCTCGCTGTGTTCAGTTTTAGTCTGATAAACCTATTGATATTCCTAAACTTCTCTCAAAAACGTCTATGGTTTACCCGGCTCATGGCCGGGTTGCGCAAGTACCTTCCCGGGAAGCGGTTCCTGGAGCGAGCCGAGGAGGTCGCCCGTCAGATTGAAAACGATATCCACAAGGCTTTCAAGCACCACGCCCGACAGACCCTGGTCGCATTCATCGTTCATCTGATCGCCACGTTCTTTATGTATCTGCGACCGCAGATCTTCTTCTACTTCACCAAGGGGATCACGCTGTCGCTGGCCGAGCTGTCGCTCGTCTATCTGCTCAACTTCTTCCTGTCGGCGCTGTTGTGGATCACGCCGGGAGGGATCGGAGTCGCTGAGGGAGGGCAGATCGGGATCCTGAAGCTGGTGGGGATCGAGGAAGGCGGGGCGGTGGCGTTCGCATTCATGACCAAGGCCGTGGAGCTGTCGTTCGTGGGTCTGGGCATCCTATACATGGTCCGGATCGGCATGTTACACCGGTTCTTTAAGGAGAGGAGGTCATCATGATGTTGCAAGATCGGGTGGCGGTCGTTACCGGAGCCGGACGCGGGATCGGCCGGGCGATCGTGCTGACGCTCGCCGAGCAAGGGGCCGATCAGGTGATCATCGACATCGATCTCGAGAACGCCCGCAAGGTGGCTCAGGAGGTCGAATCGGTGGGCCGAAAGGCACTGGTGATCGAGGCCGACGTCACCCAACTCGATCAGGTAGAGGCGATGACGGCACAGACGTTGGAGGAGTTCGACAGAATCGACATCTTGGTCAACAACGCCGGGGTTTACGAACACGCGCTCGTCGCCGAGATGCCAGACGCAGAATGGGACAGGACACTGGATATCAACTTGAAGGGCGCGTTTCTCTGCACCAGAGCTGCACTCAAACCGATGATGACACAGCAGTCGGGGAGGATCATCTCGATCTCGTCGATCGCGGCATACCGGGGCAGCATCACCCACGCCCATTACTCTGCAGCGAAGGCCGGGGTGGTCGGATTCACCAAGGCGCTTGCCCTGGAACTCGGTCCCTACGGGATCACCGTCAACGCGATCGCCCCCGGCGTCATCGAGGGGACGTTCGTCGGTGAGTCGGCGAAGCAGCACCTCGGCGAGGGGTACGCGCAAACGATCCCGATGCGCCGCTACGGGCGGCCCGAGGATGTCGCCCATGGGGTGGCGTTTCTCGCCTCAGATGGTGCCGATTATATCACCGGGCAGGTCCTCCACATCAACGGAGGCCTGCTGATGCCATAGACATAACGAAAAAAATGGGCATAAACAAGACGGTCGGATTCGTCATCCGCTCGTTGGACTACCGGGAGAGCGATCGTATCGTCACCATCTTCAGTCGTGACTTCGGGAAGTTCTCCGGCATCGCAAAAGGGTCCCGCAAGACGGACAGCCGGTTCGGAAGCTCCCTGGACCTCCTGAACCTGGATGAGTTCGTCTTCTACGAGAGCGAGACCCTGAAGTTCCTCAGCGAAGCCGATACCCTCAACTTCTTCCCCGAACTGAAGCGGAGTTACGCCAAGGTCGAGAGGGCATTTCAGGCGGCGAAACTCCTGGACCGTGCGACCGAGGAGAACCATCGAGAGCCAGAGCTGTTCTTCCTGTTCAATGCCTACTTGGGGGCACTCGAACGGGCTGCGGATCAGCTGCGATCGATCGATCTGAGTTTCAAGCTGAGGCTGCTGAAGGGAGTAGGCCTCGGTCCCAGACTGGATCGCTGCGCCGTCTGCGGCCGGGTGCTGGAGGACGAGGTTCGTTTCTCGGTGGAGCGGGGCGGTCTGCTGGGTCAGACCTGCTATCGAGGGGAGGGCGTTGCGGTCGAGCCCGGGGTGTGGAGGAGTTTGAGCCAATTGGCGGAGCTCCCGATAGACCGAGCCGAACGTATCTCTCTAGGAGAAGCAAGATCGACCTGTGAGACGTTGATCGATCGATTCATCGCCTATCACATCGGTTGGAAGGGAGGGAGCCGGGCAGATGCTCAAAAACGATGAATGGATCCGGAAGATGGTGGTCGAGCACCGCATGATCACTCCGTTCGTCGATCGGCTGGTGAGCGACGGAGTGATCTCTTACGGCCTGTCTTCATACGGGTATGACTTTCG
>JBHIAT010000032.1:0-26699 GCA_046758705.1 Bipolaricaulia bacterium
CGCTGTCGAACCGGCGATTCTGATTTTTGCTATCTAGAATGAGCGAACGGTAAGCTGTTGAGGATATGTAGATTAGGATAGCCAGAAAACCAGCAACCCGAACAGCCCAAAGATCGCAAAGATCAGGTAGAGAATGATCACCGTCCGTCTATAGCCCCATCCCTGGCTGAGCAGTTTATGGTGGATATGTTGCAGATCGGCCTCGAAGATCGACCGACCGGCTCGAACCCGGCGAACGATCGCCAGGAATGTGTCGAAGATCGGCAGACCGAGGATCAAGATCGGGGCCAAAATCGGAAGCTCACGCACCGCTTCATACTCCGGCTGAAATGCTTCCAGAACGAGAATTGAGATCACGAAGCCGACGAAGGTGCTGCCGGCATCGCCCATAAAGACGCGTGCTGGGTGGTAGTTGTATCGCAAAAACCCAAGCAACGCCCCCAGCAGCGCGATCGTCAGGATCGTATTATCCAGGTTTCCCACGGCCACAGACAGATACAGGACAAAGCCGCAGACGATCGCGGCACCGCCGGCCGCCAGCCCGTCGAGACCGTCGATCAGGTTGAAGGCATTCGTCCCACCGACGATCCAGAGCGCGGCCAGGAGCCTTCCCCAACCTCCCAGCTCGATCTGTAGGCCGAACAGGTCGACCGAGGTGATGAAGATGCCGCCAAGGAAGATCGGAACTAAAGATGCGGTGATCTGCGCCATCAACCGCAGCTTCGGACTCACCCTGCGCAGATCATCGATCAGACTGACTATCCCGATGATCAGGCCGCCGAGGAACGGGCTCCACAGGGCCGGTGCCGGGGCCAAGGCGGCGAGCGCGCCCAGGGGGGTGCCGAGTGCGATCGCAACCCCCCCCAACGGCCGTGCCCGTCCGTGTTGCTTGCGCGCGTCAGGAAAATCCTTCAGCGGGAGCGATTCGGCAAGCCGTTCGATGATTCGGGAGAGAAGGAGGGTTGCCAGGAGGGAGATCACAAACGCAAGCAGGTAATCGGTCATTTTCGGATCATTATAGGTCTCGAGCTGATCCTTCGGCAACCGGTGTTTTATTTTTCGTTGCCCTCCAGTATATTTAATAGAGAGATGAGCGAAGCGACCGAGGTGCTGAGAAGCGGGTTAAAGGTGGGGCGACTCAGCCATGCTTACCTCCTGATCGGTGAGGGCGGCGTGCCGCACGCCAGGGAGCTGGCAGATGAGATCATCTGTGGCGACGATCGCGACTGTGGCTCCAAGATCGCGCGCGGCGTCCACCCCGACCTTCAGATAGTGGCCCGGGACGGAGAGCGGATCGGGATCGATCAGATCAGAGCGTTGAAACTGGATGCCCGCTACCCCCCGACGGAGGGTCGTTATAAGGTCTACCTCATTGATGAGGTCGAGGCGATGAGCCCGGAGGCGGCCAACAGCATCCTGAGATTGCTTGAGGAGCCACCTCCCTATCTTGTCTTCCTGCTGGTGTCGGCGAGCTTGGCGGGGGTCCCGGCGACGATCGTCTCACGCTGCCAGGTGCTCCGCCTGCGAACCGGCTCCCAGAAGCACCTCCGATCACAGCTGGCGGCTTACGATCTGGAGGATCGTGAGGTCGATTACGCGCTCTCCGTGGCCAAGGGACGAATCGACCGACTCACGGAGCTTCCCCTGGAGGAGGGGCTGCTGGCCCGTCGGCAGGCGGTGCACGCGGAGCTGTCCGATCTGGAACCCGATCAGCTTGTCGATCGCCTCCTGAACGGCGATTCTATTGTCCGGCGCGAGGCGTCGCTTGAGTTGTTGAAGCGGCTTCCCCACCTGCAGGTGTTTGAGGTGCTCGCGGTTGCCGGGCGACTGAGCCGCGCCTCGAATCGGGACGCCCTCGATCGCCTGTTCGAAGAAGCGGCCCTCTGGTATCGGGACCTGCTGTCAGTGATCGAGGGCGGAGCCGTATGGAACCTCGATCGGGTCGATCGTCTCAACGAGTTGAACTCCGATTTCGAATCGGGCAAGTTGATCGATCTGGTGGGTAAACTTGAGGAAGGACGGCGGAGTCTGCGAGAGAACGCCAACCTCCAGCTCCTCTGTGAGTCGCTGCTGTTCGAGATCCAGGCGGTCTCGGATTCCGAACCATAATATTAGATGGAGTGATTCACATGGCAGAGCATCGCTGTGAGCAATGTGGGAAGACGTTTAAGTCGGCAAACGCCCTAATCCAACATCAACGGGATGCCAATCATCGGCCGAAAAAGACGCAGGCGAAAGCCAAGGACAAAGCTGAGGTAAAATCTGTGGACAAGCGGTCGCAACGAACGCGTGCCAGGACTGGGAGAACCCGACAACGGACCTGGTTCATCGCCGGCGGGGTGGGGCTCGCTCTCATCCTCATCGCTGTAGGGGCGTTCGTGGGGCTTAACCGGGGTGAGAGCGACAACGTGAGCGACGCCCTAAACGCGGTCTCGGTCCCGCTTCAGGGATTCCAGCATATAGGTCAGGGACAATCCCACCCCCCATACAACTCCGTGCCGGCCACCTCAGGCTGGCATTACCCATTCACCGCCCCCTGGGGGGTGCACCACCAACCGGTCCCTGATGAGGTCCAGGTCCACAACCTGGAACATGGAGGGATCATGGTCCAGTACCGACCCGGGATCGCCGACTGGATCGTCGACGAATTGCGCAGCTTTACTCAGAGAAACTGCCGGCTGATCGTCGCGCCCTACCCGGGTCTGGATCACGACATCGCGTTGACCGCCTGGGGCCGGATCGACAAGTTCGACGAGTTCGACCGCGACCGGATCGAGGCGTTTATCCAAGCGTACAGAAATCAGGGACCGGAACAGGTCTCTTGTCCATAGCCCCGATTTGATCGGTCGGTGTGCTCCGATCTATAATTGACTATGTCTACCCTGAGGGGGTTATGAAGAACGCGATCCTGGGGAGGAAGAACGATTGAAAAGTTGGCATTGGGGACTTGCGATCGTCTCAGGGGTGTTGACCGCGCTCGGTCTCCCCGGCCTGGGACTCGATCCGCTGATTTGGTTCTCGTTGGTCCCGCTGTTCTTCGCGTTGGAGCGGACCAGCACCAGATATCGGAGGAGTTTCCTGCTGGCCTACTTGACTGGGATCGCGTTCTTCGGCGTCCTGTTCCATTGGTTCCTCGTCCTGAGGCAGTGGGAGGATTTGTTCCCCGTCCTCGGGATCTGGGGCGGTTACTTCATTGCCCTCCCCTATCTGGTGATAATCTTGCTGGCGAGCATCTATTGGGGAATCTGGGGGCTGATTTACTCGTTCTTCAACGCGCGGTTCGGGACCCTGGCGATGCTGCTCATGACCCCGGCCCTGTGGGTCTCCTTCGAGTTCATCCGCGCTCAGGGCGAGTTCGGTCTCACCTGGGGTGACCTGGGCTATGCCCTCTACCGGAGGGTGTCGCTGATCCAGCTTGCCTCAATCACCGGCGTCTGGGGGATCTCATTCGCGATCGTCTTGGTCAACTACCTGCTGTTTCTCGCCCTCAACCATTTGAGATATCGGTACGTGTTGGTCGCCGGCGCGATCATTGGTCTGCTGTTCGGGGTCGGTCTGCCCCAGATGGACGATCGAACAACGGTGGACGTGGGGGGGATCGAGGTCGCCATCGTCCAACCGGGGATCTCCCGTTGGCAGCAGCTCAACGCTCAAGGTCCAGGGTCGCTGCTGGAAGACTATGGGGTGCTGCTCGACGGGTTGCGGCCCGTTGACTTGGTCGTCCTTCCCGAATCGTTTCTCCAGGATTACGTCCTCAAGCGGGCGGCGCTGATGCAACCGTTCCGGGCGTTCGCGATCGAGCGCTCGACTTACCTGGTCTTGGGAACGCACGACTATCGAGACGGGAAGCTCTACAACACCGTCGCACTGATCACTCCGGCAGGAGAGGTGGCCGGCGTCTATGACAAACGACATCTGGTGCCGTTTGGAGAGTACATCCCGTTCCGAAGGCTGTTGAGCCGGTTGGGGGTCGCCGACGAACTCCCCGTTGACTTCGATCGGGGGACCGACTACCGGCTGATCACCGCATCGCTGGGAACGATCGGGGCGCCCATTAGCTTCGAATCGACCTTCCCATCGATCAGTCGGACGTTCACCCGTCAGGGGGCCGAGCTGTTGATCAACGTCACCAACGACGTCTGGTACGGGGATAGCCCCGCCCCGACCCAGCAGTTCTCCAAGGCGGTGTTCCGGGCGGTTGAGAATCGGCGTTACCTGGTGCAAAGCTCCCACACCCGCATCTCCGGAATTATCGCCCCCGATGGGGAGATCCTGCACCGGTCCACCTCTAACGATCAGGAGATTCTCTACGGGACAGTGTCGCTACAGGATGAGCAGACGTTTTACACCCGCTACGGTGACTGGTTCGTTTATCTATTGGCCGCCTACCTGGTCGGTGCCATCGTCTGGTGGGGTGTGCCGAATGTGATGAAAACTCTGAAACGCCCAACTGAGAGGTGATCGGATTGAAACAAAAACACAGCACCAAACTGGGTCTGACGAGACGGGGGCTCTTTAAGGCAACGGGCGCCGTCGTTCTGGGTGGGGTGCTGGCGTCGTTAACGAGTAGACCGGCAGTCGGTCAGGGGCGGGTGGACGTGCTGATGCTCACCACCAACAGTAGTCACTTCATGTTCGTCCCCACCGGTCTGTGGGTCGAGCCGGGGACGGTGGTTCGCTGGATTCAGGAAAGCGACTTCCACAGCGCCACCGCCTACCATCCCGACAACTTCGGCAAGGAGCTGAGGATCCCCGAGGGCGCGAAGTCCTGGGACTCCGGGGTGCTGATCGAGGTCGGTGCCACCTTCGAGCACCGGTTCGAGGTCGAGGGGGTCTACGACTACTACTGCATCCCCCACGAGTTCCTGGGAATGGTCGGTCGGATCATTGTCGGGGAGCCCAAGGGTGGCCCGGGGACGAAACCGTTGGAACAGGGCATCCCGCCCCAGGCTCAAAGTATGATGCCGTCGATCGAGGAGATCATGGCGCGCAAGGTGGTGTCGTTCCCCCCAGGAGTGGTGAGCTAAGTCGGGATTTTCGTGATCCATCCAAGAGAGTCAGGTGTTGAAAAGCGTCACCGCTTCCATCGCGGGTCCAGCGCGTCACGCAGGCCGTCGCCCAGGAAGTTGAAGCAAAGCACGGTCAAGAAGATGAGCAGGCCGGGGAACAACGCAATGAAGATGCCATTGGGGTAGAAGAAGAACTCCTGGGCCCGGGAGAGCATGTTGCCCCAGGAGACTGCCGGCGGCTGGATACCTAATCCCAAAAACGAAAGCCCCGATTCAACCAGGATGGCCTCCCCCGTTTGCAGGGTGGCCTGGACGATGATGACGTGGGTGGCGTTGGGCAGGAGATGGCGAAACAGAACGCGAAACGATGAGCCACCAAGGGCGCGGGCGGCGTCGACAAACTCGCGTTCGCGCAGACTGAGCACCTCACCCCGGACGAGGCGGGTCGTGCTCATCCAGGAGAGGATAATAATGACGAAGATGATGATGGCAATGCTCTTGGACCCGCCCAGAACCTTGTTGAGGTAAGTGGTGAAGTTCCCTTGGGAGCTTGCCAGCAGGCCGCTCAGGATGAGCAGCAAAGGGAGTTGGGGAATGGAGAGCATGGTGTCAGTGAAGCGGCTGATGACGGAGTCCAGGCGACCGCCCATGTAGGCGGCGGTCGCCCCGAGTAGACTGCCGATAAACGTTGAGATCAAGGCAGCCACAAACCCGACCAACAGCGAAACTCGGCCGCCGTGGAGCACGCGTGTGAGAATGTCGCGGCCCAAATCATCGGTGCCGAACGGGTGTATCCCGCAGCGCCACAACAGCACGCGCGAACGCACGCACTTGTCGAGTGCTCTCGGACTCTCTATCACGTTTAAACTGGGCCCGCTGAAACTGAGCCGGCGGTTCTGACGGGAGAAATCATAAGGGGTCAGCCACGGGGCGAGAATGGCTAACAAGACTAAGGTCACGATCACGGTGGCACCCAAGATCGCCAGCCGGTGCCGCCGGAAGCGGCGCCAGACGAGCTTCCAAGTCGATTCGCCTCGCCGAACCGGTTCCTCGAGCTCCGGCTCCAGTTCCGGCGAGGGAGGCGTGGGGGTTCGGCGTCTGCGAACACGAACACGAACACGAAGGCGATCAATCATATCGGATACGCGGGTCGACGAGAGCGTAGACGATATCGGCTAACAGGTTGAAGATCAGGATGAGCACGGAGATGAACATCAGTGAGACCATGGCCACGTTGAAGTCATTGACCAAGATCGACTCGTAGATGCCACGTCCCATACCGGGCCAGTTGAACACAGTCTCGGTGAGAATCGCGCCGGAGAACAGCAACGGGACGGCCAGGGCAATTAGAGTGATGATGGGAAGGATCGCGTTGCGCAGCGCGTGGCGGAAGATGACGATCCGTTCGGACAGGCCCTTGGCGCGGGCCGTTTGGATATAATCGAGGTGGATGACCTCGAGCATCGAGCTGCGCATGAAGCGTGTCCACTGGGCCATTTGCAAAGTGGACAGGGCTGTGACCGGCAGGATCAAGTGGCGAATCCGATCGACGATGGTCGGCCAGAGTCCCTCAATACCTGGGGTCTGCAAGCTTCCCGCCGGCAACCAGCGAAACACCACCGCGAAGAAGTAGATCAGCAAGATACCATACCAGAAGATAGGAATGGACACGCCGAAAAAGTTAAAGATGGTAATGCCGTAATCGGTCGGCGTGTGCTGGCGCAGGGCGGACACGATACCGGCAGGAATGGCAATCACGAAGGCGACGGCCAAAGAGACTCCGGAGAGCAGCAAGGTGTTGGGCAGGCGGTTCTGGAAGACGTACTGTGCGGCCGGCATACCGTATGTGCGCGACGGCCCAAAGTTCCCTTGGACGGCCTGTCTTAACCAGAACCAATAGCGAATATACCAGGGTTTGTCCAGACCATAGAGCTTGATGAGTCGGTTGTAGTCTTCTTGGGTGAACCCGGGGTTGCCGCGGCGCAGATCGTCAATCGGATCTCCAGGCTTGAGGGCCAGCAAAGCAAATACGATGGCGGAGATCACGAGCAGCGTCGGAATGAGCTGCAAAGTGCGACGGATCACATACGCGAACATAGCATTTCACGTTTATAGTATACATCACCGGGGGTGTGTCATCCCCACCCCCGGTGATGTGTATCGATGCGTCGCTCACGTTAGCGGACTAGCGAACAGCGACAGCGCCGTTCTGCGCCCAGCCCCACTCCCACGCGTTCCAGAACTGGGTTCGAGCGACCGGCGTAATCTTGCTGAAGTTCACCAAGCCAGTCTTCTTGGTGACGACTTCGACGCGTTCATAAAGCGGGACCGTCGGCAGCTCGGTGGCGTAGATCTGCTGCAAGATCTTCACGATCTCCGCCCGCTTAGCGGGGTCGAACTCTCGGAGTGCTTGGGCACGCAGTTGGTCGAAGATCGGGTTGATCCAACCTGAAATGCCCACGCCCGAAAAGCCGTTGAGTGCTAAGGGAGTGTTCTCAGGTTCTGGGTCAACCGGGGCCTCCAACAGATCATTGGCCCACAGCTCGTTGGACAGGGGGTCCGCCGGGGCCTGACCGATGCCGCCGCCTTCAGCGTACTCTACGATCCCGCCCCAGGTGCACTCCGACTGGTGGTACAGAAATTCAGAGCTAAACACGACGCTCCCCGGCAGGTTCTGGACCTCCAACGCGATGCCCACGTCGGCCAAGAACTCCTGCAGGATCTCTCCGGTGCGCACCCGGAACGACGCGGTGGTACTTACCCACGGCAGCCGAAACTCGACCACTCGTCCACCATCGGTGGTGCGCTCGAGGACCCCGTTGTTGTCGGAGTCCGCCCAGCCAAGCTCAGCCAGCAACGCCTGCGCGGCATCGGGGTTGAACGGCCAGGTGGGCAGTGCCTCGTTGAACCCGACGTCGCCGCGAACGACGAACGAGTTGGAAACAATGGCTCCCGGGAAGACCGTCGATCCCAGATCCTCACGGTCGATTGCCTGAATGATCGCCTGGCGGGTCCGCGGGTCAGCGAGCTGGAGGTCATCCGCGATCCGACAGTCCACTTGACCAGGGAAGCGCCCATCCAGGCCGTTGTCGTCCTCGAACAGGTTGAAGTTGAGCTTCTCGATGAAGCCGGAGGGCGCGACCTCGACTTCGGCGCGGTTGCCCAATTGCCTGCGCAGGACCTCCGGTTCCAGGCCGGCCAAGCCGATGTCGTCAGAGGCGTCGATCTCCCCAGCGATGATGGCCGACAGCAGCGTCGGCTGGTTGACGATGAATCGCACGGTGATCTCCCGAACGTAGTTCCTGGCAGGGCCCGGCGGAGGCAGGAAGAAGTCAGAGCGGCGGCTCAGGCGGATGAATTGGTTGCGTTGCCACTCCTCGACCTTGAAGGGTCCGCTCCCGACCACCTTAGAGGGGTCCAGACCTGTGGCAGGATCAGCCCCCAGGAAGTCGCCGAGGGCCTGCTCAGGATTGGTACGAAGCTGACTGATCACCTGGTTGACGATCGGCTCCCAGATGTGCTTGGGGGCGATGTCGTAGAAGCGCGTCAAACCGATGGATCCCCCGATGTTCGCGAAGAACAGGTTGGGCTGCTGGTAGACGATGGTGAAGCTCTTGCTCCTGGAGCCGCCTTTGCAGGTGACGCTGTTGATCAGGTTCGAAAACGCCCGGGTCGTCACCGGAAGGTCAGGTGTGTTCTGGACCTCGAAGGTAAACTCCGCGTCGGCACAGGTGATGGACCTGCCGTCCGACCAATTCGCGTTGGGCCGCAGCGTCCAATCGACCTCCTGGCGGACGAAGTTGCCGGCCGCATCTCGGATCACCCGCAGGCGGCCGTTGTCTGCTGAGGGCACTTCAGTGGCCAAGCCAGGTTGCAGGTTTCCATCGGAGTCAAAGTAGGTCAGCCCGATGAAGAACAAGCTCATCACGTTCTCTTTGGTATCGGCGGCACCCTCCCAGGGGTTCAAGTTGGACGGTTCCTGGGTGGTGCCGATGACCAGGTTGTTGGTTGTGGGGCCCGCGAAATTAGGAGCAGACCAAGCGGTGATAACTAACCCAACGAAGAGCAACAATGAAAGTGTTTTACGCATGTCTCCCTCCTTATGGTTTTCTCATTGGATCTTTTGCAGTCTGTAAGTCTGTACACCACCCCCCTCTCTCTTTCCCGTGACCGCTGGCTTCAGCGGGGTAAATATTATACACTCAGTGATCAGTCGAAGTCAAAATTTCAAAATGACGTGAAATCTAGTCAGCGATTGGCCGACTCGCTCAGCGGTTCGATCCTCACTCCATCCTGTCCTTCGAATTGGCGCAATCGGCTCTTCTCCATCGTGGCCTCCACGACGATCGCCTCGGCCTCGTAGCGCTGCTTGGACACCTCCCCGACTCGGTGGATCGTTCCAATGAGCCGGCTCTGAGCATAGGGAATCGTAAACCTGGCGTGGCACACCTGATCACCGAGCAACTCGGCGATCTTGACCAACAACCGGTCGAGGTGGGTTCCATTGCGGGCGGAGATGGCGACGGGATCTTCGATCTCAGCCTGGGCTCGGGCCAGCCTGGCCGGCAACGCCTCGGCGCTGAGCCGATCGATCTTGTTGAGGGCGACGAGGGTCGGGGGGTTCTTATCTGTAAAGATCTCCTGGTTGAGCGTCCGGTTGACCGTCCGCCAGTGATCGGACCATTCGGGGTGCGAGACGTCGACGACATGGATCACCAGATCGGCGTCCTGGATCGACTCGAGCGTCGCACTGAACGCAGGGATCAACTGATGGGGCAGCCGTCGGATAAAGCCGACCGTATCGATCAACACGATCCGGCGGCCGTCGGGGAGCGAGACCTGTCGGGTGAGCGTATCGAGGGTGGCGAACAGTTTATCCTCGACGAACGCATCGGCACCGCTCAATCGATTCAACAGGGTCGACTTGCCGGAGTTCGTGTAACCGACGAGCGCGACGACGGGAATGCGATTCTTGATCCGCCGCTTCCGTTGGATCTGCCGTTCGATCCGCGCCTTGTTGAGCCGTTTCTTGATGCGGTGGATGTTCCGGACGACCTTGCGTCGGTCGGTCTCCAGGCGAGTCTCGCCGGGACCTCTCATTCCGATGCCGCCGCCAAACTGCTCCAGTGCTGCCCCCCAGCCGCGAAGTCGGGGGAGCAGATACTCGAGCTGGGCGAGCTGCACCTGGAGCTGAGCCTCCTTGCTCTTCGCCCGCTGGGCGAAGATATCCATGATCAGCTGGGAGCGATCGATGATCTTGCACCCGATGCGCTCCTCCAGGTTTCTGGCCTGAGCCGGGGTGAGTTCGTCGTTGAAGATGACCACATCGGTCTCGAGGGTGTGGACGAACTTCCCGATCTCTTCGGCCTTCCCCGCGCCGATGAAGTGGGCGGGATCCGGTCTGTCCCGCTTCTGGACGACCCAACGAAGCACCTGGAGGCCGGCCGTCTCCGAGAGCGAAACCAACTCATCCCGTTCATCGCGCGCTGTCAGGTCGCTCCGATCTCGTGGCAGCTGGAGCTCGACGAGGACGGCTCGTTCCTCCCCATAGACCCGGGCGCGTCGGCCGACTCGATCCTCGATCAACCGGCTCATCTACAACTCCTGCTCCTGTTCCTGTTTCTCTTCGATATCGGCTCCCAGGTGCCGAAGGTTATCGATGAACGCATGATAGCCCCGGTCGATATGGCCGTTGTCCTTGACGCGCGTCGTTCCGGAAGCGGCCAGACCGGCGAGAGCCAAAGCCGCGCCCGCGCGGATGTCGGGCGCCTCCACGATTGCCCCCTGGAGTTTTTCCACGCCGTTGATGATCGCCGTCGATCCGAAGACCTGGATGTTGGCCCCCATCCGGTTCAGCTCATCGGCATGGGAGAACCTGCGGTCGAAGACCGTCTCCTTCACCACGCTCTTCCCGTCGCAGACGGACAGCAATGTGACCATCGGCGCTTGAAGATCTGTGGGAAAACCGGGATAAGAGAGGGTCGCGATATCGGTGGCCTGCAGTCGCTGACGGCTCGTCTGTCTCACCCAAATCCCTCCTGCTTCATCGATGATCTCGACCCCCACCTCGCGAAGCTTCGACAGGACCGAGCTGAGGTGATTGGGACGGCAGCCGCTCACGTAGACCTCCCCGCCGGCGATCGCGGTGGCAATCATATAGGTGCCGGCCTCGATACGATCGGGGATAATGGTATGCTCGGCTCCGTGCAACCGTTCCACCCCCTCGATCCCGATCTGCGACGGTCGGATCTGGATCCGGGCGCCCATGGCGTTGAGAAACCGAGCCAGATCTGAGATCTCAGGCTCCGAGGCCGGGTTGCTGATCACCGTCCATCCCGGGGTGATCACGGCGGTCATGATGATATTCTCGGTAGCTCCCACCGACGGTTTGTCGAGATAGATCTCTGCGCCGCTCAGCTCGGGTGCAACCGCATGAACAAACCCCTCTGAGAGCTCCACCGTCGCCCCCAGGTTGCGCAGCCCCTTCAGATGGAGATCGACCGGACGGGAGCCGATGTTGCACCCCCCGGGCAGGGCGACCCTGGCCTGCCCCAGTCGGGCGAGCAGCGGTCCCAAAACGAAGAATGACGCGCGCATGCGCTTGACCAACTGCGGAGGGACCTCTGGGTTGAGCGGTCCCCGGGATCGAATCACATACCGACCGCTTCCCCCCGCCCCGTCGTCGATCCGCTCAATCTCTTTCCCCAATTTCTGGAGCATCTCGACGATGGTGCGGACATCCCCAATATCCGGGATGTTGTTGAGAATCACCGGTTCATCGGTCAACAGGGAAGCGGTGATGATCGGTAACGCGGCGTTCTTGGCTCCGTTGACCATCACCGTCCCGTCTAGCTCCCCTGGGGCGTGGATGATAATGTTCTTCATCCCAAACTCTCCCATGCGGGGCAGGAAACCGGAGCGTCAGGGTAGATACCGCCGCGGATCGACCGAGTTACCACGCCTGCGGATCTCGAAGTGGAGATGGTTACCGGTCGAGAATCCTGTGCTGCCCATCAGGCCGATCAGCTGCCCCTGCTCTATGAACTGGCCCGGATAGACGAGGATCGAGGAGAGATGGGCGTAGCGGCTCACGAGTCTATCGCGGTGATCGATGGTCACCAGTTTTCCGTATCCACCCTTGAAGTCAGCATAGACCACCCGTCCCGCTCGTGCGGCATAGATCCTGTCTCCCTTATCCCCAGCGATATCGATCCCTTCGTGAAACTGCCGTTGTTCGGTGACTGGATTAGGACGCCAACCGTAGGGTGAGTTGATCAAGCCGAGGACAGGCCAGACGAACGTGGTGAGCTTCCCCTTGGAGAGCCGCAGGGCGTTCACCCGTGGGGAGAGGTCAGCATCAGGGATGAACAGTTCCTGGTTAGGATAGATCAGATCCTGATCCTTGATGTCGTTGGCCTTGATGATCTTGCCGATCGGGACGCTGTAGGTGTAGGAGATATCACTTAGCGTCTGGTCCCGTTTGACCTGATGTAGGACACCCCGTTGATTGGGGATCACCAGGATCTGGCCGGGGTAGAGGAGACTGACATTCGCGATCTCGTTGTTGCCCACGATGGTGTTGTAATCGACACCGAGTCCATAAGCGATGCCCAGCAGCGTGTCCCCTTCCCGCACCCGGTAGCGGATGATCCGAACCTCACCCGGCCCCTGCTTATCTGATACACTTGGCCGTTCGACTGACCGTTCGGCCACAAACTCCGGTTCCAGGGCCTGTGTTCGTTCGATCTCGATCTTGATGGGGCCCCCCAACCCTGCCTCTGCCTCCACCTCCACCTCCGCTTCCGCCACCGTCTCCTGCTGTACGGCCGCTGCATCACCGTCGGCTTCAGACCCGGTCTCGACCTCCACGTTCACCGGTGGGAAGGGCAAGAGAGCGTCTTGAGGCTCGGGATCCGGTCCTTCCTGTTCCTGAGTCGGGGCGGGCACGGACGCCGTGCGCTCCTGCTCCTCTATCCCTCCCATCACTTTGAAGGAGATATGATACGGGGCGCGCATCGGCTTGACCAGCACCTGGGCCGGTTGGTCGACAGACCGGTTGAATCCGGCACCGAACCAATATCCCAGAATAGCTGCTGCCAGTATGAGGGCAAAGGTAACGAACATCTTCCCCTTCAAAATTGCCAACCCCTTGACCGTATCTATATTTTATACCATATTATTCGTTGCGCATCAACTCTAAGAACTGTTCGTTGTCCTTGGTCGCCTCCATCCTCTTTTTAATGAACTCCACGGCTGCCTGCTTGTCTCCCATCTCAACGATCATTTTTCTCAATATCCAGACCTTTTTCAACACCGACTCGTCGAGCAGCAGCTCCTCCTTGCGGGTCCCGGTGAGCTCCAGGTCGATCGCCGGGAATATCCGCTTGTTGGCGAGTGATCGATCGAGGGCGATCTCCATGTTTCCGGTCCCTTTGAACTCCTCGAAGACGACCGAATCGAGTTTGCTCCCTGTGTCGACCAGCGCGGTGGCAATGATCGTCAAGCTGCCCCAGTTCTCGATATTTCGCGCGGCACCGAAGAACTCCTTAGGTTTGTAGAGGGCCGTTGGATCGATCCCCCCGGAGAGCAGCTTGCCGCTGGACTGCACCGTCAGATTGTAGGCGCGGGCGAGACGGGTGATGCTGTCCATGAGGATCACCACGTCCATCTTCGCCTCCACCAGCCGCTTCGCTTTGACGGTCACCAGCTCGGCAACCCGGGTGTGCTTATCCGGTTCCTGATCGAAGGTGGCGGCAACCACTTCCCCCATGCGGATCGATCGTTTGACGTCGGTCACCTCCTCGGGCCGTTCGTCGATGAGCAGAATGATCAGATAGACCTCCGGATGGTTGGCCGCCAGGCCGTTAGCGATTTGTTTGATCAGGGTCGTCTTGCCCGCCTTGGGCGGGGAGACGATCAGCCCACGCTGACCCTTTCCGATCGGGGCGAACATATCGATCATACGGGTGGCGACGTCATCAGGGTCATGCTCGAGCTCCAGATGCTCGGTGGGATGGTAGGGGATCAGATCGGCGAAGTCCACCCGGTCCCTGGCATCCTCAGGATCCTGGAAGTTGATCGCCTCGACCTTGAGCAAGGCGAAGTACTTCTCTCCCTCCTTCGGCGGACGGACGCGTCCGCTTACCGTGTCACCGTTCCTCAAGCCGAAGCGTTTGATCTGGGACGGAGAGATGTAGATGTCGTTTTTGCCCGGCAGGCAGGTCTTATCCCGCAAGAAGCCGTATCCATCCGGCAGGATCTCTAGAACGCCGTCGGAAAAATGGAGTCCCTCCTCCTCCGCCTGTGCCTTGAGGATGGCGAAGACAAGCTTATTCTTCACCATGCCGCCGCCGCCGTCAACACCGTATTGGCCGGCGATCTTGCGGAGCTCCTTGACGTTTTTGGCTTTTAACTCGGCTATCTCCATGATATCTCACCTCATAAGGGTTTAAAGATACGGGTGCACGGTACAAAACCCGCCGTTCTTTGTTCTGCTCAGGTTGCTAGTTTGGTTATGGCTTAAAATGACCGTTTCCAGTTACAACAAACAATTAACGTTACTGTTATTCCCCTACGATCAGCTTTGAGAGCTGTCTGCGTCTCCATGACGTTCATACAGGTGGGTTCTAAGGTTAGAACTGCAATTGGAACACTCATAAGAGTAAGAGTAAAGAATTTGGGATAAATCAAAAAGCAAATTTAGTAAGGCCAGGTATTCAAAGGTTATTATAGCATAGGACTGAGGCCAGGTCAAGCTACCTCCGCCCCCCCTATCCGTGTAGATATCTCTCCATGCCGAACGGGAGGTAGGCTCTGGGCGGGCCCAGCACCGTCGCTCGAACGATCCCGTCCGCTGCCCAGCGCAACGTCATCCTGTGGACATGCCGCCCCGTTCCCGGGCGAACGGGCTGCGATTCCGGTTCCGGTTCCGGCTCTGGCTCTCGCTTCGGTTCCGGTCCGTTATTCACCACCGTCCACCTCCGTCTCCGGTTCTTCCAGCTTGGAGATCGACTCCCGCATCTGAGTATCGGCGATCAGATTCCTCATCTGGAAGTAATCGAGGCCACCGATATGGCCGCTTCTGAGTGCTTCCGCCACCGCCTTGGGGACTTCAGCCTCGGCTTGGACAACCTGAGCTCGCATCTCGGCGACCCGGGCCTGCATCTCCTGCTCCTGGGCGACGGCCATCGCCCGGCGCTCCTCCGCCTTCGCCTGAGCGATCCGCTTGTCGGCCTCGGCTTGATCGGTTTGGAGCTCGGCCCCGATGTTCTTGCCGACGTCGACATCGGCGATGTCGATCGACAGGATCTCGAACGCCGTCCCGGCATCGAGCCCCTTCTCCAGAACGACTTTGGAGATCGAATCTGGATTCTCGAGCACCTGGGCATGGCTTTCGGCTGAGCCGATGGTGGTGACGATCCCCTCGCCGACCCGGGCGATGATCGTCTCCTCGCCGGCGCCGCCGATGAGGCGCTCGATGTTGGCCCGCACCGTGACCCGAGCCTTGGCCTTCACCTCGATGCCGTTCTTGGCCACGGCCGCGATGGTCGGTGTCTCGATGACCTTAGGATTGACGCTCACTTGGACGGCCTCAAGGACATCGCGACCGGCGAGGTCGATGGCGGCGGCTCGCTCGAAGGAGAGTGGGATTTGGGCACGCTCCGCCGCAATCAGGCCGTTGATCACCCGGTCGACGTTGCCTCCGGCGAGATAGTGGGCCTCGAGCCGATCGACCTGAATATCCAGGCCGGCCTTGACCGCCTTGATCAACGGCTGCACCACCGCCGCCGGGACCACCCGCCGCAGTCGCATCCCGATCAGCGTCCCCAGTCCCACCCGCACCCCGGCGGCCAGGGCCGAGATCCACAGGCCGAGGGGGATGAATCGGAACAGCAAGATAGCCAGGATCACCACGATACCGATCAGCACCCACAACAAGATCAGCGATTGCATATCACCCTCCTTCACTCCAACGTTTTAACTGCCCTGATCCGAATCCGGTTTTTGCGCACTCGTCCCCGCTTCGCGCTCGATCTCTCGGGCGATGATCCGGCGCCCCTCCACCCGGACGATCCGGATCGGAGCGGCGGCGGGGATGAACTCCCCTTCGGCCACCACATCGTAGCGCTCGCCGTCGACCTCCGCCGTCCCCGCCGGACGCAGCGGGGTGACCGACCAACCTTCCTTGTCCTGAAGCATCTGGTAATCGGGCACTCCGACGTAGCCGATCTCCCGACGCTGTGCTGTGCTGAGCACCAGCCGTCGCCACAGCCGGGATCGGGGCAGGTAGCGCAACAGGATCAGGGAAACGACGGCAGTGACTCCGAGTGCGATCCCCAGCGACTGCAGACCCTCCTGCCAGCCGGGGAACGCGAGCACAATCCCCGCCAAAAGAGCGGCGAACCCGGTCAGGCCGGCGATCCCGAAGCCGGGGATCACGAAAATCTCAACGGCCAGCAGGACCAACCCGACGACAAACAGCAGGATCGACTCCAGCCCAGCGACCTGGGCCACCAGGTGTCCTCCGAAGAACAGCCCCAGGCTGAGCAATCCCAGGCTTCCCGGCACGCCCCAGCCGGCGGTGGTCACCTCAACCAATAGCCCCAGGAACCCGAGGGTCAGCAACAGAGAACTGATGGTGGGATCGGTCAGGAATCCGGCAGCCCGCTCCGCCCAGTTCCTCGGCACGCGGATGATCGAACCTCCCTCGATCCCTTCCTGAGCCAGCGCCTCCTGCAAAGATTCCGCCACGCCGTCGATGAAGTCGAGCTCGGCGGCCTCGATCGCGGTCAACGTCAACAATTTTCCTGTCTCAACGACGCCTTCGATCTCGACGTCGGGATCGACCATCGCCCGGGCGATGTTTGGGTCGCGGCCCTTCGCCTCGGCGGTCGCGGCCATCTCGGCGCGAAAGAAAGACTGGGCTTTTTCGCTCGCCGGTTGCCCCTCGCCGGTGACCACCTGGGCGGCGCCGATGCTGGCCGTGGCAGACATATAGATCGAATCGGCAGCGATGGCGATGAACGCACCGGCCGAGATCGCCCGACCGGTCACCAGTGCGATCGTTGGCGTCTCCGAGTGGATGAACGCATCCTTGATACGAAGCGCCGAATCGACCCGGCCGCCGAGCGTGTTGATCTCAAGCACGATCGCCCGTGCCCCGGCCTGCTCCGCCTCTCCCACCGCCCGCTCGATGTAGGTTGCCAGGCCATGCTCGACCGTGCCGGTCACCGAGATGACGTGAACGGCACCTTGATCATCGCTCGCCCATACGGTCGTTATGATGAAGGAGAAAAAGCAGAAGAGTGATACGAGGATTACAGAGCTGAAGATCTTCACAGATACCCTTTGGTCTTCCAATCTTCTATGGCCTGCTTATCGGATACGGGCACCCGGACCCGCTTCTCCCAGAAGCCGCTGACCTTGATGAGCTCCACCGCCTCCACCGCCTTCCCATCGACGAAGGCGAGCGGGTGACCCTGCATGCAGGCTCCACCCTTCTCTTCATCCAGCTCAGCCATCGACCCGCAGAGCGGACAACGTACATCCACGATGACCGCGCCCTGTATGTCTCTCTTCTTGAGGTGGGTGATCATCCACGCCCGTATCCGGTCCAGTCTCAAGGCCATCTTGGTCCACTCTCTTTCCTGCCGGCTCTTAAGAGCCGTCTGACAAGGCCTCTGAACCTATCCTTGTGTGAGCTGGATCTGACAACCATCCCGCCACATCTCGGACAGGAGAGGCTGTGTGAACCACTCCTGACGAATGCCTGATTATCCGAGCCCTCCCACTCGCAACCGATGGAGGTACAGTGGACCTTTATGTCAGATCCCATCCTTTCACTTTAGGATCTATACCGAATAATTCCAACAGGGCAGGCCAGGTTAGGATGGGATTAGGGGCAGGAATCACCCCGCCTCGATCCACTCGTCTCGTATCGTACGTAATCTATCCCTGCTATAAGCGTAAAGAAAACGCGGTTAATAATCAAATTGCACAGGCGATCGCTTCTCATTACAATGAGCGTAACTCAAGAGTCAAGCGCCCACCGAGACGAGGAGGAATCGACCATGATTGAGAGGACCCCAAAGCACCGCAGCCGTACGATCACCGACGGGCTTGATCGCGCTCCCGCACGGGCGATGTTCAAGGCGGTCGGATTGACGGACGAGGATCTGGCCCGTCCGCTCGTCGGCGTCGCCAACACCTGGATCGAGGTGACGCCCTGCAACTATCACCTGCGTCGGCTGGCGGCCAAGGTGAAGGAAGGCATCCGGGCCGCCGGTGGCACGCCCATCGAGTTTAATACGATCGCGATCTCCGATGGGATCACCATGGGGACTGAGGGTATGAAGACATCGCTCATCAGTCGGGAGATCATCGCCGACTCCATCGAGCTCACCGCGCGCGGTCACATGTTCGATGCCGTCGTCGCCCTGTCCGGCTGTGACAAGACGATTCCCGGCACGACCATGGCCCTCGCTCGCCTCGATGTCCCGTCACTCATGCTCTACGGGGGCTCGATTATGCCCGGTCGGTTTCAGGGTCGTGACGTCACCATCCAGGACGTCTTCGAGGCGGTCGGCGCGTACGCATCCGGCAGGATGACCGACGAGGAGCTTCGCCAGCTGGAAGGACAAGCCTGTCCCGGCCCCGGTGCCTGCGGCGGCCAGTTCACCGCCAACACAATGGCGACCGCCATGGAGATCCTCGGCATCTCCCCGATGGGAAGCGGAAGCGTCCCAGCGATGGACCCCCGTAAAGATGAGGTCGCGTTCCAGGTCGGTCAGTTGGTGATGAAGTTGTTGCGTCAAGATCTGCGCCCGAGTGCGATCATCACGCGCGGCGCTCTCGAGAACGCCATCGCCGCGGTCGTTACCACCGGCGGTTCCACAAACGGGGTCCTTCATCTACTGGCCCTCGCCCGCGAGGTGGACGTCCCCCTGGCGATCGACGACTTCGATCGGATCAGCGCGCACACGCCACTCCTCGCTGACCTGAAACCCGGCGGTCGGTTCGTGGCCACCGATCTGTACCAAGCCGGCGGCATCGCTCTCATCGCCAAACGGCTCCTTGACGCTGGATGTCTCCATGGGGACGAGATGACGGTCACCGGACGCACGATTGGTGAAGAGGCACAGGACGCTGCCGAGACGTCAGGCCAGGAGGTCGTGCGGCCACTCTCAGATCCGATCAAGCCGACCGGTGGACTGGTGATCCTGAAGGGTAATCTGGCTCCAGACGGGTGTGTCTTGAAGGTGGCCGGTCACGAACGGATGACGCATCGGGGTCCGGCGCGCGTCTTCGATTGTGAGGAGGACGCATTCGTCGCCATCCAGGACCAGGAGATCACGCCGGGGGATGTGGTCGTCATCCGGTATGAGGGGCCCAAGGGCGGGCCCGGGATGCGCGAGATGCTCGCCGTCACCGGGGCCCTCGTCGGCGCGGGGCTCGGAGATTCGGTGGCGTTGCTGACCGACGGTCGCTTCTCAGGTGCGACCCACGGTCTCATGGCCGGTCACGTCGCCCCGGAGGCGGCTTATGGAGGACCGATCGCCGCCCTGCGCGACGGCGACACGATCGTCTTCGACGTGGCCGCCCGCCGACTCGATGTCGAGCTGTCCGATGAGGAAATCCGTGAGCGACTCAGTAACTGGTCACCGCCACAACCGCGCTATCATAGGGGTGTGATGGCGAAATACGCCCGTCTCGTCTCCTCGGCGGCCGAGGGCGCGATCACCTAAAGGTTCGACCCGACCGCGTCAAGATGAGCCATTTTCCGACGACAGAAAAGTTGAGAAAAATTCAGGCGCTGCCCGGATCGCTATGGCGCGTCTTCGGCCCACTAAAAGTCGTTACCCGCTTGTTGTCATCTGTCTCGCGTTCATCTCTGGCATCCTGCTCGCCGACCGGTTTTCTTTTAATCCGACCGCCCTCACCATCGCAACAGTCGTGCTGTTCATATCGGCCATCTTTCTCCATCTTTTCAGGTTCAGAGTAGAGATTCTTTTTGTTCTGCTGACCGTCGTCGCATTGGGGGTCGTGCGTCATGCGGTCTCCCAACTATCGTTCGAGACACTTTATGCCAGATTGGAAAATCTGCGTACCATCACCGGAACCGTGATCGATTACCCGGCTCACGGTGGGGGACGGAGTCGCTTCATCCTTAAGCCTGAGGGAGAGCCGGGCGCCGTTCAGATCTTCTACGATCACGGACCCCAGGATTATCTCAGTGTGGGCTACGGGGATCGTTTGCGTCTCTCCGGGACATCCGAGGTCCCGTGGACGTCGGATGCGTTCGACTACCGGGCATACCTGCGCCATCGGGGGATCTGGGGGATCGTGCGGGTCAGGGAGATGGATGAAATAGAGCGGTTGGGTACGGGAGGGCATCCGGTGTTGCGCTGGGGGTACCAAACCCGGGAGACGCTCTTCGGAGTCATCGATCGCTACGTCTCCAATCCCGAGGCCGGGTTGCTCAAGGCGATCCTGTTTGGCGAACGGGCGTACCTCGACCGGGAGATCGAAACCAGCTTCCAGCGTACCGGCCTGGCACACATCCTGGCCGTCTCCGGGCTGCACCTCGGGATCATCATCGGGATCCTATGGTGGGGGCTCAAACGGTTGCGCTGGTCGGAGGCCCGGATTTACCTCATCCTGCTTCCCATCGTGTTGATCTATCTGATCATCGTGGGTTTTCGGGTGAGCCTGGTGCGCGCGACGGTCCTGTTCGGATTCATGGGGCTCGGCTGGGTGCTGGCCGAGCTTGGCCTGATCCTGAAGCGGTGGCGGAATCTGTATCAGGCGCTGGCCGCGGCTGCCCTGATCCTGCTGATGGTGAACCCAGGAGCACTCTTCGACGTCGGCTTCCAGCTGAGCTTCGCCGCCACTCTGGCCATCATCGCCTGTACACCGACCTTCGAGGCGATATTGCAACGGCTGGGGGTTCAGTTTTTCAGATCCCTACTTGCCGTCTCGATCGCCGCACAGCTCGGCGTCGCCCCGATCATCGCCTACCACTTCCATCAGGTTTATCTGGTCATCATCCTGGCGAACCTGATCGTCATCCCGTTGACCGCGGTCGCACTGTTCGGAGGAATTGGAGTGTTGGTCTTCGGTAGCCTGGGGGTTCCAGGGATCGCCCCCGCGATCGGGCTGTTGGAAAGTTGGGCGTTGAAGGCACTGGCCGGGGCGGCCGGGTTATTCGCCGGGTTGCCGTTCGCGTATTTTGATTTGACTTGTTTATGTATCTAATCTATAATCACTGAAAATCACATGGCTGAGACGGAAACCAGAGCGCGGACGCAGAGAGATGGGCGAGGTCTTGGAATTCGACTCCCATTCAGGATTTTCGGCATCCCCATCGAGCTTCACTTCACGTTTCTCATCTTCATCCCGGTCCTCGCCTGGATCATCAGCCGGCAGTTGGACTTTTATGCCAGCCTGTTCATCCTCGATCTCGACATCAATGCGCTTGAGACAGGCGTGCCGTCGCCGTTCGTCCTCGGGTTGATCGCCGCGATTGGCCTGTTCGTCGGGGTGTTCCTTCACGAGCTCGGCCACTCCTGGGTGGCGATCCGTTATGGGATCCAGATCCGAAAAATTACGCTCATGATCCTCGGCGGATTGGCCTATATGGAACGGATGCCCAGGGAACCGAGGCAGGAGGCATGGGTAGCGATCGCCGGGCCGATCGTGAGTTTTGCGCTTGGAGGAATTGGAATTGCAGTTCTGTTAGCCATTCCTGACGCGTCCCCCCAAGCTCAGTTCATCGTCGGATACCTCGGCTACACCAACCTGTTCCTCGGCCTGTTCAATCTGATCCCGGCGATCCCGATGGACGGCGGCCGGGTGCTGCGCGCGTTCCTGGCCCGTTCTCGACCCTACGCCGACGCGACCCGGACCGCCGTGGCCGTCAGTCGGTCCCTGGCGATCTTGATGGGACTGTTCGGATTGTTGCAGTTTAACCTGTTCCTGATGTTCATCGCGTTCTTCATCTATGCTGCCTCCGGCCAGGAGATGCAGCAGTCCGAACTGAGCCAGTTGCTCAAAGATGTCCGGGTCAAGGACCTCATGGTCAGGCAAGTCGACACCGTTCCTTCAGATATGCCTGTTTCAGAGCTGTTTCAGCTCATGCTGGAAAAACGACATATCGGCTACCCGGTCGTCGATCGCGAGGATCGCTTGGTGGGCATCATTACCCTCCGCGACCTCCAGCAGGTGGACGGTGCTGGGACGAATCGTCTCGTCGAGGAGATCATGACGCCGGCCTCGGAGATCGTCACCATCGGCGAGGAGGAGTGTACCATCGATGCGTTGGAGAAGCTCACCCGGAATAATCTCGGGCGATTGGTGGTCATCAACAGCATCGACGAGATGGTCGGTATCCTCAGCCGGACTGATCTGGTCCGGGCGTTGCAGATCTTGAGGCTTCGGGGCACGCTGTTCCAGGCCTTAGGTGAAAAACCGGGGTATGGATCGGGATAAGGCGTTCCACAGAAGCCTATCAAGGGGGTAGGATGGCCGTCGAGGATCTTGCCGAAGGGATAGCCGCCAGTGACACACTGATCGCCGTCTGGTACGACGATGAGGCGGGCGAGGTCTTGGTGCAGTATGGGTATGTCAGCATCAGCCTGCCGCCCGAGGACTTTTCCGACCTGATCGAACTGCTGCTCAAGGCGGAGGAACGGCTGGAGCGGTTATAAGTTCGGTTTCAGTTCGTCGATGATCCCGATCCGCCACCCTCCGATCGGGAGATCTCGATCCCAAACTGATCCAGTAGAAACTCCACAATCAACAGTTGCTTGGCTACCCGCGCTTCAAGCGTCTCCCTGAGATCGGTCTCGACGGTGAACGCCAGCGCCGGCTCGGGAAGCTCATAATGAGCGGCCCAGGTGACGTCGGTCGGGATCGGGGTCTCGTCGATGGTGACCAAACTCAGATCTGCATCGATCAGCTGCCGATTCAACGTATCGAGGATGCCGTCGAGGGCCTCCCGTGAATCGGGGTCGTCGACGCTGATCATCGACGGGTAGTGATAGGCTGACTCATGCAGATCGATCAAAAGGTCGATCTGAAGATAGCGTCTCTGTCCGTCGGGAAAGATTCCCAACATCAGCCGAAAGATGTTCTCCCCAGCCTGTCGGATGTTTGGGTCGAGCGCTCGGCGGTAGCCTTCCGGGTCGAGCAGCTCCGCGACGGTATCAGCGTAGCGCACCGACCTGGAAAACAGACCCGCCTCATAGAGCGCCTGATCGCCGGTCATCCACCACCAGATCCCGCGCTCGCCGACGAACTGGTCGAGGATGAACCGATCTCTTCCGGCGATCGGACGCCGCGCCGGAAATGCCCGGCCCAGGTTGTAATAGTGATTGGGGAACGGCCCATGAGAGGATCGGGTGCCTTGTTGGTAAGCGACCGGGTTTTGAATCGGCAGGATCACCAGCACACCGCGATCGACTTGGTACGCTTCGACCAGTTGTTGCAATGCGTGAACGCTGGCGGGCTCATCCCCGTGCATCCCCGCCAGCACCAGCGCCACCTTCCCCTCCCGGTCACCCCACTTAACCACCACCTCGGTGGCGTATCCCTCGATCTCCTCGGAGAGGAGCATCCGCTCCTCCATCCTGCGCACGGTAGAGGAAGGGGAAGGGGAAACCATCAGCCCCACCAGCACGATCAGGAATAGGAACAGAAGCCGGACCAGGGTTCCCATCCATCGATTTCTATGCCAGGTTGCAGTTGACCGTGTCACTTTGCCTCATTAAATCATACCACAGAGCCCGATTGGACTCAACTGTCCTTCGACTCTATCCGCACCTTGACGGGGATCCGATCGACACGCTATATTTAAGATAACAAAGCGAGGCAAAATGCAAAATCCCTTGACCCTGTCGTTACGATCACTTCCTGTATTACTCTGTCTCTGTATCCTATGGACGCTATCTATCCATTCTCTCGCCTTCGGTGCTGAAGCCGGTGACCTGGTGACCCTGTGGATGTTTCGCCCCGATGGTGCCCGATTCGCCTTCGCCGAGGAGAAGGCCAGCCCACTGATTCGTGGGTTCATTCCACCCTCCGCCAGCGTCCTGTCCCTCAAGCTGATCAATCCGGAGGGGAAGGTCCGAAATCTGACGGATATCATGCATCTCACCTCACTGGGGTACATCTACGGGAACGTCCCGGTAGAGGCGTTCGACGAACAGGGCCGCTACACGCTGAGGTTGCGGGTCGAGATCGGAGACGAGCTGGTGGAACGGTCCGCCGACTTCTTCATCCTGGATGGCGAGCTACCCGAGGCAAAGGTCATCCAGGTCCAATATCTCTGGCCTTACCTCTACCGGGTCCGGAACGGGGATACCGTCTACAAGATCGCCACCATGTTCGTCACCGATGAGCGCTCGATAGAGGTCATCAACCACATCGATCGGGATGTGATCGAAGTGGGTCAAGTTCTCCAGCTGGGGCGATTGATCTATGATCCCCAAGGGTACCGGATCGTGATCGACAAGCAGGGGAAGCAACTGCACATCTATCTGGACGGCGTCCGTCTGAAAAGCTATCCGGTGACGATCGGAGCCACCGGTTATAACAGTCCAACGGTCACCTTCTGGATCGTTCAAAAACAGGAGAACCCCACGCTCTACTGGGAGGGCTCGGTCATCCCTTCTCCCAACGCTCTGGGACCCCGGTGGCTACAGTTCTTCAACCATCAATACGGGACACAGTTCGACCTCCACGGGACCAACAAACCGTGGAGCATCGGCCGACAGTTCTCTCACGGCTCCATCCGGATGTTCAACGACGATGTGGTGGAACTCTATCGGATCGTTCCGATCGGCACGATCGTAGAGATCGCCAATGACCTTTTCTGAGCGCAAATGGGTTTGGAAAATCTCGGTGCTCATGGTAAAATGAATCAAATCAATCTATCAGGGCAAGCACGAGTACGAGGGGGGTATTATGCTTTTTAGGCTTTTTCTTCTCTTCATCATCGTACCGATCGTCGAATTGGTCGTCTTATTACAGTTGGGACGATACATCGGTGTCTGGCCGACGCTGACGCTAGTGATCCTCACCGGAATTCTTGGGGCGATGCTGACCCGGATAGCGGGGTTATCGGTACTGGTACGGCTCAGGGATCGGCTGAGCGCCGACGAGATGCCGACGGAGGAGCTATTCGATGGGGCGATCATTCTCGTCTCCGGGGCGCTGTTGATCACCCCCGGGTTGCTCACCGACCTGGTGGGTTTTGCCGGCCTCATTCCGACCAGCCGGAGCTGGATCAAGCGGTTGCTGAGACGCCGGGTGAAGCGGGTGCTGGAGCGGCGGGCCAAGATCACCGTCGACTTTGAACCCAAGGACAATGGGAATTGGAGGTGAGATGAATGACAGACAAGCAACTTGATTTGGAGACTCAACAGAAACAGGGGACGAACACACCCAACCCTGGTCCATCGCTGTCCGAGGCACAGATTCAGGAGCTCAAAAAGCCGCTCGACGAACGCCGGGTCGAGAAGCGCCAGGCAAAGTTCGGGATGGTTCAATACCTGCCGACCTACGACATCATCGAGCGCGCCAACGAGATCTTCGGCTTCGGTGGCTGGCAGCGGGAGATCATACGGCTGGAGCAGGTCTACGAGGAGGAGGGCGAGGGCTTCCACAATGTCGCCTACCTTTGTGAGTCGCGGATCCGGGTCGGCGACATCGTTCACGAGGATGTAGGGTTCGGCTCAGCGATCCACTACAGCGAGGTCGCCTCGGCGCACGAGAAGGCGGTGAAGAGCTCAGTGAGCGACTCGCTCAAGCGTTGCTTCCGTGCGTTCGGTTCTCAATTCGGCTTGAGTCTGTATCGATCCGGGGACCGGAAGAAGGTCGAGGAAGTTGAAGAGTCTCCGCCCCCATCCCAACCGGCACGGGCGACCAAGGATCAGCTCTCCAAGCTCCAGAACGAGCTCAGCACCTACGAGCTCACCGAGGACCAACTCATCGAGTACGTCAACACCAAGATGGAGAGCAACTTTACCGGGTTGGAGGAGCTGTCGATCCAGGTAACCAGCCGGGTGATCGAACGGTTCACCCAAGAGAAGAAGCAATTCGCCGACGAGATCCTCAAGGTCATTCAGGAAACCGATTCTGCTCCCTTTTAGCGACAATCCTCTGATGAAGTGAAGCCGGCGATGGATGAGGAGCAGGCTGTTAGGATTTTGGGTTTGGATCTGGGGGAGCGGCGCATCGGCCTGGCGGTCAGCGACCCGACCGGGACCATCGCCAGCGGTCGGGGAGTCTATACCCGACAGAGGCTGGATCAGGATCTTGACCATCTGGAGCGGCTGATTGAGGCGGAAGGGATCATCGAGGTGGTGCTTGGCTACCCGCTCAATATGGACGGTTCCATCGGTGAACGCGCCCAGCAGACGCTCGCGTTCAAGGAGGAGCTGGAGGCACGGGTGGAGGTGCCCGTGGTGCTGTTCGACGAGCGGCTGTCAACCGCAGAGGCTGAGCGGGTACTGATCGAGGCGGACCTGAGCCGACGACGCAGGAAGCGGGTGATCGACGAACTGTCGGCGGTGGTCATCCTGCAAAGCTATCTGGATTGGCGACGGGCGTCGGTTGCTGAAGGCGAGTGAACCGGTCTGAAAAATTGACATAAGCGATAGACCAATGCCATAGAGGATCACAGAACAGCGC
>JBHIAT010000033.1:0-26231 GCA_046758705.1 Bipolaricaulia bacterium
AACGGATCAAGGAGACGATCGAGCGGTTTGAGATGGTTAAGCTGGGGGATCGGGTCCTGGTCGCCGTCTCGGGCGGTGTGGACTCGATCGTTCTGTTGCATAGCCTCTATGAGCTCCGTGGTGAGCTTGGGATCACGCTGGCGGTTGCCCATCTCGATCACCGATTCCGCCGGGAGGCGTCCCGGGAAGATGCCCGGTTCGTGGCCCGGGAGGCCGAGCGGTTGAAACTAGCCTGCATCGTAGATAGGATCGACGTACCCGCCTACATCCGTGACCAGAAATGCTCGCAGGAGGCCGGGGCCCGCGAGGTACGCTACCGGTTCCTCAAGCGGGCCGCCGCTGAGGTCGAAGCGGACCGGGTCGCGCTCGGGCACCACCTGGACGACCAGGTGGAGACATTCTTCGCCCAGCTGCTGCGCGGTGCCGGGCTGAGCGGGCTGAAGGGTATGGAGCCGGTCCGGGGGCGGTATGTGCGGCCGCTGATCCGCTGCTCACGTGAGCAGATCGAGGCGTTCGCCCGAAAGCGCCAGCTGAGCTACCGGGAGGACCGGAGCAATCGAGAGCTCAGCTATCTGAGGAATCGGATCCGCTGGGAGATTCTCCCGTTGCTGGAACGCTACAATCCCAACCTGCGGGGAACGATCGCCCGGACCGAGGAGATCGTTCGAAACGTCCATGGGTATCTGGAACGGGTCGTAAGTCGGAAGTTCCGGGGTGCCGTGTTGGAGAGCGGCACCGGGTCGATCACCCTGGACCGGGAGCGGTTGCTCGACGAGGCGGAGGTCATCGCCGAGATGCTCATCAGGGAGGCGATTCGACGTATCAAAGGGGATCTCAACGGGATCAAGTTCGTCCACGTCCAGGACGTGTTGAACCAGTTGGCTAAGGAGAGGTCACGAGCCGAGCTCGATCTGCCCGGGATCAAGTTCGAGCGGCGCGGGCGGGAGGTGACGTTTCGCCGATCGGTCAGGGAGGGGGAGGAACAGGAAACCGCAGCCGGCCGTGAACCCTATGAGTTTCCCCTGGATCTGGATCGAGATAACCGCCTCGAGGGAATCGACTGGCGCTTCAGCTTTGAGGTGGTAACACGGGCGAACGGTGCGCCGTTCGAGCTTCCCGACGACCCCTTGCAGGCGTTCATCGATATGGATACAATAGAGAAGCCCTTGATCATCAGGAACCGGCGCTCGGGCGATCGGCTCGTCCCGCTGGGGATGACGGGAACCAAGAAGCTGAAGGATTTTCTGATAGACGCACGGATCCCCCATCATGAGCGGGATGGCATCCCGTTGCTCTGTGATCGAAACGGTATCGTCTGGGTTGTCGGCCTACGGATCGATGACCGCCATAAGGTCAGATCGGAGACGGAGCAGGTGCTTCACATCACTGCGTTCCGGTATGGAATGAGCAACTCGATAGCAGAGGGGAAGGAGAAGAACCGATGATTACCGTTCTGATCTTTATTGGCACCCTGGCGTTTCTGATCGTTATCCACGAGTGGGGCCACTTTGCAGTCGCCAAGTGGGCCGGTGTCTGGGTTCATCGGTTCGCCGTCGGCTTCGGACCGAAGCTGTGGAGTTATCAGGGCAAGGAGACGGAGTACTCGATCCGGGCGTTGCCGTTCGGTGGCTACGTCCAGATGGCCGGCGAGGACAGCCAGGGCAACGAACGGGACGCGAGCATCCCCGAGGATCGGAGGTTCTACAAAAAATCTCCGCTCCAGCGAATGGCGATCGTCTCGGCCGGTCCATTGATGAACCTGATCGCAGCGGTGGTGATCATGATCGCTGTGGCCGGGGCGATCGGGGTCCCGTTCATCGAAGTGACCGACTTCACCGAGAACAGCCCCGCTGCGAGCAAACTCCAAGTCGGCGATCGGATCGTCCGGGTCGACGGCCGGGAGATCTACTTCACCGACCAGCTGCAAGGGATCATTCAGAGCCGCGGCGCGGAGCCGTTGGAAGTGGTGGTCCAACGCGGCGATGAGCAGCTGACGTTCACGATCCAGCCGAGATGGTTTCCCGATCAGGGGCGGTATCTCATCGGGATCGTTTTCCCGGTGCCTGCGATCGCTACCACCAACGAGATCAGGGGACTGGATGAAGATGCGTTCCTCAAAGCCCAGGGGTTGAGAGCCGGCGATCGGATCGTCAGTATCGGCGACCAACCAGTGATCAGCTACCTCAGCAACTTCATACCGGCGGTGGAGGTGGCGCTGGAAGAAAGCCGGATGCTAGAACTGGAGATCCTGCGGGAGGACAGGGTCATCCCGCAGACGATCGATCTGAGCACAGCGGCGCTGACACTGGAGGAGGTATTGGACGGCACTCGGCCGGTGATTGCGACGCGCCGGTCCGGATTCATCGACAGCTTCTCCGTCGGGTTCGCGCAGATCAGGGCGACGTTTAGTGCTCTGTCTCGTGGAGTTCGGGGGATCTTCGGAGGTGAGATCAGGCCGGGGGAGGCGGTCGGTGGCCCGATCGAGATCGCCAGGCTGCTCGGCCGTGGCTTCAATCAAGGGGCGCTCATCTTCTTCACCCTGGTTGCTTTCCTCAGCCTGAACCTGGGTCTCATCAACCTGATCCCGTTCCCGGCGCTCGATGGCAGTCGGATCGTCTTCATCCTCTACGAGATGGTCCGCGGTCGACCGATCCCGCCGCAACGCGAGGGCCTGGTCCACTATATCGGGTTCATCATCCTGATCGGGTTGATGCTGCTCATCACCTTCAAGGACATCCTGCGGTTGCTGCCAGGACGATGACGCTAACGCGAATCCGCCCTGATGATCCGCTTAACCATCTTAAGTCGGTAGATATTCTCCCGGGTGAGTTGGGCCAGCGTATCCTCGATGTACTTCTGCTGTGCCTCCAGGTCGGGGATGGTGTTCTCCTCCAGTGAGTTGATCTTGCGGTTCAGCCGTCGGATCTCCTCGCCGATCCTCTTGAGGTTGTGTTCCAGGTGAACGATCTTTAACAGATCCTCTAACAGCGATTCGAACGCCCTGGCCACTCGATCGATGCGGACGCTGACGTTGGCCGGGTTGTAGCCTCGGGAGAGCAGATCCCGTGTCAACGTTTGGGAGCCCACCTCAAAGATCGGGGTCCCCATGAGGTTGTCTTTTGAGATCTCCAGTTCGATATCCCGCCGGGTGGCCAGGGCGATCGACTTGACCGCGACCGAGCCGTCCCGGGCCTTGGTCAGCCTCAGCGCGTCAGCCCCACCCTTCAATGTCCCCAACAGCACTTCTCGATGCTGCTGATAGACGCGCACCATCTCCAGGAAGCGTTTCAGCAGCGTCTGCTTCTTCTTCTCCAGGATCTCCTTCCCCTGCTTAGCGAGCTTGATCTCCGCTTTGATCCTTAACAGCTCTTCTTTGGTGGCACTGACCTTCGTCGCCATAGTGTTCCCCTACAGGTATTTGTCCAGGTACTTGTCCTCGAGCCGCCTCAGCTCGTTGCGCGGCAGCTTCGCAATCAGCTGCCACCCGCTCTCCAGACTCTCCTCCAGGCTTCTCGCCGCGTCTCCTTGATCGATGAACTCCGTTTCGAACCGCTCCGAGAACTCGAGGACCTTGCGTTCGGTTGCATCCAGACCCTCGTCACCGATGATCGCGGTGAGCTTCTCCAGATCCTTCCCCTCGGCGTAGAGGGCGTAGAGCTGATCCGCCAACTGGCGGTGATCTTCCCTTGTTTTTCCCTCACCGATCCCCTGGTTCATCAACCGGGACAGGCTAGGGAGCACGTTGATCGGCGGATAGAAGCCCTTGCGATCGAGTTCACGGATTAGCAGGATCTGGCCCTCGGTGATGTAGCCGGTGAGATCGACGACCGGATGGGTGATGTCGTCATTGGGCATCGTCAGGATCGGTATCTGGGTGATCGAGCCTGGCGTGTCCTGTAGCACGCCGGCGCGTTCGTAGATCGACGCCAGATCGGTGTACAGATAGCCGGGGTAGCCGCCACGCCCCGGGATCTCCTCACGCGCCGAGCTGATCTCTCGCAGCGCGTTGGCGTAGTTGAGCATATCGGTAAGTATCACCAGCACATCCCGGCCGAGGTCGAAGGCGAAGTACTCGGCCGTCGTCAGCGCCATCCGTGGGGTCAGCGTCCGTTCGATCGTCGGGTCGTCGGCCAGGTTCAGAAACAACACACTGTTGGCCAACGCACCGCTCTCCTCGAACTCCCGACGGAAGAAGTTGTACTCCCGATGGGTGATCCCCATGCCGGCGAACACGACCACCAGCGCCCCTTCGGATTGAGCGATGACCTGCCGGGCGATCTGGGCTGCCAGGCGGTTCGCTGGTAGACCTGAGCCGGTGAAGATCGGGAGCTTCTGCCCCTTGACCAGCGTGTTCATCAGGTCGAGGGTCGAGATGCTGGTCTCGATCCACTCGGTGAGATAGGCCCGCGCCGTCGGGTTGATCGGGTTCCCGGTCACGCTGCGCTCAACCTCAGGAAAAACTTCACCCAGTCCGTCCCGCGGCCGGCCACTCCCGTTGAAGATCCGCCCGAGCAACTCCTCGGAGAGCGGCATGCGAACCACATCTCCGCTGAAGAAGACCTCGGTTGCCTGTTTGTCGAGGCCGTCGCTCCCCTCGAAGACCTGGATGACGATCACATCCTCCCCAACCTCGAGCACCTGACCGCCTTTGCGGTTCCTGGCACGGTCGACCAGGGTGACCCGCTCGTTGAACTTCACGCCCGCGATCCCTTCCAGGAAGACGAGCGGTCCAGAGATATTCTGTACCTTGCGGTACGACTTGGAAGCGAGTTTCGCCATCGGAGTTTACACCTCCTCCTCAACGGCCTCCAGCGCCTCGATCTCCGCGAAAATCTCTTGGAACGCGGCCTCGAAGTCGTCGTTTGGCAGGTACTTCATGCGCGCCAGCCGCTCCCACAGTAGCAGCTTCATCAACGCCTCGAACGAGGTCGTCTCCAGGAGCCTTTGGGTCTTCTGGTAGAACCGGATCAACGCGTCCATCATGTAAAACTGTTTTTTGAGCGGGGTATGGGCGTCGACGTCGTGAAACGCGTTCTGCTGCAGAAAATCCTCTTTGATCGCCTGAGCTACCTCAAGCAGCAACCGATCCGGATCGCTCAGTGACTCTTTGCCGACGAGTTGAACGATCTTCTGGAGCTCATCCTCCTCCTCTAAGATGCGTATCATCTCGCCCCGGAGCCCGGTCCACTCGTCGCTCACCTCATCCCGGTACCAGTCGGCAAGATCCTGGAGGTACTGGGAGTAGCTGTCCAGCCAGTGGATCGCCGGGAAGTGGCGCCGTTGAGCCAGCCGGGTGTCGAGCGACCAGAACGTTCCCGCCACCCGGAGGGAGTTCTGGGTCACCGGTTCCGAGAAGTCGGCACCCGGCGGAGAGACGGCACCGATGACGGTGACCGTGCCTTCCCGGCCGTCCGTGTCGCTTCCCAAACTTCCCAAAGTGATCACCCGTCCGGCGCGTTCGTAGAACTCGGCGATGCGGCTGGCCAGGTACGACGGATAGCCCTCCTCGGCCGGAATCTCCTCGAGTCTTCCGGAGATCTCACGCAGCGCCTCGGCCCAACGTGACGTGCTGTCAGCGAACAGCGCGACGTCATGGCCCATATCCCGGTAGTATTCGGCCAGGGTGATGCCGGTATAGATGCTCGTCTCGCGGGCGGCGACCGGCATGTTCGAGGTGTTGGCAATCAGGATCGTCCGGGCCATCAGAGGCGCGCCGGTGCGCGGGTCTTCGAGTTTGGGGAACTCGGTGAGTACCTCGGTCATCTCGTTGCCGCGCTCGCCACAGCCAACGTAGATCACCACATCGGCGTCGGACCACTTGGACAGGGAGTGTTCCGCGACCGTTTTTCCGGTGCCGAAGCCGCCGGGGATGATCGCATTGCCGCCCTTGGCCACCGGAAACAGCACGTCAAGGATCCGTTGACCGGTGATCAGCGGAATCGAGGTGCTGAGCTTCTCCCGGTACGGTCGCGGCACGCGGATCGGCCAGCGATGCATCATCCGAATCTCGGTTCCGTCCCCAACGACCGCTACCGGCTCCTCGACCGTGTACTCGCCCGCCTCGATCTTAGTGATTCGGCCTTCGATCCTGGGAGGGACCAGGATGCGATGTTCGATCGTCGGGCTCTCCTGGACGTGGCCGATAATATCCCCAGGAGAGACCTGGGTCCCGACCTCAACCGTCGGGGTGAACGCCCAACGCCGCTCGCGGTCGAGTGCCGGGCTGGTGGTGCCGCGCACGATAAACTGACCGGTCGCTGCCTGGATCACCTCGAGCGGCCGCTGGATCCCATCGTAGATCGAGCCCAGCAACCCGGGGCCTAGCTCGGCCAGGAACGGTGTGGCCTCGCTTTTCACCGGCTCGCCGACGGTCAGCCCATCGGTCTCCTCGTAAACCTGAATCGCGACCTCATCGCCCTCGACCTCGATCACCTCACCGATCAGACCGAGGTCCCCGACCGCCACCAGATCCCGGATCTTAATCCCGACCATCCCCTTCGCCTGGACGACCGGGCCGGAGATCCGTGATATCTGCCCTTCAATCATTCTGCGGCCTCCTTCAATCGTTCAAGTATAAATCTTCCGGCCCAGATACCGCCTTGTCAACCGCTCGACATAGGTCGCTCCCGACTCCGCCTTGCGCAACGGGAGCGAGGCGAGGATCGGAAGCTCCCCGTCACCCCCGATGCGTGCCTCGAACTGATCGATATAACGCTCGTCGACGAGCACGATCGCTACATCCTCCATCTCTGCGATCGCCGTGGCGATCTCCTCGATCCTCCGGTTGAGCTGGGCCTCGTTCGGATCGATCTCGAACACCGTCACCCCGGCGAGCCGAAAACCGTCGGCCAGGTCACTGTCGGTCACGATCACCGGTTTGTCTCTCATCTTATCCCGATCATCTGCGCCTGGATCTCCTCTTTGGGAATCCTCCCCTCGATCCCGGTGGCGATCACTCGCAGGTTGATCGTCTCGACATACTTGCGCCAGATGTACGCGCAGGCCAGATGAATGTCGAACGGTCGACTGAGATCGATCGCACATTGCTCCACGAACAGATAGCGTTCCACCAGCTCTTGAAACGCCTCGGCGTCGGGTTGACCGGCCTCCAGATCGAGATCGAGTTTCCTGGCATAGAAGGTACCCCGGAACAGCGTGAAGAACCGGTCGTGCGTGCCCGCATCGATCAACTGCTGGATGAAGTCGGTCGACAGCCGTTCGCCGCCGGGGATGATGTATCGGTACTTCTCCTCGGCCTCGACCGCCTCCTCGAGCACCCGAAGCGCATAGATGAGGTTGAGCAGATCGACCTCCGTTCCCAGCGCCGCCCGGATCAGCTCCGCGTTCTTCTCCATTTTGAACAGCCGCCGCTTCCGCCTGAGAAGGCGTCGAGAGTCCGAAAAGTAAGAGGCGTCGAGCGCGTGCTCCAGGAAGGCGAGGTTCCCGGTCTCGTTGTATTCACGTTGGGCGTCAAGCAGCGGTTGATAGTAGCGGCTGCCGATCGTCAGCAGATAGTCGATAACCGTCCCGACATCCGGTTCGCGGGTCAGCTCCCGGTAGTAGCCCCGATCGTGGACGATCCTCGCTCTGAGGTTCTCCAGGATCTCGGCCTCGGATGCTCCGATGTGCTTGCCGCGCAGCACCGTTTTCAGGTTGAGGACTTCCCAACGGTCGAACACGATCCTGAGAAGCTCGCGAGGCCCCTCCGGGGCCATCCGATACAGCTTGCGGAAGATCCGTTCGTTGTGACGCACCAGCGCATCTTCGATGAGCGGGTACCCCGAGAATCGGACCGAGCTTCGCTCGATTTCCCGCCCGTAGTCCGTTTCGTCCAGGTAGTGAATGACGTCGGTCACGTCGTCCATGTCGAGCAACGCTCGATAGTCCCGGTCCCGGAGCAACCGGGCCTTCAGCGCGTGGACTCGGGCGTTCAGATATTCGTAGCCAACCATGTTATTAATCCGCTTTGAACAGCTGCCGTCCCAGCTCCCTGAGGTAGGTCCGTTTGAGGTTCTCGATCCGGGTCTCCAGCCGATTATCGAGGCGGATCTCCTCGTCCTGGCTGGTTGCGATAAACCCGCCGAGCGTCTCAAGCGGTGTGTCGCCGATCTCGTGGGGCATGTCTTGGATCAACTCTCCGATCAACTCGCGGTCTCGGAGATCGATCTGCAGGCGTAGCGGGCCACCGATCTCGGCCTCCGCCTCCGCCAGCGCCGCCTTGAGAAAGGTTTTATATCGGTTGGTGGCTTGCCTCAACTGGGCAACCTCATCCACCAACTTGGCGAAGATCTCGTCGATGACCTCCTGCTTCGCCCGGCTCACCGCCTGGTGGCTCCGAGCTCGGGCTTCGCCCAGGATGCGCTCCCGCTCCCGTTCGAGCTCCTGCCCGACCTGCTCTCGGTGAGCCCGCTCCCACGCCTCGACCGCGTTTCGGGCTTCGTCAACGAATCGTTGGGCCTCGGCCTCGGCCTCGGCCCTGGCGAGGATCGCCTGCACTTCCTGCTCTCCGGCTTTCTCGATCTGCTCTAGCAGTTCCATCGTCCCTGGGTTACCGGATCATCAGCGCGGTGACGAACCCGAGAATGACGACCGTCTCCGGGATGGCGACCAGGATGATCGCGGTTCCGACCTGCCTGGGGTCCTCGGCGATCGTCCCGGCCATCGCCGCGCCGATCCGCGACTGGGCCCAGCCGGTCGCGATGGCCGAGCCAAAGAACGCGAGCCCGGCGGCGAACGCCCTCATGCCGGCCGCGATGCCGACCTCTTCCTCTTCTCCTTCCTGTTGTGCCCACCCCACGGTAAAGACCACGGCGGTGACCAAAACGGGCAACAGGACGACAACGATACGCTTCATTGTCTACCCCCTTTCAAATTGTTTTGATCTCGACCCGCTTATGAACATTAAGAAATTAAATAGGTAACAATCCCACATAACGCAGCAAATCTGGTGAACCACACCGAAACTGGTCTAAGAAAGCCGCCACCCGCTGCTTCAGCTCCGGCCAGTCATCACTCTGCCGATGGAGATGCAAAATATCCTGGCTAAGCCAGCGCCACAGCTTCTCAATCGGGTTGCACCAAGACGCATAGGTGGGCAAACAGAGAATTTGGATCGGCAGTTCGTCAGGCACGGCCTTCGCCGATGGCTCAGTCGGCCAATTCGGTGGCCGATAGAACGGATAGGGCCATGCCTGCGACTGAAGTCGAGCCAGCACGTCCGGATGGAAATGCACCGGCCAATTATCCTGGGTGGCGTAAATGATCTCCGCGTGCGGATAGACCGCACGAATATCCGCATAGAAGGCCGACAGTTGCTGGGTAGAGATCTTGCTACGTTGCCGATAGATCACCTTCCCGGTGCACGCATCCAGCGCAGCGACGATCCGAAACGCGGTATTGGTTCGGTAGCTCTGATACGCCAGCGGTTGCCGACGACCCGTGGCCTCATAGGCTGAAGCGAGGCGGGGTTGTCGATAGTAGGTCAGTTCATCCACGTACAAAAATACATAGCGCTCCGGATCGTATTTCGCCCGCAGACGCGCCAACTCGATCAGACTCAGTTTGTCGTCGTAGTGACGATCTGGACTATGGATGTAGGCCCGCCCCCGTTTGTAGCTGATGCCCAGCCGCTTCAGAAGCTGGGAGAGTCCTCCAGCGGTCGTGATGCGGAGCCAATCGCAGACCTGGCCCAGACGGTCCAATGTCCAGCGACTCTGGAGGAAGCCGAACTGTGCCGGTTCGCGACGGACGACGTGCAAGATGGCCTCACGGGCCTGTTCATCCGTGTCGTGTTGAGGGGGAAAATGCGGGCTTGCGCCCCCGTCCTGGTTTGAGCAAGAGCCCTGGGAATCCTTCAGTCTGCCAGCGATGCACCCATTGGTAGATCGTGTCCGGTTGGCGTCGTTTGAGCAGTCCATGGTGAGCCACCTGACGCCCTGACCGACCATCGGCGATCTTGAGGATGGCGGCGGCCCGCTCTCGCACATGGGGCTTCTCGTGAGCATCACGTGCTGCCTCCAGTTCACGGCGTTGTTCCTCGGTGAGGATGATTTCCAGGGGTTTGGGCATGGTGTGATGTGGTTCCTCCCTTCTTTACCCATGGATTTCACCCTCTATGTTACTCGTTTATTTCGTTAAAGTCCATCAGCGGCCGATACGGCTTCCCTCCCGCTTCCAAAAACTGTTTGAAGAACTCGACGAAGTGGAGCCGGGCCGCCTGGATCGTCGGATCGAAGATCGCCAGCACGAAGTTGAGACTGTGGAACAGGATCCCGATCAGGATCGCGGTAGCAACGTTACCGGTGATGCCGCCCAGCTCGTTGGCCGTCTCGGCCAGCAGCAGCGAGGCGGTTCCGATGGCCATGATCCGCGCGTAGGAGAGGATGTTGCCGATCGAGCTGAAGATCTCCAGGACGCCCATGATCCCGCCCCCGTAGATCAGCAGGGGGATCCCGATGATCAGTAGCCCGATCCCGAGGTTGCGCATTCCGTCGGGCACGAAGCCGATCATCTCGCCCACCAGCAGCCCGATCCCGATCAACAGGACGAGCGTGCTCGACTTCTCGACCAGATGCCTTCGTTCCCGGTTTCTGAGCGCGTTGACCGCGCCGAGCGCTAGGCCTAACAGGACATGGGCCACCCCCAGGGCGATGGCGAACGTCAGGAACTGCATCCGGTGCTCTGCCCGGCTGAAGTGGGGCCACGGAGCCCCGAACCCGAAGTACTCCCCGAACCCGATCCCGAATGCCACCGTCACCGCACCTGCCTGGAGCAAGATGGTCCCCGCGTCTTTGATCCGCTTGCGGTCCCGGAACCGGCGACGCAGGTAGAGCGCCAGGGTGACCATCCCGGCCCCGTATCCGAAGTCCCCGGCCATGATCCCGAAGAACAGCGGGAAGAACGTGCTCACCAGCGGGGTCGGATCGATCGTGTTGTAGATCGGCCGGGGGAGGATCGACAGCAACGTCTCATAGGGCGCTGCCCATCGGTTGTTCTGGAAAGCGACTGGGATCGCTTCCCGGGGAACATGCCCGCGGTGTTCGCGGATGACGATCCCGGTGAACTCCTCGGTCAGCGTTTTCTTCAAGGATTTTAGCTCATCGGTTGGGACCCAGCCGGAGATGATCACCGTGTAGCGGGTGTAGCCGAACCGTTGGATGGCGTCGATCTGGGCGAGCCGGTTCTCCAGCGTCCAGGTGAGTTGGCTGAGCCGGTCCGACCACTCTTTGGAAAATTCCTTCAACTGGCGGTCGATCTCAGCCAGCCGATCCGGGAGCTCCTCCAGCTCCCGCTTGATCTGCGCGATTGCATCGATGAACTTGGCTTCTGAGAGGTGAGGGGGGAAGGTCAGCAGGTGGAACCCTGTCTCTAAAAGATAAGCTCTCACCGGACCGGCATACTCCGGATCGACGGCGACCAGGACGGCCCAGCGCCCATCGCTGAGCTTGTGGTGGCCGAGCTGGAACCTGTCGGGGAGGTGTCGGTTCAACACCGCCTCGACCTCCGCGATCGGCCCTCGCGCCTCGGTGATCAGCGGAATGACCTGAGTGTCGGTCAGATCGAGATCGGCGATGATGGTTTCAACGGCGGTGATCACCTCGGTGATCTGTTGGTCGGCCGCGTATCGGCCGGCCAGCTCGTCCCGCTCAATCACCAGCGTTCCAACGATCCGTTCCAGCTCCTCCACCTGCTCTGAAGACAGGGATTTGCCCTCCGGCGACTCGCTCTCCACCCGGCTCTCGCTGCCGCCGACTTCAGAGCAGATCTCCAGCAGCCCTCTGGCTCGGACCCGCAGGTTCTCCACCTGTCTGCGATCCTCTGGGAGATCGGGGGCTTCAGGCCCCTCAAGCCCTTCGATCTCGATCGGTTCGATATGGAGCACGCTAAGCTCTTGGAGCCGTTCCACCAACCGATCCCGTTGGTCCTGGATGGCGATCAGGTAGAGCTTGGTCATCGGTCTCAGCATCAAGAACCTCCGAGGAGTTCCTTATAGAGCTGGTCGATAAGCGCTTTCTGCCGCTTGGTCGCCAGCTTCCGGAGCTGGTTTGCCTGGGTTTCACCGGCGGCGACGATCTGTTTGGCTTCGGCCTCAGCGGCGCGCCGTGCCTCGTCACGCTCCGCCTCGATCCGTTCTCGAACCTCCGCCTCCAACTGCTTGCGCAGTTCCCGGGCGTTTTGCTGAGCTGCTGCAATGATCTGCTCAGCCTGCGCTCGACTCTGTCGGAGCTTCTCCTCGATCTCCTTCTCTTTGCGTTGGATCTCGATCAGCTCTTTGAGGTGCGCTTCAGGGGTCCGCTCGTCCTGAGCGATCTCCGGGTCTTTGTCTTTCATGATGACGGCTCCACCTAACCTTAACCTGACATAACTCGGAGTTAACGAAAATCCTGACGCGCCTAAGCCCCCTGCTTTCTGCTTTTAAGCATGAAGATACAGGCGCGTCACCGTATTATTATATAGTCAATAGTAACATAGGAGTTGACAACCTTCCATCCTATGGTATAGATATAGATGATGATGATCAAGACCTTGAAATACCGGCTCTATCCAACCCAACAACAAATCGAAATCTTTCAACACTGGCTTGATATCTGTAGAGAGATCTACAACGCGGGTCTGCAAGAGCGGCGCACCGCCTGGGAGCGACTTGGCCGTTCAGTCAGTCTCTCTGCTCAAAAAGCCCAACTTCCTGGGTTGAAGCAGGATATCCCGGAGGTCGCTTCAGTGCATTCCCAAGTGCTCCAAGACGTGTTGTTGCGGTTGGATAAGGCGTTCAAGGCATTCTACCGTCGCTGTCACAACGGAGACAAGCCCGGCTATCCTCGCTTCAAGAGCGGCAACCGTTACCACTCCTTCACCTTTCCCCAATGGAGTAAGGGGGCTCAGTTTCAGGGCCAGAATGGCAAGCTGTGGCTCTCCAAGATTGGCGCGATCAAGATCAAGCTGCATCGTCCGATGGAAGGCCGAATCAAGACAGTGACCATCGTGCGCAAGGCGGGCCGTTGGTATGCTTGCTTCTCGGTTGACTCACCTTTTGCACCTCATTATGATCTGCTTTATATCGACATCAACGTCGCCTCCATCTACCGCCATGAGTTGCGGTCTTCGCGATGGCTCGACCTTCACTCACGGCTACTGGCTTCGTCACTCCCTGCGGGAGTTCTATACATCAGCTCGAAGAGCGACGAAACATCGTAGCCGGGAGTGAAGCGGAGTGCAACTCCCGGCGATGTAGCAAGGGGTGCAAAAGATGTGTTGAGATAGACAAGCCTGAGCCGTTGCCTAAGACGGGCAAAGACGTTGGGATTGACGTGGGTGTGGAGAGCTTCGCGACCTTGAGCGATGGAACACAGATTGAGAATCCCCAGTGGTATCACAAGGCTGAACGACGGCTGGCTAAAGCCCAACGACGAGTATCTAACCGCAAGCCGGAGAGTCACCGGTGCCACAAGGCGGTACGGTTGCTTCAAAGAGCGCATGAGAAGGTTCAGAATCAGCGTAAGGACTTTCACCACAAGCTCAGTTGGAAGCTGGTCAATGAGAACGATGCCATATACTATGAGGATTTGAACATCCAGGACATGGTAAAGAATCGCCGTCTCGCTAAGAGCATATCTGATGCTGGCTGGGGCCAGTTCCTGCGATTCATCTGCTATAAAGCGGAAGAAGCTGGTAGGGATGCAGTTGCAGTGCCGCCCCAGTGGACGAGCCAGAAATGCTCGAGTTGCGAGGAGACAGTGGCAAAGAGCCTTTCCCAGCGATGGCACAGGTGTCCACATTGTGGGCTGGGGTTGCATCGAGATCACAATGCGGCGCTGAATATCCAACGGCTCGGACGGAGCCTTCAGGGAGTCCCGGCAATGGTCGGGGCGATGAACTGAGAAGCCCCTGAATTGATTCATGGGGAGTCGTCACTATAACAAAGAGTGGTCTGGGTCTCAAACCTTCAGAGGGATTCCCGGATCAGGTGGGGAACGACCGGGCCAGGATCTCGGCCAGCGTCGGCCGACCGATCTCCTGGAGTTCATAGCGGATTCGGGTCACCGGACGATCGAACCGGATCAACCGCCTCAGGTCGATCGGCGTCGCGATCAGGATCGCATCGCATTCGGTCCGTTGGATCGTCGCTTCGAGATCTTGGATCTGCTCATCGCCGTAGCCCATTGCCGGAATCAGGTTTCCGATATGGGGATACCGGTCGTAGATCTCAGCGATCGAGTTGACGGCGAACGGTCGGGGGTCGACCAGCTCTCGAGTACCGAACCGTTCGGCGGCGATCGTTCCGGCGCCGTAGGCCATTTCGCCGTGGGTGAGCGTCGGCCCGTCCTCGATCACCAGCACCCGCTTCCCCTCGATCACCTGGGGCTCATCCACAAAGATCGGCGACGCCGCTTCAACGATGATCGCATCGGGGTTGATCCGCCGAACGTTCACCCGAACTTGATCGATCGCTTGGCGGTCGGCGGTGTCGATCTTGTTGATCACCACTACATCGGCAAGTCTCAGGTTTACGTTGCCCGGATAGTAGCTGAGCTCATCGCCCGGCCGGTGCGGGTCGGCGACGACGATCGCCAGATCGGAGCGGTAGAAGGGGAGATCGTTGTTCCCCCCGTCCCAGACGATCACGTCGGCCTCTGCTTCCGCCTGTCTCAGGATCTTCTCGTAATCGATCCCGGCGTAGACGAGGCTTCCCCGGTCGAGGTGGGGCTCGTATTCCTCGCGTTCCTCGATCGTGCACCCATACCGGTCGAGATCTTCATAGTTTTGAAACCGTTGTACCACCTGGTCGGTGAGGGTCCCGTAGGGCATCGGGTGGCGGACGATCGCCACCTGTTTTCCCCGTTCCTTAAGGAGATCGGCCACCCGGCGGGTCGTCTGGCTCTTCCCTGCGCCGGTGCGCACCGCGGTCACGGTGATCACCGGTTTTTTCGAATCGAGCTGCGTGGCATCGACCCCCATGAGCCGGAAGTCAGCCCCGGCGGCGAGCACACGGGCAGCGTGATCCATGACATACTGATTCGAGACGTCGCTGTAGGCGAAGACGACCTCATCGATCTGCTCGTCTCGGATCAGCGCTTCCAGTTTTGTCTCGGGTTCAATGGGGATCCCGTCCGGGTAGAGATCCCCGGCGAGTTCGGGCGGATAGCGGCGTCCTTCGATATGTGGGATCTGAGTCGCGGTGAACGCGACCACCCGGTAGGCGTCGTTGTCACGGAAGCCGACGTTGAAGTTGTGGAAATCCCGGCCGGCGGCGCCCATAATGAGCACCCGCCTGACTCCATTGTTTGTTGGCATTGCTCGGCATCCTCTGATAGAATTCTAACGGATTTGTGGTGAGGGATTCAACGTTGATGATTGTGCAGAGCTCTGCTATCTTTGTAAGGTGAAAGAGAGGAGGTTGTTATGAAGGAGCTTGCCCCTGAGGAGTTGAAACGGAGCTACGATCCCGATTTGTTCGGGTTTGAAACGACCGAGGAGGTGGAGCCTTCCAACGAGATCATCGGCCAGGAACGTGCGGTGGAGGCGCTCAAACTCGGTTTGGGGATCAAGAACTATCGCTACAACATCTATGTGGCCGGCGGGGCGGGGACCGGGAAGAATTCGACCGTACGTCGGTTTTTGAAGCAAATCAGCGTCAACGAGCCGACACCACCCGACCTCTGCTACGTCTACAACTTCGATGACCCTTATCAACCGAGGTACCTTCAGCTACCCCCGGGCCAGGGGTGCCAGTTCCAGGATGAGCTGCAACAGCTGGTCGAGCGGCTCCAAGAGGAGATCCCTGAGGTCTTCGAATCCGACGAGTACCAGACGCGCAAGAAGGAGATCGACGAGCAATTTAATCAGCAGAAGACCGAGGTCTTCAGCAAGGTGGAGACGACCGCAGACGAGCGGGGGTTCATGCTGCAACGCACCCCATTCGGAATCAACACCGTACCGGTGAAGGCCGACGGGAAACCGTTGAGCCAGGAGGAGTTCAGGCGACTGGGCGACGAGCATCAAGCCGAGTTAAGACAGAGGCAGGAAGAACTCCAGGAGATGATCCAAGAGGCGATCCGGGAGGTTGGCCACATCGAGGAGGAACAGACCAAGGCGGTGAGGGAGCTCGACCGGCAGGCGACCGAGGTCAGCATCGGCCCTAAGATCGAAGAGCTCGAACAGAAATACAGCGACCACCCCAAGATCATCCAGCACCTGAATGCGGTTCGGGAGGACATCCTTAACAACCTCGACAGCTTTCACGACAGTGACGGGGAAGGTCAGCAGAACCCGTTCCAGATGCTGATGAGGCAGGCCAGCCTTGATCGTTACGATGTCAATGTGGTAGTCGACCACAGCGAAACGGAGGGGGCACCGGTCATCGTCCAGGACAGCGCCACCTTCGGGAATATCTTTGGGGCGGTCGAGCGGCGTGTTCAGTTCGGTGCGATGACCACCGACTTCAACATGATCAGACCGGGAGCGCTACACCGGGCGAACGGCGGCTATCTGGTCATCAACGTCGACAACCTGTTCCGCTACGGCGGGCTATCCTGGGAAGCGTTGAAGGTCGCGATCAAATGTCAGTTAATCCGTATTGAGGATCCCGCCCACATGATGGGATACACCGCCACCGAGGGGTTGCGTCCCGAGCCGATCCCAATGGACGTGAAGATCATCCTCGTCGGAAGCTCCCTGCTCTACGAGCTCCTCCAGTTTTACGACGAGGACTTCGGCAAGCTGTTCAACGTGAAGAGTGATTTCGATAACGAGATCGATCGGGATGAGGAGTATATCACCAAGTTCGGGGCGTTCATCCGGGCGCGATGTGAGGAAGAGGACGATCTGATGCCATTCCACAAGACCGGTGTGGCGCAGGTGCTCGAGCACTCCTCGCGGATCGCCGGGGATCAACGGAAGCTCACCGGTCGGTTCAGCGACATGATGGCGATCATCCGGGAGGCGAGCTACTGGGCGCGTCAGGCCGGTTCGGACTCGGTCAAGGCCGAACATGTCAAGAAGGCGATCGACGAGCGGACCTATCGCCACAACCGGGTCGAGGAGAAGATTCAGGAGATGATCGAGCGAGACGAACTGCTCGTCGATACCGATGGTGAGGTCGTCGGTCAGGTGAACGGGCTTTCCGTCTATCAACTCGGGGATTTCAGCTTCGGCCGGCCGTCCCGGATCACCGCCAACGCCTACGCCGGCAAGGGCGGTGTGGTGAACATCGAACGCGAGTCGGAACTCTCCGGCAGCCTCCACACCAAGGGCTTGATGATCCTGAAGGGGTACTTGGCCGAGCGGTTCGCTCAGGATAAACCGCTGTCGCTGGCGGGGAGCATCACCTTCGAGCAGAGCTATGGGATGGTGGACGGAGACAGCGCGTCGAGCACCGAGCTGTACGCGCTGATCTCGGCGCTCTCCGGCGTTCCGCTGCAGCAAGGGATCGCCGTCACCGGTTCGGTCAGCCAGAAGGGGAGGATCCAGCCGATCGGCGGGGTCAACGAGAAGATCGAAGGTTTCTACAAGGTCTGCAAGGCGAAAGGGCTCTCCGGGAAGCAAGGGGTACTCATCCCAACCGGGAACGTGGAGCACCTGATGCTCGACGACGAGATGATCGAGGCAGTTCGAGATGAGAAATTCCATATCTGGGCGGTGGAGACGGTTGAGGAAGGGATCGAGCTGCTCACCGGCCAGCCTGCCGGAGCCTTGGTGAACGGGGAGTTTGAGGAAGGGACCATCTTCTACAAGGTCGACCAACGGATCCGGGAGATCAACGAGACCCTGAACAAAGCCTCCAAAACCGAGAAGACTGACGAGGACGAGGACGAAGAATAAACTCACCTAAGCGAGCTTGGCTCGGATTTTCTTAGCGCGTGCTTTCATGGCTGCTGCTTCGGCTTCTCGATTTGTCTTTATCAGCAGAACAGCGTAGTTTTCCAGAGTTTTGGCTAAGTCTAGATGATCTGGATCTAGAGCTTCTAGAATTGTCAAAGATCGTTTAAAAAGTGACTCAGCCTCATCATATTTTTCTTGATTATAATAGAGTCCCGCTAAGTTTTGGAGACTGTTAGCAACGTCTGAATGATTCGGTCCCAAAATCTTCTCCCGGATTTCTAAGGACCGTTTGTAGAGAGGTTCAGCCTCGTCATACTTACCTTGGACATGGTAGAGCCCAGCGAGATTGTTAAGGCTGTTAGCCACATCGGGGTGATTTGGTCCTAGAATCTTCTTCCGAATTTCTAAAGACTGTTTGTAAAGGGGCTCAGCTTCGGCATATCTACCCTGCAAGTGATAGAACCCTGCTAAATTATTAAGGCTGTTAGCTGTATTAGGGTGATCTGGTCCCAAGATCTTCTTCCGAATTTCTAAAGACTGTTTGTAAAGGGGCTCAGCTTCGGCATACTTGTCCTGTCTATCATAAAGCTGTGCCAAGTCGTTGAGACTTACAGCTATATCAGGATGGTTCGGGTCTAGAGTGTTCTGACGAATTTCTAACGCTTGTTGATAGAGAGGTTCAGCTTCAGCATATTTCTCTTGGATTCGATAAAGTTCGGCCAAGTTATGGAGAATTTGGGCTGTGTAAGGATGTCCTAATCCTAAAGTTTTCTTTGCAACTTTAATTGCCTGTTTGAAAAGAGGTTCGGCTTCAACATACTTGCCCTGGCTCTTATAGAAAACTGCGAGATTGTTAAGGATTGTAGCTATGTTTGGATGTTCCGAACCCAAAGCTTTCTCCCAAACTGACAATGCCTGTTTATAAAGGGGTTCGGCTTCAGTATATCTACCTTGATTTTTATAGAGCACTGCTAGGTTATTGAGAGCCTGAGCTATGTCAGGGTGATCTGGCTGTAGAGTCTTCTGGCGAATCTCTAGAGTCTGTCGGAATAAAGGTTCAGCCTCGACATATTTGCCTTGGTCACTGTAGAGTTGTGCCAGACCGTTAAGGATTGCAGCAGTGTTTGGATGTTCTGATCCCAGAGCTTTCTCCCAGATCGATAGCGCCTGTTTGAAAAAAGATTCAGCTTCAGTATACTTGCCCTGATTTCGATAGAGTTCCGCTAGATTATTAAGGCTTACAGCCACATTAGGGTTTTCTGGTCCCAAATCGTTTTTCAGGATTTCTAACACCTTCTGATGGAGAGGTTCAGCTTCACTAAAGTTTCCAAGAGCTTGGAGCACTAAAGCTCGCAAATTGAGGATAGGGATGATATCTATAGTATCCTTCATCTGCTCTAGATTGTCTCTTGCTTGATTCAATAGAATTAGGGCTTCAGTGTAACTTCCCGCCTCGTAAAGATCTTTCGCGAGAGGGATCAGGACAGGGTAGATCAAGGAGTTTAGCGTTAGATTTTCAGCTAGCCCCTCGGTAAGCAGGCGCTGGAGTATACGAATGCGGCGGCTACGGGATTCGGGCGTGTCTCCAGGAACGCTAAAGCGACTTAGATTCAATGATTGTATAATACCATCTTGCTCAGTAGTGATCTCAGTCGGTTCGAGAGAATAGTGATGGGCGCGCCATGTCCATAGGTTAAAGGCGCGAGTACGTATCAAGTCGATAAGGTAGGCGGGGAGAAGGAAGATAATCACGACGCCCAGGTCAGCAAGGCGTTCACGGCTAAGGTTAAGAGTTTCAAGAGCTCCGCCAGGATTTGGCATGGAGTCAATCCAGTATTCTAGTCCATCCACAAAAAGTATTTCTGGAGTAGATTCCAAGTCTTCGAGAAATCCACGCAGGATGGTGTAAGGAGATAGACTAGGATAGAATTTGGAAAAGTCGAAAATATCATGGGAGCGCGTCAGACCATCGGCAGTTAATCGCTCTGAAAGAGTATGTCGGAGAACGGGAGAGTTGATTTGTATAAAAAATAGCTCCCCTGGTACAGCATCTCGTAGAGCAAGTAATAGACGCGGATAATCTTTCCCGAACAATTCCGCATTTTGATCATGATGGGAGATAACCACCATATGATCATTCTTGTCCTTAGATTGAACTAATCTTTCTTTCTGCTTACGCTTTTTGCTCGTCATCCCTGATCCTCATGACTTCACGGATTGCTGGATGTAAGTCGAACCAGCGGTTATCGTTGTTATATTCGAGGATGCAAAGATTCTGAAGCAGCATCTTAAATGCCTCATTCTGTTCGACCATCCCCTTTGGCCATTCATCAATAGGTTCTAGCACTCCATAGATCTCATTCAGCTCTACAGGGTTTTCACCATATGAGCGCGGTGAAAGTCGGTTGTTATAATCATCACGAAGCAAACGGGCGGAATCTTGAACGTCATCGATTTCAATGGTGGTACGTCCTTTAACTTTTGCACCAACCGCGGACTCTCGAAGCAGGTAGAGTAGGTCACGCAGCACGCTCCCCGAGTATTGGATCAGATAATCGAGGGCCTCTGGTGTGATAAGATTCGCGCTCTCATCAATCCGTTGAAAAACAATCTGACGCAAAATGGGGGATGAAGAAACAGGGATCATCGGTAGGAGATAGCGGATCGGATAGTCGAGAGGACCGGTTTGTGGCTCATACCAGAGAGCAATGGGGAAGGTAAAGATTACGTTGCACGGAATATCTAAAAGTTGACGGCGGTGCTCGAAGAAAAGTTTGCGGCCTTGGTCACGATCTTCAATTTTGTCGAGGCCTTCGAGTATAAGGAGAAGTTTTTGTCCATCCAGTTTTTCTTCAATAGCCTGGACGATAACCCGCATGTTGGCGATCAGTTGATCCAGACGGCTCTCGATGTGTCTAGAAACTGTTTCTCTCGTTTCACCACCGCTGTAGAGCCTGCCAGAAAATTTGACAAAAAGGGCTTTAAAAATACTCAATTGGGCACCGCCTTTGACAGACAATTCATGTCCTCTCGATTTCACTTCATCTACGGTCCGTTCATCAAACCAATCCAGTAAAGCTTGAGCTTCATCCTCTCTTATTTCGGCATCCACTTCAGCAGCCTCTTCAACAAACTTCGAGGCACAAAAAAATAAGAGCAGACGGTAATCAACTGTCGTTAGTGAGTAATAGTCGTCAATCCCAGCAATCACGGTTTTATAAAGATCGGAAATCTCTCGGGTGACGCGAAATAGCTCAGTGGACTTTCCTGATCCTGAATGTCCTGTGAAAATAATCTTCAAGTGATCAGATTGAGTGTGACTTTGACGTAGCCATTCCACAAGCTTCCGTACCACTGCTCCGCTTCCACGAGCATTTTCTGTTTCTACCCACATGTGCCAAGTGTCATCATCCAGTGGCTTAGGACTTGCGAAACGTGATATTTCGGATAATTCTGTTGCTTTTTCTCCTGTGTTCATGTCATAATTGACCTAACTCCAGAGAATAAGGAACTGATAGCGGGGGTTTTCAATATAACCACCCATTATATAGATGATGATGATAGAGAAAGCACTAGCTATTCCTAGCACTCTTTTCTCTTCTCAACTATCATATCATACCATATGGTTATGGTATAGTACACCTACAAAACTAGGGTAAAGAGTAGTAGAATATTCTTCAAATCTAGACGACCGCCTCGATCGCTGCGTTCAAGATCTCCATCCCTTCGGTGAGCTGATCATCGGTGATCACCAGCGGAGCCAGGAACCGGATCACATTTCGGTCGGGTCCGGCGGTCAGGAACAGCGCGCCGTGATCCTGAGCCTCGGTGACGATCGCCTCGGTCTCCTCGGTCGCCGGTTCCTTCGTCTGCCGATCTCGGACGAGTTCAACGGCGACCATCGCTCCCACGCCTCGGACCTCTCCGATCAGTTCATACCGGTCCTGCATCGCTCGCAGCCGCTCCCGCAGCCTTTGGCCGATCACTTCGGCGCGATTCAACAGATCGGTTGCTTCGATGATCTCCAGCACCTCGACAGCCGCCCGACAGGCAACCGGGTTGCCGATGAACGTCCCGCCGATGGCGTTCGGCTCGGGGGTGTCCATGATCTCCTGGTTTCCGATCACCCCGCTGAGCGGCAGTCCGGCGGCGATCGATTTCCCGATCGTCATCAGATCCGGCTCCACGCCCCAGTGCTCGCAGGCGAACCACTTCCCGGTGCGGCCGAACCCGGTCTGAATCTCATCGGCGATCAACAGCATCCCGTACCTGTTCGTGAGTTCGCGTAGAAACCTCAAAAAACCGTCGGTCGGGACGATGAACCCCCCTTCCCCTTGGATCGGCTCGACGACCACGGTGGCGACCGTCCGGGGATCGACCTGACGGACCAGCGCCCGTTCCACCTGATCGAACGGGATGGGATTGTGGTATGGATCGGGGAACGGCAGCCGATAGACCTCGGCGGCAAGTGGACCGAAACCGGACTTATACGGTTTCCCCTTATGGGTCATGGTGAGCGTGAGCAGCGTTCGGCCATGGAATGCGCCTTCGAACACGGCGATCGCCGGTCGGCCGGTGTAGGCACGGGCGAACTTCACCGCGTTCTCGACCGCCTCGGCGCCGCTGTTGAAGAAGACGGCCTTCTTGGGCGTCGGGCCCGGCGCCAGGGCGGTGAGTCGTTGGGCAAGCGCGATGTAGGGCTCGTAGGCGATGATGCTGAAGTCGGTGTGGATATACCGTTTCACCTGTTCCTGGATCGCGGCGACGATCCGGGGGTGAGCATGGCCGACGTTGAGGGCGCTGACCCCGCCGGTGAAATCGATGTAGCGGTTTCCGTCAACATCCCAGATCAGCGCTCCTTCACCCCGGCTGATGACCATCGGGGAGGTGGGGATCGCATCGGAGACGTAAGCAACCTTTTTACGCAGCAGTTCGTCCGTCTTGGGACCGGAGCGCTCGGTTTGTAACGTGGTATTCATCGCACCCCTCCTTAGTTTCTTTTTCCAACTTCATTATACCCTTCGGGCGCAACCGATTGCAGTGCTTGAAGTTACATTCCCATCCAGGCGGGGAAGGGGCGAGATAAGAGCTCAGGTCGTCAGCGAGAATCCGCCGGTTACCCTTTCACGCCCCCGGCGGTCAGTCCCTTGACGAGGTATCTTTCGAAGAGCAGGAACAGCAAGATGATCGGCACGGTGGCGATCACCGACGCGGCCATCACCAGCTGCCAGGAGAGATGGATGCTGTTGAACAGCTGGACGATCCCACGCGATAGGGTGAACTTGTCCGGAGTGTCCAGAAAGATGAACGCGAACAGAAATTCGTTCCAGGCGATCATGAACGTATACAGCGCGACGCTCGCCATCGCCGGCAGCGACAGCGGAATCGTGATCCGCCAGATCACCCCCACCCGGCTCAGCCCGTCGATCAGGCCGGCCTCCTCAAGGTCGACGGGCAGTGTCTGGAAGTAACTCTTCAGCATATAGAGGGCGACGGGGATCGTCTGAGCCAGATAGACGAGGATGAGTCCGTTGACCGAGTCCCGGATTCCGAGCCGGGAGAACAGCACATACAGTGGAATGACCAGAACGATCGCCGGGAACATGTAGATGAGTAAGATGCTCCGCGACATGACCTCCTTGCCCCGGAACTGCAGTCGGGTGATCGCATAAGCGCCGAGTGTGGCCAGGGAGACGGTTAACAGCACGGTGAGCGATGAGACGTAAACGCTGTTCCCGATGAACCGAAGGAAGCTGCGTTCGAACAGTACCTCCCGGTAGGAGTTGAGATCAATTCGACTGATTCCGAGGTTCGGCGGGAAGGCGATGATCTCCTCCAAGGGCTTTATCGAGGAGAGCAGCATCCAGTAGAATGGGAAGGCGACGACCGAGATGAAGAAGGCAAACCCCAGCACCCGCAGGATCCAGATGGTGACTTTCTCAACCTGTGTTCGGGTCATCGCTATCTTTCCCTAAGTACCCACTTGAAGTAGAAGATCAGCAGGACGGCCAGCAACAGGAACAGGAAGACAGAGACGGCCGCCCCGGCACCGACGTCGAACTCGCCGAACGCGAAATCGTAGAGTTTAACCGGCAGCACCTCAGTCCCGGCGCCACCCCCAGTGAGCAGGAAGACGTCGTCGAACTTGTTGAACAACCACAAGAACCGCAGCAGAAAGATCGTCGCCAGCACCCATCGGAGTTGGGGGAGTGTTACATAGAAGAACCGCTGGAACGGGGTCGCTCCGTCGACCTCGGCCGCCTCATACAGACCTTTGGGGATCGCCTGGAGGCGCGCCAAGACGAACAGGAACGCGAACGGAAAGTAACGCCATCCCTCGAAGAAGATGACGGTGATCAACGCGTAGGGCTCCTCGGCGAGGAACGCGATCGGCCGAGGAAGGATCCCGGACGCCTGGCCCAGGTAGCCGACGATCCCGAAGAGCGGCTCCAGGAGCCAGCGGAACGTATAAGTCACCGCGATCACCGGAGCGATGAACGGGAACAGGAACAGTCCGCGCACCACCCCCCGTCCCGGGAAGCGGGTGTTCACCAGCAGCGCCGCCAGCAGGCCAAGCAGCAGAGAAAGAGAGGCACCCCCGACCGTGTAGATGAGTGACGTGCGAATGTCGGGCAGGAAATCGCGGTCGGTGAACAGTTTTCTGAAGTTCTTAACGGTGAAGTCGGGGTCGAAGAGCGATATCTCGCCGAGTCGGGCCAGCGATACCTCCTGGAAGCTCAACCGGAGGTTCCACAGGACCGGAAAGATGACGATAGCGATCACGATCAGGAACGTCGGGATCAGCATCCAGTAGGCGATCCGTTGCTCCTGCTGGCGGAGTGAGAGTCTGCGTTTGCCCAGTGACTTCAACTGCATACCCCATAAAACGCGGGGAGGGAAGGAACCCCCCTCCCCTCCCCCTCTGGTGCTCTGAAACTTTGCTTACGTCACTCCTCCAACGCCTTCACCGCTGCGTCGATCTCCGCGGCCGCCTCTGTGGTCGTGAGTTTCCCGCGCAGGAAATCGACAACCAGTTCCGGGACAACCTTCGTCCCGTAGATCTTGGAGACGAGCGCACCTTTACCGGCGGTGAACCCCCAGCGGTTGAAGCCCTCGATGCCACTGAGGATTGCCTCAACGACCTCCGGGCCGTAGAACTCCGAGATCTTCGCCCGGGTGGTGGCCCCGAACTCCAGCTCGGCCCAGCCGCGGATGAACGCATCGGGGTCTGCCAGAGTGCCTCTTCGCATCGGGAACTTCCCCTCGGGGGCGAAGCTGAGCCACCTCAAGTATCCGTCGGTAAGCAGAAACTTGACCCACTCCTTGGCTGCCGGAGTGTTCGCGCCGGTGGTGATCCCGAAGTAGCTCACTTGGCCGTACTGGGCAGCGCCGTTGGGGCCTTGGATGACGGTCACGAACCCAGTTTTCTGGGCCAGATCAGGAACCAGGATCGGCTGATCTCGCCTGAGTCCGGAGAGCTCATCGAGGATGAACGGGGACCAGACCATCATCGCAATTCGATCGCCCAGGTAGAAGAGCCGGGTCTGGCGCCAGAAGATACTGCCGGGCGGGGTGAATTCGACGAGTTGCTTGTAGAAGTCCAGTGTCTCTCTGAACTCCGGTGTGTTGAGGTTTACGTTGCCCGTCGCATCGACCAACGCCGCTCCGTTGGACAGGGCGAAGCCCTCGAAGACCTGCTGGGTGTAGACCTGATCCGGTGCCGTCGCCGCCGCGAAGCCGAACATCCTCGGAGGATTGTGCAGCGCCTCGGCGACTGTCAGGATATTGTCCCAGGTGTCAGGGGTTGGCAGGTTGTTGGCCTCGACCAGATCTTTGCGGTAGACCAACAGCTGTCCCCAACCGTCGGCCGGCACTGCTGAGTAACCGCCCATGAACTCCGCCAACGCCAACGGACCCGCTGCAAACGTCCCGGTCCCCAGCTCGCCAACGACCTCAGCCGCTGCTCGCCAGTCGAGGATCCCCTGTTCGGCCCAGCCGATGGTGAAATCGACCGGGTGGAAGATCACGTCGGGAAGATCCCGGGCGGCTTGAGCTGCGGTGAGCCGCTCAGAGAGCAGATTTTCGTCGACCGGGATGACCTGAACCTCGATCCCGGTGCTCCCCTGGAACTCTGCGGCCATCTGCTGCTGGACCCGCATTCGATCCACTTCCGTCTCGGTCGTCCAGAAGGTGATCGTCTGGGCGTAGAGACCAAAGCTAAAAAATCCTAGCAACAGTATACTGAACATCACAACCCGAAACTTGCGCTCACTCATTGGACCTCCTTCATTTGTTTAGATTCGGTTGACCCAGCAACTCTGAAAACCTGCCTCTGACCACCTCCTAAATAATGATTACTAACCCGTGATGTGAATTATGACATACCGATACCCTGAAATAGACAGAAGGTGTCC